>CAMZKL010000050.1 GCA_947311255.1 uncultured Chlorobiota bacterium | reverse complement strand
TTTTCCTGTTAAAGTTTGTTGTGCATTTAAGTTTAAGAAACTTATACTTGTAAAAAATATAATTATTAGACTTTTCATGTTTGGTTTGTTTTAAATTTGATACAAATAACAGCCAAAATGAAATATTTCTAAAATTATACTTTCTGGATTGAGGAATTTTTAGGATGAGTTGTTGAATGTTTCGGTTGAAGTTTTTTTAAAGTTAATTTTTTTAACCGCTTTATGTATTCGGATTTCTTCTTGAGTGTTCAAACTACAAAAATATGAAATTTTACTACTTTCAGTGTGGTATTTCTATACTGAAAGAGGAAAACTTATTGAAACAGAATGTTTTGCAGTTGTCTTAGAACGTAATAGAAAGTTATAATAAATAAGTGGATTTTAATTTATTTTATCAGTTAAATCCTCTATTTCGGATGCAGGAGAACTGTTTTTGTATAGAATGTTGTAAACAGCATTTACAATAGGCAGGTCAATATGTTTTTTTTTGTTAATCTTGCAAATTCCTTTAACAGAATAATAACCTTCCGGAACCATTTTCATTTCCAATAAAGCGTTTTTTACAGAGTAACCCTTACCTATCATTGTGCCAAAAACTCTATTTCTGCTGAATTTTGAATATGCTGTAACCAGTAAATCTCCAAGATATGCTGAGTTTTTAATGTCTCTTGTTATTGGATGAACAGTGTTAACAAAGCGTTTTATCTCTCGTATTGAATTTGAAACTAAAACAGCCTGAAAATTATCTCCGTATCCAAGTCCGTGACAAATCCCTGATGCTATTGCAAAAATGTTTTTTAAAACAGCAGAATATTCCGTCCCGTAAATATCATCAGAAATCTTAATTTTTGTAAAATGTGTTCTTAATCTGTCTCCCATAAAATTTGCCAACTTATTGTTTTCTGATGCAATTGTTAGGTATGATAACCTTTCTAAGGCAACTTCTTCAGCATGGCAAGGACCCGCTATAACACCAATATTTTGAATTGGGATTTTATATTTTTCATTAAAATATTCTGCAATTATCTGATTTTCTTCTGGAATTATCCCTTTTACTGCTGAAAAAATATATTTTTCAGAAAAAGAGAAATTATTTTTAGATAGTGCGTTTTTGATAAATGCAGATGGTATTGCAACTATCAATAAATCAGATTTTTCAATAGTAAAATTAATGTCATTTGTCAATGAAAGTTTTTCAGTTCTAAGATTTGCTGAGCTTATATAAAACTTATTTCTATGGTGTTTCTTTATGTAGTCAATATTTGTTTTATCTCTTATAAACCAATTTATTTTTTCTATTAATTCTGATTCTGAAAGTATTTTTATTAATGCTGTTGCCCAGCTTCCTCCACCAAGAACTCCTATTGTTTTTATATTATTCTTCATGTGTGTATGGTTTTGTAATTGCCTTGTGTTTAGTAGGTTATATAAATATTTTGTGCTTAAAATAATTATTTTGATTATAACATAGAAATACCTGAATTATCATTCTTTGTTAGCCAAGTGCCTTTGTTTTAACCAGAAATTAAATTAAAACTTTTTATAAAGTGCTCCAACACTTTTTTCAGGGTGTTTCATTTTTCCATTCAAATGTTTCAATCATTTTATCAATATCTTTTTTTAAGAAAGCTAAAGAAGGAGCAAGAGAATCTTTATTTGGAATGCGGTTAAAATAAAAAGCTCCACGAAGAAAGTGTTTTGTACTGTCGGTTAAATAAAATTGTAGTTGAGATGCTACATTACCTTTTATTTCATATAATGTTCCATAAACTTTTTTTTCTTTGTTATTCCAGTTTACAGGGGTAATTTCATCTGCTTTAATTGTATGTTTATATACTAATTTACGAGTATCTTCTTCTAATTCATTTAAATTATTTTCAATGTTTTTATAACTTAAATATACTGTTGCATTAAAGGTTTTAAAATTCCAGTTGGACCATAGTTTTTCTGCACCTCTGCTAGTGTCTTTTTCTATTTTAGAATATTGAGGAATTTCAAAAGTATAAGGATAAGCAGAGTTGAACTGTTTATATTCTTTCTTGGGAAAGTCTATTCTAATATATCCGTGCGAACGAGGGTAATATGTTTCATCGCATGAGAATAGTATTAAAAGTAATGTAAGTGCAAAAATTATTTTTTTCATTTAAGTGTTTTTTAATCCAACTTTAAAACAGCCATAAAAGCATTTTGTGGAATTTCTACATTTCCGATTTGTTTCATTCTTTTTTTACCCTTTTTTTGTTTCTCGAGGAGTTTTCTTTTTCTAGTAATATCACCACCATAGCATTTTGCTGTAACATCTTTTCTTACTGCTTTTATTGTTGTTCGGGCAATAATTTTTGAGCCGATAGCTGCTTGTATTGGAACTGCAAATTGTTGTCTAGGAATTAAATCTTTTAATTTATCGGTCATTCTTCTGCCAAATCTATATGCATTATCAGCATGAATTAATGTTGATAGAGCATCAACTTTTTCGCTGTTAACTAAAATGTCTAATTTTACAAGATTTGCTTTCCTAAATTCAGACATTTGGTAATCGAATGAAGCATAACCTTTTGAAACACTTTTAAGTTTATCATAAAAATCAAAAACAATCTCAGCCAAAGGAATTTTAAATGCAAGTTCTGCTCTATCGGAAGATAAATATGTTTCTTTTAGGAGTTCTCCTCTTTTGTCAAGACATAGTTTCATAACCTGACCATAGTAGTCCGTTTGAGTAATTATTTGTGCATCAATATATGGTTCTTGTATTTCTGCTATAATCCCGGGATCAGGCAGTCCAGATGGATTATGTACTTCTATTGTTTCACCTTTTGTTGTTATTATAATGTATGAAACATTGGGTACGGTAGTAATAACGTTCATATTAAACTCTCTATCTAGCCGTTCTTGAACAATTTCCATATGCAACAAACCTAAAAACCCACATCTGAAACCAAACCCTAGTGCCATTGATGATTCTGGTTCAAATGTTAAGGATGCATCGTTTAATTGAAGTTTTTCAATTGAATATCTAAGGTCTTCATAGTCTTCTGTATCTATTGGGTATATTCCTGCAAAAAGCATTGGTTTAACTTCTTCAAATCCATCAACAGCAGCTTCGCAAGGAGTATCTACGTGTGTTATTGTGTCTCCAACTTTAACTTCTTTTGATTCTTTAATTCCTGAAATTATATAACCTACATCTCCTACTTTTAAGTTTTTTTTACTTTCTTGTTTAAGTCTAAGAACTCCGATTTCATCTGCATAATATTGTTTTTCGGTATTTACAAATTTCACATAATCTCCTTTATTAATTGTACCGTTTATAATTTTGATATATGCAATTATTCCTCTGTAAGAGTTATAAACAGAGTCAAAAATCATTGCCTGTAAAGGTGCATTTTCATCTCCTTGCGGATGAGGTACATCTTTAATTATTCTTTCCAAAATAAGTTCTACTCCTAGTCCTGTTTTTCCGCTTGCTTCAATTATTTCTTCTCTTTTTCCTCCAAGAAGTTCAATTATTTGATCTTTTACTTCTTCTGGCATTGCTGTATCCATGTCCATCTTGTTCAGAACAGGAATGATTTCTAAATCATTTTCAATTGCCATGTAAACATTTGCAATGGTCTGAGCTTGAATGCCTTGTGTGGCATCTACGATAAGCAAAGCACCTTCACAAGCAGCAATTGAACGAGAAACTTCGTAAGAAAAATCAACATGTCCGGGAGTGTCTATAAGGTTTAATGTATAATCTTCTCCGTTTAATTCATAATCCATTTGTATGGCATGACTTTTAATTGTAATTCCTCTTTCTTTTTCAAGTTCCATATCGTCAAGTACTTGCTCTTGCAAATCTCTTGCAAATACAGTTTCCGTTTTTTCTAAAAGTCGGTCTGCAATAGTGCTTTTTCCATGATCTATGTGGGCTATTATGCAAAAATTTCTTATGTTCTTCACTATATCTTTATTTTTTATATCTTAAAGTGCAAAAATACTTTTTTTTAGCTAATAAAAAAGGCTTGTCTTTTTATTGACATTACATTATTTTTTTTACAAGCTAAAATTTAAATTAGTTTTTATAATTCAAAATTAGAAACTCTACAATTCAAAAAAGTTATTTTAAAATAAGATTATAACGCAATATTGTTTTTTATGATTTTACGCTAGAGTTTATTTTTTAATATACTAGGTCATTCGAATAAAACTTTTAAGTGATTATATTAAATTCTCTTTATAAGTTAAATTTTTCTAATACGTACTTAATATTGCAAAACATATCGCTTTGCTAAGTTTAATTCTCTCATTTTAGCGGTGCTATACTGAAAGTAGTAAAACTTAATATTTTGTGTAGTTTGGACAGCCGTAACTAGATTCTAATGTGTATAGTGTGTTTAATATATAATTTAGATTTGAAACTTAATTTTATGATAAGTGTAAATGTTTGTAAATCAAAGATTTTAATGGTTTTATAAAAGGTTTAGGAAAATGTGAAATTTTATGCTTAAACCTTTTCAAAAAATAAAAGTCAAAAAGGCAACAAAATATTTTTTTATAAATAATATTAAAATTCAAACAAAATGAGAACAAAAAAAATAATGATTATTGCAGTGTTGGTGTTTGTTTCAGGAAGCATTTTTGCACAAGGACAGATGAAACGAAAAGGACAAGTAGGGGGCAGAATGATGAACATCCCAGATTTAACAGATGTTCAAAAAACGCAAATAAAAGATATGCGAACAGCAAACATGAAGGTAATGCTTCCTTTAAAAAATGAATTAAGAGAGAAACAGGCACATTTGAATACAATTTCAACAGGAGATAATGTTAAAATTACTGATGTAAACATAGCAATTGAAGAAATTAGTGCAATTAAACTAACAATGGCTAAAAAAAGAGCTCAACACAGACAAGATATTCGAAAGATTCTGAGTGATGACCAAAGAGTGTTTTTTGATATGCAGTCTGGCAAACAGAAAAGAAGACAGAATGCTAAGAAACAAGGAAACAGGCAAGGGAAATGTATAAAATAGTTTATATTATAACAATTATAAAATTAGAGGGTGTCAGAACCGGCGGGTTAACCCGTCGGATTTGAAAGTCTGTGCCGTTCATTCTATGTTATGGGGACTTCTAAAAATTCGTATTAAAAAAGTCCTTCTGTACAATTTTTACAGATGTCAATTTTTTTTCTATCTGAAAGGAGTTGTTGTCTAAATTTTAGAGCTTTATTATTGTTTTGAATTTTCTGAAAAGAATTTTTTGAAATATTTCCGAAAGAATATTTAGCGTCCTTATCAAAGCAGCAGGGTAATACATCTCCTGTGTTTGTAATAACTGCAGACTCCCAAAGTCTTTTACATTTGTTTTTAAGTTTGCTTTTTATCTTGTATTTTCCGGTTTCATCTTTTTTATATCTGGTGTATTTTTTATTTTGGGGAATTAAGTCTGTAGCGTCTTTAAAATTGTAAATTTGTGCAGTTTTTATTTCAAGTTTATTTGCTTTAAGTTTTTTGCTTAACTTTCTAATTTCAGGAATTTGATGTTCATTAAACTTAAAAACCAAAAATTGAATTACTACAAAAGGTGTTTTGGATTTTAGTTCTTTTTTCCAAAAAACAATGTTTTTAACAGACTGTATAACTGTTTCTAAATTTCCTGATTTCCGATATTTTTGATAAATATCTTGCGTTGTTCCGTCTATTGAAACAATAAGTTTGTCGAGTCCGGATTTTACTGTTTTTTTTGCATTTTCAGAATTTAAAAAATGTCCGTTTGTTGATGTCGCTGTGAAAATATTTTTCTTTTTAGCAGAATATTCAATAAGTTTAAAAATATCAGGATTTAAAAAAGGTTCTCCTTGAAAATATAGTATTAAATTTATTAAATAAGGAGAAAGTTCATCTATTGCTTTTTTATAAATGTTGAAATTAATATTTCCTTTTAAACGTGTTAGTTCTCCAGTTCCTGTTGGGCATTCAGGACAGTGTAAGTTGCAATTAGAAGTTGGTTCAATTGATATGCTTATTGGCTTTGCATATATCCGAGAGCTTTTAAAAATGCTTGAAACAATAAAATTTAGATATAGTTTTAGTGCATTAAAAAGTTTCCGGATTGTTATTTTTTTTAATATATTAAAAGCAAGTTGCATAGAAATTGAGTATTTTAAAAGTAAAAAAGTCGGTTTAAACCGACTTTTTTGTCCAATGTTTTAAATGTTTTTATTTTTCATCAGAAGTAGTTACCATATATGCTGCTTTTAGGTCTTTATCTTTGCCATTTATAGTAATTGTTGCACTATTTTTATCTTTTTTATAAATAAACATTGCTTCTCCTCCCATATTCATATCCATTTCACTTTTCCAACCGTTGCTTTTCATTTCATTTTTAATTTTACTTATAACATCTTCTTTACTGTTCTCAGGTTTTATAACAACAGTTATCATGCTTCCTTTTTTAGAGTTCATATTACCTACGGATTCTATTTCTCCTTTAACAAGATAAACATCTTTTGGGAAATTATCAGGAATTTCTTTGGTATTTCCACTAAAAGTAACTTCTTCTCCGTCTTCTCCAGAGATTTTTAATTCGCCATCATCTCCCGTAATTTTTATTTCTTTTCCGTTTTCGTCAGTTATTGTCATTCCTCCTCCGTCCATTGCCTTATCAAGGTCAATGTCAACATCAATATTTTTTCCGTCTTCCGCTGCTGCTTTTTCTAGTATTTTTTCAAAAATACCTTCTGCAATTTTTTTTCCTGTTTCTTCTTGTTTTTCTTCACTAAAACATGAAGAGAAAAGAATTGTAGCTAATGCTAAGATAATAATACTTAAATTTTTCATATGTCTATTTTTTATTGATTTTAAAGGCCACGTAGATTTTTTGCGAAGCAAGAACCACGCATATATGCCTTTTTTATTCTATTTTAATTATGAAACTGTATTAGTCATTCTCTTGGGTGTTAAGCATTTAGAATGGGTGTTTCATGTGTCTAAATTTTTCTAATTAGTTTATATTGAGTAAGTTACTTTTATGTTTGTTTTTAAAATAATTGTGTTGTTTTGCACATAGGAACACTTGCTTTGTTCTGCATGTAATTTGTATGCAGTCTTATTAACATACACTTGGGTGTCAAAATCTTTGTCGTGTATGTTTCATGTGTCTAAAATTTTATTATTAATACAGGTTTAAGAAAAGAGGTATTTACCATCTTTTTAGTTTTACTTCAAAATTCATAGAATAATCAGGAGAATAAATGTCAAATAAACTTCCTGAAAATTCAATACTTTTTTTGTCGGGGTTTAATTTTGCATATTCACTTTTTAATGTTTTGATTTTTGTAGGAAAATTAAATTTTAATTTATAACCGTAATAATCTTTCATTGATTCAATATCAGCTTTTTTAAAAATTGTATCATTTGTGTTACTAGGAGCGATATATGAAAGTTTTCGTTTTCCTTTTTTTATAAACTTAGGATTTTTTGAGATAGAATCTGTTCCCATTCTTCCTCCAAAAAGTTCTCCTGTTTCATTTAAAGCTAACATTTTATTAAGTGTGTTTATATCTTTAAAATTATACGATATAAATAATATTTTTTTGTCTTTTTTCCAACCATATTTAACATTTGTTGCACCATTTTCTGTGAATTTTGCAGCAATTTTTTCAAAAGATTTATCTAGAGTATCAATTGATTTTCTTTTATTAAAACTGTTTGAAGAATCAATACTGCTCATATAGTCTATTAATTGAGACATATCAACTTCCAAACTTGATGTGCCAGACATATCTTTATTAAAAGTATATTCTTGAGAAATATTACAGCTTAGTATAAGAAGAAGAAATAGTGTTATAATATATGTTAAAGTTTTCTTCATGTAAAATTGTTTATGATTTATTCTTGAAGTAATGATTTTTATATGTTTTGCTTTTATGTGCTAAAATTACTTAATTGGTTGATATTGAAAATGGTCCCTTAGTAACCAGCATTAAAATAATTATGTTGTTTAGAACATAGGAGTACTTGTTTTATTGAGTTTGAAATCAAAGTGCTTGATAATAGTTAAGGCTCTTGGGTGTAAAAATATTTGTCATTAGTGTTTCATATTAAAACATCAAAGTTAATAAAAAAGAATAGATTTTAGAATTTTAGAGTTAAAAATCATGCTTTTAATATTGTAAAAGCGAAGCTTGTACCAATGCCAATAGTACTTCTAACGTTAATTGTTTGATTATGAGCTTCAATAATATGCTTTACTATTGCAAGACCTAAACCTGTGCCACCATTATCTCTTGAACGAGCTTTATCTGTTCTGTAAAAACGTTCAAAAACTCTTGATAGATCATCTTTATGAATTCCCAGACCTTCATCAGTTATTTCAACTAAGTGATTTTTATCCATGTCGAAGAAACTTATTTTTATTTTACTATCTTTAAAGCTATATTTTATTGCGTTATCAATCAGATTAATAAAAACTTGTTTTATTTTGTTTTTATCTCCAACTGCAAAAATTGGATTTGAATATGGTTCTCTGAAAAATATTTTAATATTCTTTTTTGTTGCTTTATCAATAAATAAATCTAATACTTCGTTAGCTAATTTTAAAATGTCAAATTTTATAAAATTTGCTTTTAAGTTTGTTATTTCGAGTTCAGAAATAGTATCTAAATCCTCAATTATATCTATAATTCTTTCTACATTTTTATTTGTCCTTTTCAAATACTTTTTTGTAAGTTTATTATCATTTAAAGCTCCGTTTATTAAAGAATGAACATATCCTTGTATATTAAAAATTGGATTCTTCAATTCATGAGAAATATTACCAATATATTCTCTTCTAAAAGTTTCTCTTTCTTTAAGAGTAGAAATCTCTGTGTTATGTTCTTTACTCCATTCTTCAACTTCTTCTTTTACTTCTTTTATTATATCTTCTTTATCAAGTTCATGATTTTTGTCTTTATTAAGTTTTAAATTACGTATTGTTTTGTATATAAGTCTTATTTTATCATAAATAAACCTTTTTAAAACAAAAAAGAAAAGAGAATACGAAAAGATGAAAATTGAAACATTAAACAATAATAATGCAAAATAATTAAATTTTATTTCTTGAAAAATGAAACATGACAAGATGTACAGCAATGTTACAAATAGGGTTATACTTGAAGCAACTGCTAGTGAGATTTTTTTAGGATTTGTGGTATTTATTAATTTTTTCACACTTTCAATTTATAACCAATCCCTTTAATGGTTCTTATGTTTTCAATACCTGTTTTTTCTCTTATTTTTCTAACATGAACATCAATTGTTCTTGAACCTACAATAACATCATCGCCCCATATTTTTTCAAAAATTTTTTCTCTTGTAAAAACATGGTTTGGTTTTGATGCAAGTAATCTTAGTATTTCAAACTGTTTTTTTGGCAGTGTTAATGGTTCATTTTTTTTATATACTACGTATTCTGTTGTATCAATACGATATTCTCCGAAAGTTATAATTTCATCTTCATTTATTATGTTTTTATATCTTTTAAGCAAAGCTTTAATTCTTGAAAGTAAAACTTTTGGATTTATCGGCTTTGTAATGTAATCATCACCTCCAGCTTCAAAGCCAGTTATTTGCGAATAATCTTCATTTCTGGCAGACAAGAAAACAATTATTGTATCTTTATTATCAGGGAGGGTTCTAATTTTTTTACAAGTTTCATAGCCATCCATAATAGGCATCATAACATCTAAAATTATTAATTTAGGTTTTTCCTTCTCAATTATTTTTAATGCCTTTTCTCCATCTTCTGCAGTATGTACAGTATAGCCTTCTTGGCTTAAATTAAAAAGAAGAATTTCTCTTACATCTTTTTCATCGTCAACAATAAGGATTTTGTGGTCTTTCTTATTCATTTTATAGGTTTAAGTATTGAAGGGCTAACTTGACAAGTTTAAATAAACAAGTTAGCTTATTTTAATTTATTCTTCAGTAACATCCATAAAATCTCTATATGCTTTAAATAGGCTCATTATATACATATTCACATTTTTTAATTCTGATAAGATGTTAAAATATAATAAACTGTTTCTTACATTTACTATATCAGCTTTCACTCTCTTTACTTGGTTTTTTTGTGCACCATCTATAAATTTAATTACTTCCTCCATTTGGGCATTCAAACTATCTCTTTGCTTGAAATCTCTTTTTTCCATTGCTAACATAACATTAGAACTGAATTTATCCATTAAATCATATAGTTTATCTAATTCATCTTTCTGTTCTTTAAGTAGGGGTGTATGAGAATTAATAAAATGTTTTGCAATAGGCTCTATTGCATAAAAAACTCCAAGGGCAATTTCTCTTTGGGCTTCTATCATTTGAACATAGAAAATTCCTGAATCGGCAGCTTCCGGCACTAGTTTTTTCAATACTTTATTAGTCCTATTTTTCCTTTTCTTAGTATATTCTCTAAGTTTGGTAATATCTTTCATTAAAGGTTTTGCAAATTTACTTTTATTTTCAGTAAGATGCGAAAAAGCTTCTTTTATGTATTTGCCTGATTTTCCTAAAACCCTTTTAATTTGTTTCTCAGCTTTTTCAATTAGTTCAGCTTCTGTTATTTCTTCTCTTTCAATTGCTTCTTTTTCTTCTTTTTCAATTTCTATATCATCTTCATCTGTTTTAGTTTTCTTGCTATTTCTAAACAATAAATAGATAACACCTATTTCCAGAAATAAAGCTACGATAAAAC
This sequence comes from uncultured Chlorobiota bacterium, assembly GCA_947311255.1. Taxonomy (GTDB): domain Bacteria; phylum Bacteroidota; class Bacteroidia; order Bacteroidales; family JAADGE01; genus JAADGE01. Next base: position 1,735 of record CAMZKL010000050.1, on the reverse strand, counting down.
CTGTGTTGTATATTATTGCTGCTAAAGTAGATGCAATAACGAAAGCAGAAAATGCAGTTAAGAACCATCCACCAATAACATTAGTTACTCCAGCAATACGATATACTGCAGACTCACGACCCCATGCCCTATCTGCCAATGATGCTCCCATTGCTACCATAAAAGTGATATATGTTGTAGAAAGAGGAAGTTTAAAAGATGTTCCTATTGAAATTAAAATTGCTGCTATTAAAAGATTTACTGATGCTCTAATTAAATCAAACTCCGGAACATTTTTCATCTCTATTGTAGTCATTTTAGGCATTTTAAACCTGCTGTCTAGCCATGCTCTAGTTTTAATAGGTATTATAGTTTCAAATGCATTACTCAGATGAATAGACCCCTTAACAATAGCTCTTGAAAAAGAATTTGATGTAAATTTTTCATCTTTATCTCCTTGTGCTGAAAGGTCTAAAGTTGTTTTTGCTACATTTTTGGCTTTTTTTGATGTCCATAATGTAATTATCATAATTATACTAGCTGTAAATAAAAACAATGTTGGAGTAGGAACTTTTTTCCCAAGAGCATCCATTTGGTATAAATGAGGGTCTATTGAGCCAGCAGCAGTCCAAAACTCCCAAGAATTGTAACCTGCAATTGGTACTCCAATAAAGTTTACTAAATCGTTTCCTGCAAAAGCTAATGCAAGTGAAAAAGTTCCCAATAAGATTATAAATTTTAATATATTAATCTTAAAGAATTTAAGTGCAATGAAAGATATAGTTGTCCAAAATAGAAAACTCCCTGCAATAATAATTAAAGTATATTCTTTTAGAAAGACTTTAATTTCTCCGTAAAAATCGGTACCTTTTAGTCCTTTAAGTACAATAAAATAAGTAATTGCCGCAATGGAAATTCCTCCAAATATTGCCATTGATACCGCTCTTGTTTTTATATTAAATTGAAAAGTGAAAATAATTCTTGAAATATATTGTGTTATTGATCCAAGAGTAAATGCAACCACTACCGAAAGTAATATTCCAAAGACTATCCAAAGTGCTGTTGACGAATTTATAAAAAGAGCTAAATCTGCAATAGGTCTGTTGTCTCCAACAACTTTAATTAACCCAACTGCAACTGCAGCACCTAATAAGTTAAACACAATAGAAACTGTAGTTGATGTGGGCATACCCAGTGAGTTGAAGATGTTCAATAAAAGAATATCTCCGATAAGAACGGCAACAAAAATTACCATTATATCAAAAAAAGAGAACATTTCAGGGTGAAAAATACCTTTTCTTGCTACTTCCATCATTCCACTAGAAAAAACTGCACCAATAAAAATCCCCAGACTGGCAATTATCATTATTGTTTTATAGTTAAAGGCTTTTGAGCCTAATGCCGAATTCAAAAAATTAATTGCATCATTACTAACCCCAACTACGATATCTACTACGGCTAAAACTAATAAACTAATTACAACTACTAAAATTATTGTTTCCATGTGCTATTTCTTAGAATTAATTTTTAATAAAATAATATTATAATTTTCATCAAAAGTAAAACAAAAAATTAATCTGAAAAAGAGAGTTTTTAACTTAACATTAACTTAACTTTAATTTTACAATTAATTAACTTTTTCTTAAACATTCCTTAACCTATTTTTTTATAAGTCGGATTACTTTTGCAAAATAATTTAACAGTCATAAAACTATTAAAATTTTTATTTAAATTAAAAACAAAGAAAAATGAAACA
>CAMZKL010000049.1 GCA_947311255.1 uncultured Chlorobiota bacterium | reverse complement strand
GTACCTTGTGTAAAAATAACAGCTCAAATTTGGGCTATTTGTATTTTTGTATATTTGGCTGTTAGTAAGCATTTTAAATGTATATTTGTTGGATTTTATAAATAATATGGATTAATGTAGAGTTTTACAAATTACTGGAACAACCTATAATAATTTTTGATAAATATTTAAAATGCGAAACATTAAGAATAAGATTATTTAGGCTATTATATTTGTTATTTTATTGTAAATAAAGATTTTATAGTATGTTGAAATTTTTATAAAAAAGAAATTGGATTATAATTTTGTTTAGCGAAGTGTTTTGTAATAAAATATTGTCAGTCTTAACTTTTTGTTACTTATGTATTAAGATAATCCTGAAGTGCTTAAATGAAATTGAAAAAAATAGATAAAATCCCCCAAAATAAACGTTTGTTTATTCAAAAAAAGAGAATGTTTGTCATATTTAAATGCTACAATAACCTTTCACAAGAAGATTTATCTTTTATTGACACCCTTAAATTATTTGCTGAATACCCTAAACTAAAAAATCAGCTTATTAAAAATAAGCTGATTTTTTAATTTATAACAGGATGTGTACCTATTTCTTTATTTGTATTGTTTTAGAATAAAAATCTTGTCCAGATTTTATTTTAATTATATATATACCATCTTTCAAAGAGCTTAGGTTAACACTGTTTTCTTTTGAATTAGAACCGCTTTGAGAAAATACATTTTTCCCATTTAAAGAATAAACTTCAATTTTATATTCTTTTAGATTAGCGTCTAATTTAAAATAGAATTTGCCTGAACTTGGATTTGGGTAAATCTCAATATCTTTTTTATTATTTAAGTTCCTTATATTAACAACTGTTACTGTCCTAGACAAAGTATTAGATTGATATTCTTCATTAGAAATATAACCAATAATATATGCAGAAACATTTTCCATTCCAGTATTATTCGGAAACGTTAAATCTTGAACACCTGTAGAAGGAGTATATTCAGTAGAAACTAATGCATTATTTAAATAAACTTCAACGCTATCATAAGAAACTTTTAAATTAGTAGTTATCTTCAATGTATTTACTTCAAAATCTTCAAGTGATTTTATATAAGTTGCTTTGTTAATATCTTCAATGTCAACAGACCAAATTCCTCTTCCGTGAGTAGCAATAACTACTTGGTTTCCAGATATATGCATATCAAATACAGAAACATTAGGAAGTCCGTTGTCTGCAATGTGCCAACTTACTCCATTGTCGGTAGATTCAAATAAACCAATATCTGTTCCAACCCATATTATATTTGGGTTGTGTGGCATTACAAGTAAGCAATGTGTTACAACGTTTGGAAAACCATTATTACTTACACTTCCTGTTCCGAAACCAGAAATGTCAGTCCAGGTTTGTCCAAGGTTAGTTGTTCTTAATACTTTAGGGGCATTACTACGTGAGAATAAAATATAAGCAGTGTTTTCATCTCTAGGATGAGTTGCTATTCCACTTATGTAACTTTGCATCGTAACTAGGCTGTAATCATTAACCGGAGTAAAAGAATTACCATAATTTGTCGAAACTTGCATTTGCATTCTCGTTCCATCAAATCTTGTAGCCATTCCACCACCTGCCCATACAATTTTTCCATTTGCTAATGATACTTCAACATTATGAGAGCCACTAAGATAACCTCCTAATAACCAATTGGTTGTTATGGCTTTAGGAGACCAAGACTGACCAAAGTTTGTAGACCTATAAACCCCACCGTTTCTTACTGCAAAAACTAAATCAGGGTCTTCTTTTGAAACTGATAATTTTGTGTAGAATGGACCATCTCCATTAACTATTCCACTTACGGTATGCCATGTAGCACCTTTGTTATTTGACCGTCTGATAGCATTATTATAAACGCTTCCAAGCATTAAATATGGATTTTCAGCATGCCATAATGCTTCAAAACCATCACCTCCAATTCTGAAAAAATAATTGCTGCTACTAGAAGCATCTTCTCCAACAGGTGATTGCCAAGAGCCATTATCTTGCATTCCTCCAAAGTATTCATTTTCTGTAGGGTGTTTCGCTACTCCATAAAATTGTGTTGTTATGTAGTTGTTTGGTATTTGATTTATATCCATACCATTATCATTAGAATAACCAAATCCACCATCGTTAGCATCTATAAAGATAAAATTTGGAGCACCAGTTGGTATTATTGTTAAGTTATGATGATCTGGGTGTAATCCTGGTATTGAAGTTTGCCCTAAACCAGCACCTTGATTAAATCCATTTGGACCTCCATAGTTTCCATAAGCATCTGCTATACTTGTTTTTACTCCTGCTATTTGTGTAATAGTTCCATATGTTACAACAATCTTAGAGTTTGGTAAGTTGTTTGGTTCCCAAGTTTGTCCTGGTGTTAATGTTGGCCAAAACATATAGAGGTTTTTGTATAAATGCCCTCCGTTAGTAGTTATATTTGTATTTGGTGTTGTTGGATTATAAGGAACAGAATTTACAAAAATATATTCCCTTCCAATTTCCCCATAATTATCACCAGTTCTTTCATATAAGTTAAAAACATTGTCAATTTCTTGATCTCGAAACGACACCATTAACTGTATGTTATTAGTTACATCCCAAACTTCAAAAGGAACATCAATATAGTCTTGATATGTATAACTAGATGCAGGAACACCAGATGTTGAGCCCGCAGGAACTGTAAATCTATGTGCTTTTTGGCTAATGCCAGGTCCAAACCGAATTTCAACTGATACCCAATCTGATGGAACTAAGTTATTTCCATTGTCAGCACTCATTCCTCCTCCAAGATAAGGTCCTCCATAATTAATGAAAGATAAAAAGCTAGTATTAACTGTAAAAGCTCTCAATATTTCAGGATTTACTGTTGAACTTTCAGCACCATTAAATTTTAGTTTCCAAATGTCAACGCCTCCAACAAAGACTTCATCTGCAATATAAGGATGAGCAGAAATTGCATTGTCATATCCTCCTTGTCCTCCTAAAAAATTTTGAGAATCATTATATTTTTTCCAATTTATTCCATTATCTGTTGAGAAATATACAGATGATTCTGTGCTTGAAACGTCAACTCCCGCATAAACGTAATTGTGATCAACATTAGAGACAGTAACTTCAAATCTGCCTCCTGCTCCAATTCCATCAGAAGATACAGCCCAAGTATTACCAGCATCAACTGATCTTAATATTCCGGCAGAATTTTCACCGGCAAATAGGATGTCGAAATTTGTTGGGTCTGCTGTTAAATCTTCTACTCCAAATGAGCTGAAATACTTTCTATTCCAACTACTTCCTCCATCAATTGACTTATATATTCCCGTTTCTGTTGCAGCTAAAACAATATCAGCATTTGAAGGATCAATTACTAACCTATTAATATAAGCAAAATTTTCATCAGTAGAAGTGCTAGATAATTGAGTCCAGCTAACACCTCTATCTGTTGATTTCCATATTCCATTTCCTTTTAAATTTGTTCCACCAGGGAAACTTTCACCTGTTCCAGCATAAATAATATCAGTATTTGATGTGGACATCTCTAATGCGTTAACTGATAAATTTGAAAAGTTTTCTGATAAATTTGTCCAGTTACTTCCTCCATCAGTTGTTTTCCATATACCGCCTGTTGCTGCACCTGCATACCAAGTATTGTGTGATGCATCATCAGGGTCAATAATTACCGCCCTAGTTCTTCCTCCAACATTTCCAGGTCCTCTTTGGATCCAAGGTAAAATTATTTTTTCGTTTTTTAAAGAAGCGGATCTTTCTTTTGCTTTGTTTAATTCAGAAACTTTGTAGTTCATTTTATATGAAGATTCACTTTCTCCTACTTTAGTAGTAATATCTTTGAAATACTTACTAAATTCATCAGGTTTGTCAGCTTTATCGTAGCCAACTTTTCTTTTTTCTTTTTTCTTTTTAAATTCTATATCCCATAATTCTTTTGGGCTAAATTCTGTTTTCTCAGAAATCTGTTTTTTGTTACTTTGAAAATAATAAAATGAAAGTACACCTATTATTAACAAAGTTGAAAGTATAAAAAATTTCTTCATAATTGTAAAATTTTAATTATTATTATTTGAATTGTAAATTGATTTTTTATTTAGTTTTTAAAGATAAGATTTTATTTTTAAAAACAATCTCTTTATATGATGTTTTATTCTCAATTAGTTGCATATTAATTAGTTATATTTTTTGGGAATTGTAACACTAAAATATAATAAGTAATATAAAAAGGAAATGTTTCATTAGCTTATGTTATTGCAAAGTAAATAAAAATATTTAAATAACCAAAGAGTTTTTTTATGTAATATTTATTTATATTTGCCACTTAAAAAATAAAAACAATATTATATGAACGCATTTTTCAATACACTATTCAGAACATTCTTTAGAGAACCAAAACCTCATAGAGTTTTTTTTATGAAAACTGAAAATATTATAAATACGGAAGAAGATAAGTCTGGACTTATAATAGACATAAAACACGATGATAAATATAAATTTGAAGAAATTCAATTAGTTGAAAAACCTGAAATTGAAACAAAGAAAAAAGGAATGTCTAAAGTTGTTCAAGATTTAAAATTGAAATTCAAAAATCCTGGAGGTATTTATAATGATTTAGTTTCTTTGAAGAAAAATGAAAAAGGTATAAGTATTTTACACCTAAGCCCTAATAATCAAGCATATTTATATGGAGAACATAAAGGGCTTCAAATTATTGAAATTACCCAAGACACACTAATCCTTGAAGGTCAAGAAGCAGACACCTTTTTTAATGTAGATTATAATCTTGCATTAGAGCATATTGAAACCAAAAAAGATTCTAAAAAATAAATTCTGAAATATAATGCCAGATACCAAAAAGCAATTTGATGAAGTTATTAAAATATGCGAAGACATATTTGTTAAAAAATTAAAAGACTATGGAACTGCGTGGAGGATACTTAGAACTAGTTCTCTTACCGATCAAATTTATATAAAAGCTCAAAGAATTAGAACGCTTGAAACAAGTACAGAACAAAAAGTTGATGAAGGAATTGTTCCAGAATATATAGGCATAATAAACTATGCAATTATCGCGTTAATTCAAATTGAACTAGGTGTTAGCGAAGATGTTAATTTTGATGTTGAAATTGCAGAAAAACTATATCATAAGTACTTTATTAAAGCAAAAAAGTTAATGCTTGATAAAAATCATGATTACGATGAAGCATGGAGAAGTATGCGAGTAAGTTCGTTTACGGACTTAATTCTTATGAAAATATTCAGAACAAAAGAAATAGAAAATAATAATGGAAAAACACTTATTTCAGAAAATGTAGATGCAAATTATTACGATATGATAAATTATGCAGTTTTTGCAATGATTAAGAAAGTAATTGAAAACGAAAAAGAATAAATAAGTCTTCTAAAAATGAAAATATTAATAAAAGTAAGCAGAATTTTAACAGGAATAGTTTTTGTATTTTCAGGTTTTGTAAAAGCAGTTGACCCTGTCGGCTTTCAAATTAAATTAGGCGATTATTTCGAAGCCATGAGTTTAGATTTTTTAATGCCTGTTGCATTAGTGCTGGCAGTATTATTAATTATTGCTGAACTTGTTGTTGGTTTAACATTGTTTTTTAATATTTTTCCAAAACTAAGTGCATGGGTTGCATTAGCTTTTATGCTATTTTTTACACCTCTTACCTTATGGCTTGCTGTTGCAAATCCAGTAACAGATTGCGGATGTTTTGGGGATGCAATTAAATTAACAAACTGGCAAACATTTGGTAAAAATGTAATTATATTATTTTTTGTTTTAGTAATTATTTTCTACAGAAAGAAACTTATTTCAACACTAAGTTTTAAAAAATCAATAATCCTAACAGCAATATTTACTTTATTTGCTCTTATTTTTCAAATCAGAAATATAAATTGTTTGCCTATTATAGATTTTAGACCTTTTAAAATAGGTGTAAATATTAAAGAAGCAACAATAATTCCGGAGGGAGCCAAAAAAGATGTTTACCAAACAGTACTTTTTTACAAAAACTTAAAAACAGGCGAAAGCAAAAAATTTGATATAAATAATATTCCTTATGAAGACACTTTAACTTGGGAATATGACACAACATTTACTGATTTAGTTTCAAAAGGATACGAACCACCTATTCACGATTTTTTTCTAACAAATCTAAATGGAGAAGACCAAACAAATAAAATTCTTAATAATTCAGGAACAACATATATTTTGATACTTCATAATTTTGAAAAAGGAGTTAAAAAATTAGACGATAATATTACAAAACTTGCGAAACAAGCAAAAGAAAATGACATCAGTTTTTATTGTTTTACATCTTCAAATACAAATGAAATAAAAAAATATAATTCACTATTACCCGAGAATATTGAAATTTGTACTGGAGATTATAAAATGCTAAAAACATTTATAAGAGTAAATCCTAGCTTTGTAATAATAGAAAATGCTGTAATTAAGGATAAAATGCCTTATTATAAGATAAAAAATATTATTAAAGAATTTAATAAATAATAAAACAATTATGAGAAAAAAAATAGTTGCAGGAAACTGGAAGATGAATACATTAGTTAAAGAAGGACTTGCTTTAGCTTCAAATATTAATGATGAATTAAAGAACCAAACTTTGCGAAATGAAGTTGAAGTAATTATTGCACCACCTTTTACTCATTTAACTTCTGTTAGTGAAGTTGTTGATAATAATAAGATTAGCATATCATCACAAAACTGTGCAACTGAATGTTGCGGAGCATATACAGGAGAAATTTCAGCTGAGATGCTTAAAAATATTGGCTGTAGAGCCGTTATACTAGGGCATTCAGAAAGAAGAGCATATTATGGCGAAACATCAGAAACTTTAATTAAAAAAACAGAACAAGTTTTAAAAAATAAAATGACCCCAATTTTTTGCTGTGGAGAAATGTTAGAAGAAAGAGAAGCAAACAATCATTTTAAAATTGTTGAAACTCAAATATCAGAAGCATTATTTCATTTGTCAGAAGAAGATTTTGCTAATATTGTAATTGCTTATGAGCCTGTGTGGGCAATAGGAACTGGTGTTACAGCAAGCAAAGAGCAAGCACAAGAAATGCACGCACATATTAGAACAGTAATAAAAGCAAAATATGGAAATACAATAGCAGATAATTTAACAATTCTTTATGGGGGAAGTGTAAAACCTAATAATGCTAAAGAAATTTTTTCACAACCGGATGTTGATGGAGGTTTAATTGGTGGAGCATCAATGAAAGCTGAAAGTTTTATTGAAATTATTAAGGCAATTTAACAATACAAGAGTTTATTAATGAATAAAATATATACATCAGGAGATAATAATCCTAAATCAAGATCAGATTGTTTCGTTTCACTTAAAATTACAAATGAAGGTGGAATAAAAATAAATTTAAAAAGTAAAGTTAAATCTTTATTTGGAGAGGCAATTGAAGAACTTACCAGAAATGAACTAACTTTTTTTAGTATTAAAAATGCAGAAATAACTATTCATGATACAGGGGCATTAGATTTTACTCTTGCTGCAAGAATTGAGTCTGCAATTAAGCAAGCAATAAAAACAAAAAAAGAATTTCTGCTAGATATTATTGAAGAGAATAAATACAGTACAGAAAAAGATGATTTCAGGTTCTCAAGATTATATCTTCCTGGAAATTCACCAAAAATGATGCTTAATGCTGGTGTACATAAACCAAACGGAATTATCTTAGATTTGGAAGATTCTGTTGCTCCCTCAAAAAAAGATGAAGCAAGACTTATTGTAAGAAACGCTCTACGAAGTATTGATTTTTATGGTGCAGAAAGAATGGTTAGAATAAATCAGCTTCCTATGGGTTTGGAAGACATAAAATACATAGTATCACACAATGTAAATTTAATTTTGTTGCCAAAGTGCGAAAGTGCAGAGCAAATACAACAAGTTGAAAGTGAAATTGCAAAAGAAAGAAAAAAGCATGGTTTTACTTACCCTATCTATTTAATGCCAATTATTGAAAGTGCATTGGGAGTTGAAAAAGCTTTTGAAATTGCAACAGCATCAGAAAATTTAGTTGCAATGGCGATAGGATTAGAAGATTTTACAGCAGATTTGGGAGTTAAAAGAACAAAAGAAGGCAAAGAATCATTATATGCAAGAACAAGGCTTGTAAGTGCCTGTAAAGCAGCAGGTATCCAACCAATAGATTCTGTTTTCTCAGATGTTGCTGATGAAGACGGATTAAGAAAAACAGTAAAAGAAAGCAAAATGTTAGGTTTTGAAGGAATTGGTTGCATACATCCAAGGCAAATTACTCCAATACATGAAAGCTTTGCTCCTGAAAGTGATGAAATTGAAAAAGCAAAGAAAATAGTTTTAGCATTTAAAGAAGCAAATAAAAAAGGTTTAGGCGTTATTTCATTAGGTTCAAAAATGATAGATCCCCCTGTTGTAAAGCGTGCTGAAAAAACAATTGATTTAGCTGTTAATTTAGGTATTCTGTCAAAAAAATGGTTTTTGGAAGAATAATTTTGTCTTAAAATTACTATATTTACATTCTGAATTTTATAATAATTATGAAAAAACAAATATTAGCAACTATAATTTTATTGATTATAACTATATCAGTTTTTTCCCAAAGCAATATTGGAATTATTGTAGGAGGCGGTATTTTTGATATGAGATTCAAAACAACAGACAAAGAACTTAATGATTTGAAAAAAGATGAATTTAATATTCGTTTTGGATACCATGCAGGTTTTAATTTTGAAAATGTAATAATTAAAAGACAATTGTATCTTCAATTTGGCTTACATGCAAGAAGTGCCGGCTATTCATCTCGTCATGATAGTGTCGGGATGATACTCCACGCTGCTCACATACCAATTGAAATTAAATATAAGTATTTTTTAGACAGAAGAGGAGAATCATATATATATGTTTCCGGAGGACCATATGCTTCTGCAAATTATAGGGGGTTTAAGTATGATGTTTCTGAAAGAGATAGGTTTTTAGATGATAATAGTGGAACATCTGTAATGACAAACCCTAAAGTAAATTTCGGGAAAAAAGCCGACTCTGATATCGAAACTTTTGATTTTGGAGTAAATTTGGGGCTTGGTTTTGGATATTCTAATTTTCAGCTAGGATATAACTTTGGTTTAGGTTTGAAAAATGCTATCCCAAAAGAATTATTAAAAGTTGAAGATGGCTATGAAGATATTCATCCAACTTTTAAACATAGCTACCATACTTTAACAGTTGGATATTATTTTTCAAATAAATAACTGCTAAAAAAACATATACAAAAGTTTCTGTAAATATCACAGAAGCTTTTTTTATTTTGAAAACATGACAAAAAAAGAAAGATATAAAAAAGTAATTGAATACTTTCAAGAAAATATGCCTGTTGCAGAAACCGAATTAGATTATACAAATCCGTATGAATTATTGGTTGCAGTTATACTTTCAGCACAATGTACCGACAAAAGAGTAAATGTTATTACGGTTGACTTATTCAGAAGGTTTCCTAATGCAAAAAGTCTTTCAGAATCAGTTCCTGAGGAAGTTTTTGAATACATTCGAACTTGTTCGTACCCAAATAATAAAGCAAAACACCTTGTGGGTATGGCAAAGATGCTTGTTAATGATTTTAATAATGTTATTCCCGAAGACATAAAAGAAATGCAAAAAATGCCGGGTGTTGGGCGAAAAACTGCAAATGTTATTGCATCAGTTATTTACAATAAGCCAACTATGGCTGTTGATACTCACGTATTTAGAGTTTCAGAAAGAATAGGTTTAACAACAAATTCAAAAAATCCACTAAGCACAGAACTTGAACTTGTTAAGCACATTCCCGAAGATATAATTCCTATTGCACATCATTGGCTAATTCTTCATGGAAGATATGTTTGCACTGCAAAAAAACCAAAATGTGATAAATGCGGAATTACAGAATTTTGTAAATTTTATAAGAAAAATCTTAAAGTTTAATTATTTGTACGTATATTTGTACAAAATTATGTACATAAAATAAATATTATGCTTACAACAACAATTTCAGATTTTAGAAAAGATATAAAAACTTATTTTGATAAAGTAACCAATAATTTTGAAACTCTTATTATTAATAGAGGTAAAGATACTGGAATAGTGATTATTTCATTGGATGAGTATAGTGCAATACAGAAACAACTATCGTCCATAAAAAAAACTATTTCAAACGAAATTAACATATCCGATTTAAAAGGAAAAATTAAATTTAGAGAAGATTATAATTATAAAGAAATGCGTAAAAATTAATTTATGGTGCTTGTAGATACTTCTGTTTTTATAAATTATTTAAAAGGTATTGAAAATTTTTCAACTATTAAATTTGATGATATAATATCTAAGAAAATACATTTTGGAATAAATAATTTTATTTATCAAGAAATATTACAAGGAAGTGCAACTGAAAAAGAGTTCAAATCTTTATACAAATATTTATCAAATATGTTTTTTTATTCTTTAAAAGGTAAAAAATCATACTCAGATGCTGCATTATTATATTACAAATGCAGAAAACAAGGAATAACAATTAGAAGCACAATTGATTTACTAACTGCACAAACGGCAATTGAAAATAATTTATTTTTATTGCATAGTGATAATGATTTTACGAATATTGCAAAGGTAACTCACGATTTTAAGATTTATTAAAAGAAAAGAAACAAAAAGAGAATGCAAAGAATAAACAAAATACTTACAGAACAAGTTCAAAATATAATAAAAGAATTATACGGAGCAGATGTGCCGGAAAATCAAGTTCAAGTTAATAAAACAAGAAAAGAATTTAACGGAGATTTTACAATAGTTGTCTTTCCTTTTCTTAGGTTTTCAAAGAAATCACCCGAAATTACAGCACAAGAAATTGGTGATGCTCTTGTTAAAAATATGCAAGATGTTGAGGCTTATAATGTAATTAAAGGCTTTTTAAATATTTCATTATCAGATGATTATTGGAAAAACTTCTTTAATGGAATTATAGGCAATGATAATTATGGTTTTAAGGAAATTACAGAAAATTCAAATAAAATTGTAATAGAATATTCTTCACCAAACACAAATAAACCTTTGCATCTTGGGCATATTAGAAACAACTTATTAGGTTGGTCGGAAGCAAAAATTATGGAAGCAAACGGCAACAAAGTTATAAAAGTAAACCTTGTAAACGACCGAGGAATTCATATTTGCAAATCGATGCTTGCATGGAAAGAACTTGCAGGAGGAAAAACTCCTGATGATGTAAAAATGAAAGGTGACCATTTTGTTGGCGATTATTATGTTGCTTTCGATAAAGAATATAAAAAACAAATTGCAGAACTTGTTGCAAATGGTATGGACGAAAAAGAAGCAAAAAATGAGGCTCTTTGGATGAAAAATGCCAGAAAAATGTTGCAAGAGTGGGAGAGTGGTAAGCCAGAAGTACGCAATTTATGGGAAACAATGAATAATTGGGTTTATGCCGGTTTTGATGAAACATATAAAAAACTAGGAGTTAGTTTTGATAAGGTTTATCATGAATCTCAAACGTATTTGCTTGGTAAAGATGTTATACTAAAAGCTCTAGAAGATGGCAAGTTACAAAAACGTGAAGATGGCTCAATAATTATTGACTTAACAAAAGATGGACTTGATGAAAAAGTTTTACTCCGTGCAGATGGCACAGCACTTTATATGACCCAAGATATTGGAACAGCAATTTTACGTTACGAAGATTTTAATTTTAATGAAAGTGCCTATGTCGTTGGTAATGAGCAAGATTATCATTTTAAGGTTTTGAAAATTGTACTTGAAAAGTTGGGTTACGTTTGGGCAAAAAATATAAGTCATATTTCTTATGGAATGGTTGAATTGCCAGACGGAAAGATGAAATCAAGAGAGGGAACTGTTGTTGATGCCGATGATTTGGTTGATGAAATGATTAAAACAGCAAAGCAAAAATCGGATGAACTTGGCAAACTTGAAAGCTTTTCAAAAGAAGAAAAAAATGAAATTTTCAGAAAAATTGCTTTGGGGGCATTGAAATATTTTATACTTAAAGTTGATGCAAAAAAGAATATGACTTTTAACCCAGAAGAATCTATTGATTTTAATGGAAATACAGGACCTTTTGTTCAATATACTTATGTTCGGATACAATCAATGCTAGCAAAAGCAAAGGAATTAGGAATTAAAAATATTCATAAGTATAATAATTCTGAAAAACTTGAACAAACAGAACTTTCCTTGCTTAATTTAATTTATGATTTTGAAGATGTTATTGTTGAGGCTGGGAAAAGACGAAATCCATCTGTTATTGCAAATTATGTTTTTGATTTGGCAAAAGAATTTAATCGCTTTTACCATGAAATACCACCAATTTTAAAGGAAGAAAATAAGGATTTAATGAAATTTAGATTAAGTTTATCTGAAAAAACAGCAATTATTATAAAGAATGCGTTAGATTTAATGGGAATTGAAGTTCCTGAAAGGATGTAGATTTTTTAAAAAAAGTAAAGAAAAAATGAAAGGAGATTATATATTTGAAAAATGGAAAGATATTATTTTTCCAGATAACATATCGGAACGAGAAATTTATAAAATTTCAAATTACGGAAGAGTAAAAAGTTTTAAGCAATTTGAAGATGGGAAGTTGATTAAACTGCACCCTTTACATGGCTATTTACGGTTATCTTTAATTCAAAAAAATGGTAAACGAACAGCTCGTTATATTCATAAATTAGTTGCCGAAGCTTTTATCCCAAAAGATAGTGAAGACCAAATTTATGTTATACATTTGAATTATGATAAGCTGGATAATAGAATTTATAATTTGGCATGGGCAACAAAAAAAGAAAAAGAAAAACATCAATTTTCTAACTCTCAATTTGTTAATAATGGATATAGGAGAACATATTCTAAACTTAATGAAGGTCAAGTTAGGATTATAAAAAAAATAATTTTTGATCCAAATAGAAAAACAAGAATGAAATTAATTGCAAAACGATTTGGTATTTCAGAAATGCAATTATATAGAATAAAAAGCGGAGAAAACTGGGGACATGTAAAGATTTAATTTATGAATTCAACTTCTTTAAAATCATAAGTTTTAATTTCATTATTTAAAGTTTCAATAACTAATTTTCCTTCGGGTAAAGTTCCTTTAATTTTTCCTTTAAAATTTCCCGTTATGTCTTTGAAATTTGAATTTGTATTTATTAGGTACAAATATTTATGATATAAACTATCTATTTCAGTATATTTTTGTTTTTGTAGGAGTTCATATTTATTGTAAATTAATCTTAATAATATTTGAAGTTCTGTTTCTAAATTAAATTCTTTATTTTTTATATTAAAAAGAGAAATAGCATCAGGCAAATAATCCGGAAATTTTTTTTGATTAATGTTTAATCCAATACCTATAACAGAATTTTTTATAGTTGAACCCGAGAGTGAGTTTTCAATAAGAATGCCACATATTTTCATATCTTTATAGTAAATATCATTAGGCCATTTTATTTTAAAACCTTTTTTTCTTGAATTCAAATAATCAATTATTCCCAAAGAAATAACTTTTGATAAATAAAACTGTTTTGTTGCAGGTAAAAATATTGGCTTTGTTATAATGCTGAATGTTAGGTTCTTGCCAGTTCTACTGTGCCAAGTGTTTTTTCTTTGCCCTCTGCCTTTGCTCTGTTCATCAGCCACAACAACAGTAAAATTAATAGAATCATTTTTTTGCAATAATTCTTTTGCTTTATTATTTGTTGAAGATAAAGTTTTATATTTTAATATGTTAAAAATGTTTTTCATTTTTTTTAAGACTCTGTCATCGGTTTTTGTACTGATGATTATTACAATCTTTATTAAATTAATAGTTAGCTATATTTTGGTTCTATAAAAAATATAGGAACCAATAATAGCCGGCAAAGCTAAATTAATAATCCAAAGTAATGCGGTTGCCGAAATAATTCCTGAAATGTTTGTTGAAAAAAAACCTATAAAAAAAATTGCTGCTGTTCCTCTAATTCCAATTTCAGTAAAAGTAAAAGTAGGAATAACAGAACTTGCAAAATATGTTAGAGCTATGCTCAATATGGCATTAAAATAACTAATTTCTACATTGAAAAACAAAAGCAATAAAAAATATTGAAAAGTAAAAACAGCATATCGCAAAAAACTATATCCTAAAACTTGGAATAATTCTTCTTTTTTGTATGAAGATAAAATCTCAATTGAATCAATATATTTTTTTGATATTTTGAATGAATTTAAAAATTTTACTAGCAATTTTAAATTAAAAAGAATGAGAAATCCTAATATTAGTATAAAAATTGAAAAGTATTTTACAAAAATTAATGTGTTTGAGTTTATGTTTTGCAGATTTATTTTAAATAAAAAGAGGAAAACTATTCCAGAAATAATTGTGATTATCAGTTGGCTTAGACTTCCTATTGCTGTTGCAAAAATTCCCTTTGCTCTATTTTTTTTTTTAAGAACAAAAATTCTACCAGCTAATTCTCCAATTCTGTTGGGTGTAAAAATTGCAAATGTAATTCCTGATAAAACAGCTTTAATGGAAGTAGAGAACGAAATCGTTTCAATTGTTTTTGTCAGAAACTTCCATTTCTTTGCTTCAATACTCCAATTTAAAGGCATTAATAAAATTGCAATTCCAAGAAAAAAAAAGTTGAATGTTTCACTAAATTCAAAATGGAAATCTACTGCTTTATATTGCTTTAATTTTAAGAAAATATAAAAAAATGATAAAAATGCTATTGCAATTTTTATAAAGTTAATAAGTATTTTTTTAGTTGTATTCACTTTATAAATTCTCTAAAATAATCTCTTTCACTCTTAATTGAATAGTTACATTTCCTCTAAATTCATTTTTGTCAATTGAATAACAAACAGAAAATCTTTCTTTGTTCGCAATTGGTTTAAAATAGTCAGGAGCCATTGAAAAAGCAATGCCAGGCATTATAACTCCCTCTTTGTCTGCCATTTCTAATTTTAAATGCTCTTTGTTTGCACCAACTTGTCGTGTGCCTCCGGCATCAGAAATTCCTGTGGTCAAAAAAGTTGGCGACATGTTTCCCGGACCGAAAGGTGCCATTTGAGACATAATACTGAAAAATTTTCTATCAATATCCGAGAAATTTAATTCAGAATCAACCTTAACAACCGGTGTTAGTTGTGCTTCTGTAATATGTTCAGAAACGTATTTTTCAAAACAATCTGAGAATTCTTCTAAATCTTCTATCTTAATTGTTAAGCCGGCTGCAAATTTATGCCCTCCAAAATTTACTAATAAATGATTGCAAGAATTAATTGCATTATAAATGTTAAAATCGGATACAGAACGAGCAGAACCAGTCGCATATCCATTAGATTCTGTTAAAATAATTGTAGGTCTGTAATAAGTTTCCGTTACACGTGATGCAACAATTCCAACAACTCCTTTGTGCCAATTTTTATCATATAAAACTGTTGATTTTTTGTTTCGTAAATCTGGATTATTTCCAATTGTTCGGAGTGCTTCATGAGTAATGTCTCTGTCAAGGTTTTTTCTTTCGGTATTGTAAACATCAATTTGCTGAGCAATCTCTGTTGCAAGTTTATTGTCGGCTTCAACTAAAAGACGAACAGCGTCTGAACCGGATTTTATTCTCCCGGCAGCATTTATTCTTGGTCCAATTTTAAAAACACAATCTGAAATTGTCATTCCTTTTCCTTTAACTCTCGAAATTCGTTTTATTATTTCAAGACCTTTAATTGGGTTATTATTTAATTTTTTTAGTCCGAAATATGCTAATATTCTATTCTCGCCAGTAACAGGAACTATGTCTGATGCAATGCTAACTGCAACTAAATCAATTAGTTCCATAAGTTCTGAAAAATCAATATTTTTTCTGTTTGAAAATGCTTGCATAAATTTAAAACCTACACCGCAACCAGATAAATTTTTGTCTGGGTAGAAACAGTCTTCTCTTTTTGGATCAAGCACAGCATATGCACTAGGAACTTTATTGCCAGGTGTGTGATGGTCGCAAATTATAAAATCTACTTTTTTTTGGTTTGCATAGTTAATTTTTTCAACTGCTTTTATTCCGCAATCCAAAGCAATAATTAAACTGAAATTATTTTCTGATGCAAAGTCTATTCCTTGTTTTGAAATTCCATAACCTTCAATGTATCTGTCAGGAATATAAAAGTCTATGTTCTCAGTATATTTTTTTAGAAAAGAATATACAAGAGCAACTGATGTTGTTCCGTCAACATCATAATCTCCATAAATTAGTATTTTCTCATTATTTGAGAGTGCTTTTTCAAGACGTTCAACTGCTTTGTCCATGTCGGTCATTAAAAAAGGGTCATGAAGCTGGTCTAATGAAGGGCGAAAATAAGTTTTAGCTTCATCAAAAGTTTTAATATCTCTTTGAGCTAGCAGGTTTGCAAGTGTTTCATTAATATTTAAAACCTCTTGCAGATGCTTTATTATTTCTTTATCTCCCGAAGGGTTTATAATTATTTTCTTTTTCATTAATTATATCATTACATCATTTTTTAATTCTTCAAAACATACTCCTCAATAAGTTCCAAAGTATCGGGGTTTATAACTTCAACTCTTACGTTTTTTCCGTCAACATAAATAAAAACCAAAGCATTTTGGGTTGTAAACCCGCTTGTTGCTTTTGTCCAAGGGACATTTTTTTCTTGTGCATAATATGGAGCTCCTGCTGCCCCATTATTAATTTGCCAAATTGTTCTGTTTCTTTTTATTTTTTTAAAATTATAATTTTCGGGATAAATATTAACATCAGGGCTTATTTTTACTTTGTTGTAGTTATGTTCATCACCTGTTAACATTGCGACAACTTTTGTACTTTTATTTATCAAAATATCCAAATACTCATCACGCCTTTCAATAATGCCTTTTTTTACTGGTTTTCCGGCAACATAAGGTCTGTATTTATTGTCTCCTTTGTACCACATTGCATCTTCAATATGTCCGCCATTTGGAAATGCAGGAGAGTGCTGACTAATAAAAATATGATCAATATCCTTGTCTTTTTCAAACATCTTTACTGTTTTTTCTAACCATTTTATCTGTTCGTCCATTAAATAAGCGTGTAAATTTCCTCCTGTTTTATTGTTCTCACTCAAAGATGGGGCATACCAATAATCTGAGTTTAGAACTATCATTGCAACATTATCGTATGTATAATAAAAAACAGTTTCATCGTAAGGAGGAAAATTAATTTTGTTGGGGTTTGGGTCATAATAAGCACCGTCTTCACTAACAGGTCCATTTTGTGGGTTTACAAATTCTTTTTCAAATATTGCTGCTGCAGATTCTGTTTCAAAAGGAAAACCATCAATAAATGCTTTACTTTCCCCTTTTTTATTAATAAAAACTTTTCCTATTGCTTCATGATTTCCAGGTGCAACAATAATTGGAAAATAGCCTCCAAATGCTTGAACTGATCTTTTCCAATTTGCATATTGCAACATAATATCTCCTTTGTTAATAGCATAGCCGTTAATAAAATCTCCTGTAAATTGCATAAAAGCAACATCTTTATAATTTGCTAATGCAGATATCTTTTTCATTATGTACATATTTGTTCCATATAAATTATGCTCACCTCCGCCTGATCCTGCACGAGAATCACTAGAGTAGGCAAAAACAAAAGGTTTTCTAGTACCTTTGTTTGGTGCGGTTTTAAATTTGTACTCTTGAAATAAATTTCCATACTTAATTTTGTATGAATATTCAGTTGAAGGTTTTAACTTAGATATTAAAATTTCATGATGTTTACATTCTTTAATATCAGTGAAAAGTTTTCCACCGACAGAAATACTAGTTTTAATTTTAAAATTAGTTTCAAAAGAAATTGTTACACTATTTTCTGTTAATAAATTTATAAAAGGGCCTTCTGTTATGGTAGGTATAATTTTAAACCCTGTTTTAGTTTTTTCAAAAGAAATAATCCCATCATACAGTAATTCTCCTTTTTTATTAGATACTCTGTATCCCAATGTTCCATATCCTGACTTTTCCCAACCAGACATATCATAAATACCAGAAAGTCTTTTTTGAATGTTAATTTCTGCTTTTCCTCCATTAATTTTTTCAGTTTTTTTAAACCAAACAGGCATGGGGTGTTTAGAATCTGAATAATTTATTAATCCATAGTATAATTTCCCTTTTAAAAAATCAGTTCCAAAACTAAAAGAAATTCCTTTTTCTGTTCCTTGTGGATTCCCTTGTATGTTTTCAAGTGTTAAAAAAGAATTGTAAATTTGTTCATAATACTTTTTTTCTTGATCTTCGTAATATAATTTCCCGTCTTTATTATAATGAATGTTTGAATAAATACTAGGGACTTGTTTTTGTGCATAACTAATTGCTGATATGCAAATAATTATTATTGAACTTAATAGTTTCATTTTTTATATAGTTTTAATTTTTCCGTAAATATAGAAAGTCTATTTTGATTGCCTAAACTTATTTAATTAATTTTTTAGTTGTAAGTTTGCAAAATGTTAAGGAAACTCAATTTAGCAGAATATGAAGTTATAACAAAAAAGACCGAAAAAGGTCTTGCAGTTTTTGATATTATAAGGAAAAAGTATATTCTTTTAAGTCCAGAAGAACATGTAAGGCAACAGTTTATTCATTTTTTAATTAAAGAAAAAAAATATCCGAAAGGATTGTTGGCTGTTGAAAGAAAATTAAAATTTTATGAACTTACAAAAAGAACTGATATTGTTTTGTATAACAGACAAGGTAATGTTGTAGTAATTGTAGAATGTAAAGCCCCAAATGTTAAAATATCGCAAGAAACTTTTGACCAAATTGCTCGGTATAATATGAATTTTAAAGCAAAATATCTTATTGTTACAAATGGGTTAAAACATTATTGCTGTAAACCAAATTATACAGACAATACTTACGAATTTTTAAAAGATATTCCAACTTTTAATGAAATGTAGAGAGATAAACATATAAATAATCTAAAAAGATGCAAATAAAAGAAATAACAAATCATTTGGAACAAATAGCTCCCTTATCATTTCAAGAATCTTACGATAATTCAGGGTTTATTATAGGGAATAAAAATAATGAGTTAAAAGGAGTTTTAATTACTCTTGATACAACAGAAGATGTTGTAGAAGAGGCAATTAATAAAAATGTAAATTTGATTATTTCTCACCATCCAATAGTGTTTAAAGGTTTGAAAAAAATAACAGGAAAAAATTATATTGATCGAACAATAATAAAAGCTATTAAAAATGACATAGCAATTTATGCAATCCATACAAATTTGGATAATGTAGATTCTGGTGTAAATGCAATGCTTTGTAAAAAGTTAGGACTTAATAATTGTAAAATATTAAGACCTGTAAAAAATGAGTTAAGAAAATTAGTAACTTTTGTTCCTAAAGAATATTCCCAAAAAGTAAGAAATGCCATTTTTGAAGTGGGAGCCGGGCATATTGGTAATTATGATAATTGCAGTTTTAACAGTTTAGGAAAAGGAACATTTAGAGCAGGGAAAGGAGCAAACCCTTTTGTCGGAGAAAAATATAAAATTCATTTTGAAGAGGAAAGCCGTATTGAAACAATATATCCTAAATATCTGGAACACAAAATAATATCTGAATTATTAAAAGCACATCCATACGAAGAGCTTGCTTACGATATTTATACATTAGAAAATATATATAATAAAGTGGGTGCCGGAATGATTGGAGAACTTGAAAAAGAAACAGACAGTTTAATATTTTTAAAAAAGATAAAAAAAGAATTAAATTCCGGAACTATTAGACACACTAAAATTATAAAAAATAAGATAAAAAAAATTGCACTTTGTGGAGGCTCAGGAAGTTTCTTATTGCAAGATGCAATACGGCAAAACGCAGATTTATTTATTAGTGGAGATTTTAAATATCATGAATTTTTTGATGCCGAAAATAAAATAATTATTGCAGATGCAGGACATTATGAAACAGAACAATTCACAAAAGAATTGATTTTTGATGTTCTTATGAAAAAAAATTGTAAATTTGCGTGTTTTTTATCAAAAATAAATACAAATCCTATTAACTATTTATAGCAAAATGGCTAAGACTACAAAGCAAACAGAAGAACAAAAATTAAAATTGTTGTATAAACTACAAGTAATTGATTCAACAATTGATGAAATAAAAACTTTAAGAGGCGAACTTCCTCTACAAGTTAAGGAACTTGAAGACGAAATAAACGAGTTTGATTCTAAAATATCTAAAATTAAAGAAGAAGTTGAACGGCTTAATCAGGCAATTTCAGATAGGAAAAATCAAATAGTTGAATCTGAAGATAAAATTACTAAGTACGAAAAACAGCAGAATACGGTTAAAAATAATCGCGAGTTTGATTCTTTAAGTAAAGAAATTGAGTTTCAAAAATTAGAAGTTGAGCTTAGTGAAAAAAGAATTAAAGAATATAAAGAGAAAATTAAACTCGAAAAAGAAAAAACTAAAGAAGTAAAAGTTCTTTTAAAAGATAAAAAAGCCGAACTCAAGGAAAAGAAAAATGAACTTGATGAGATAACAGGTGAAACTAAAATTGAAGAAGATAAACTTTTAAAAGAATCAGACGCAATTATTGAAAAAATTGACGAGAAGCTATCTAACAAATATACTAGCATTAGAAATAATGTTAGGAATGGACTTGCAATTGCTCCAATTGACAGGGGTGCTTGTGGCGGATGTCATAATAAAATTCCACCACAAATACAACTAGATATTGCAACAAGAAAGAAGATTATTTCTTGTGAACATTGTGGGAGGATTATTGTTGATGCACTTTTAGCAGACGAAATAAACTAAATATTTAATTAAATAAGCATTAAAATTATTTTTAGCCCAAGAGTTTTTTGTGAAATTTTTGGGTTAAATTTTTAAAGCCAACTAATAATTATAAAAACATATAAGATGAAAGGGATTATTCTTGCAGGTGGCTCAGGTACACGTCTTTATCCAATTACAAAAAGTGTATCTAAGCAAATGTTGCCAATATATGATAAACCTATGATTTATTATCCTTTATCAAATCTTATGTCAGCAGGAATTAAAGAAGTCCTTATTATTTCAACACCTGAAGATATTGGGCATTTTGAAAAGTTATTAAATGATGGCTCTCAATTAGGAATTAAAATTGAATATGCTGTTCAGCCATCTCCTGATGGTCTAGCACAAGCCTTTATAATTGGAGAAAAATTTATAGGAAACGATAATGTTTGCTTAATATTAGGAGATAATTTGTTTTTTGGATATGGCTTTTCCGAAATTCTGGAAGAATCTTCAAAAATAAATTCAGGTGCAATTGTGTTTGGATATTATGTTAAAAAACCAAAAAGATATGGGGTTGTAGATTTTGACAACGAAGGAAATGTCCTTTCACTTGAAGAAAAACCTACAAAACCCAAATCTAATTATGCAGTAACAGGATTGTATTTTTATGATAATTCAGTAGTTGAGAAAGCAAAAAACTTAAAACCTTCTGCAAGGGGAGAATTGGAAATAACAGATTTAAATAAATTATTTCTTAAAGAAAATAAACTTCAAGTTAAACTTTTAGGAAGAGGACTTGCTTGGTTGGATACCGGAACGCATGAAAGCCTTTTACAAGCATCAAATTTTATTGCAACAATAGAATTTAGACAAGGATTGAAAGTCGCCTGTATTGAAGAAATTGCGTATGGAAAAGGTTTTATTGATAAGGAACAATTATTAAAACTTGGAAATGAAATGAAAAATAATAATTACGGAAAATACCTTCTTGATATAGCAGAAGGAAAAATAAAAACTTTCAGATATTAGAAAAAGTAATAATTTTATGTAAAATTAACTATGCTTTTTATAAAAAAAACTTGCATTACTACAATGTACAGGCTTTTTTAACAATATTGTAAATAAAACTTCGTTAGTAAATGGAAATAATTGAAACAGGAATTAAAGATTTATTAGTAATAGTTCCAAAAGTATTTGAAGATAAAAGAGGTTATTTTTTTGAAAGTTACAATAAAATAAAGTTCAAAGAAAAAGGCTTAGATTATATTTTTATACAAGACAATCAATCAAAATCTCAATATGGCACTGTAAGAGGTCTTCATTATCAAATTGCACCTTACACACAAGCTAAATTAGTAAGAGTAATAAAGGGAAGAATAATTGATGTAGCAGTAGATTTAAGAAAAGGAAGCCCAACTTTTGGGAAAAGTTTTTCAATAGAATTAAATGAAGAAAATAAAAAACAATTATTAGTTCCAGAGGGTTTTGCACATGGTTTTTCAGTTTTGAGTGAAATAGCTGAGGTATCTTATAAAATTAACAAAATATACAGCCCAAAACATGAAAGAAGTATTCTTTATAACGATAAAAATCTAAAAATAGACTGGAAAATTGATGAAAATGATATAATTATTTCAAAAAAGGATGCAAATAGCAAAAGATTTAATGAAGCAATGAAACTTTAAGAATTTTTTTAAATATTTAAGTCTTGCATATTGTTCATTATATTTGTTTTTTAACAGAAATTAATTTTTAGAAGACATCTTAAATGAAAATTATTTTATTATTAAAATTAAAAAAACTAAATTTGTAGATATAATTATAAAACAAAAAATAAAATTATGAAATTTTTAACTTACTTATCAGTACTATTTTTTATTTTCAATTATTCATTTGCTCAAGATAAAGGGCCTGAAATGGTTTTAGTTGAAGGTGGAGATTTTTATATGGGCAATGACTATAGTGCAAACTCAGATGAAAGACCAGAACATAAAGTTACTTTAAATTCATTCTTTATGTCAAAGTATGAAGTAACTGTTGGTGATTATGCCCTTTTTTGTAGAGTAACAGGACATAAATTGCCCGAAGGAAATGCAAGAAGTCCTATTAATAATTTAACTTGGGAAGATGCAGTAATGTACTGTAATTGGCTGAGTCGTGCCAGTAGATTAGATAAATGTTATAAATTAAAAAGAGATAGTAACAGTTTTATTGCAACTTATATTGAAGGTACAAACGGATATCGTTTACCAACAGAAGCAGAATGGGAGTATGCAGCAAAAGGAGGAATAAAATCAAAAGATTATGCTTTTAGTGGAAGCCATGATTTAAATGAAGTTGCATGGAGTATTAATAATGCTGGAAATACAGCTCATGAAGTAGGACAAAAAAAACCAAATGAATTAGGAATTTATGATATGACTGGAAATGCTATGGAATGGTGTTATGATTATTATGATGCAAAGTTTTATGAAAATTCTCCTGAAGATAATCCAACCGGACCAGAAACAGGAGTTACAAAAGTATGTAGAGGCGGAAATTTTATGTGTCGTCCCGATGTTTTAAGAAATAGCAGAAGATTTAATCTAGAGCAAGATCAAGAAGAAGGTCTAGCCGGAATAAGATTAGTAAAAGCTCAATAATATAATATTAAAAAAAATTAAAAAGCAGTCTTTATACGACTGCTTTTTTTAGTTAATAAGATGAAAGAATTTCAGCATAACTATACAGACGATAAGAAGTCTATGAACAATATTAGTTCTAACAGAATACCTATTATCCTTCTACTTGATGGTTTAAACGATATGGGAAATGTTGGAATGGTTTTCAGAATAGCAGATGCTTTAAGAATTCAAAGAATATATTTTTATAATTATAATGAAGAACTGAATAATAAACTGTTGCAAAGAAAATCAAGAGCAACAAGTAAATATGTTGAATATAGCTATCTGTCTAATATAACTGACGTTACAAAATTAAAGGAAGTGTATGAAATCATTATTCTTGATAAAACAAATAAAAGTATTCCTTATTCTGAATATGAGTTTTTAAAACCTATTTGTTTGGTTCTGGGAGCTGAAATAACAGGTGTTTCTCAGGAACTTATTGATATTGGAGAATTATCTTTACATCTTCCAATGAACGGAATTAACACTTCAATAAATGTAGCAACTGCTACAAGTGTAGTTTTATATGATATGTATAATAAAATAAAAAATAATGGAAAATTTTAATATATACAATCCTGTTTCATTGCATTTCGGGAAAAACATTTTAAAAAATTTGGCACATAATATTAAAAAATATGGGAATAAAATTCTTTTAGTATATGGAAAAGGTTCAGTAATTAAATTTGGTTATCATAAAATTGTAACGGATATTTTAACAGAAGCAGGTATAGAATATATTGAATATTCAGGTATAAAATCAAATCCCATTGAAAAGGATGTGAAAAAAGCAATTGAACTCGGCATAAAAAATAAAGTGGAGCTTGTACTTGCTCTTGGAGGAGGAAGTGTTATTGATTCTGCAAAGACTATTGCTGTTTGCATACCTGAGAAATTAGATGTTTGGGATGTCGTAAAGTTAAAAACAGTTCCCAAAAAAGCATTACCAATTTTTGCAATTCTAACATTGGCAGCAACAGGAACAGAAATGAACCCTTATGCCGTTATCCAAAATCAAAAAACAAACGAAAAGTTAGGTTTTGGTTACGAAATAATGTACCCTAAACATTCTTTTTTAGACCCAACATTCTCTTTTTCCGTACCAAAAAATTATACTGCTTACGGAATAGTTGATATTATTGCTCATGCTTTTGAAAATTATTTTGGATATGGAAATTCGAGTTTAGCAGATAATTTTGTTGCTACAATTGTAAAAGAAACAATGCACTATGCTCCACTTGTTTTGAAAGAACCATTTAATTATGATTACAGAGCAAATATTATGTTGCAGTCAACTTATGCTTTAAATGGAACAACTTCTATTGGTAAGACTGGTGGAGATTGGGGAGTGCATGATATTGGGCATAACTTATCATTATTGTATGATATGCCTCATGGAGCAAGCCTGTCAATTGCATATCCTGCATGGCTAAAGTTAATGAAGAATAAAATTCCTAAAAGGATTGGAAATCTTTCAAAACTGATTTATGGAACAGAAGATATTTCTGACTTTATTGAGAAACTTGAATATTTCTTTCAGTCAATAAATTCTCCGGTATATCTTGAAGAAGCAAGTATTATTTATGATAAAAAAAGTGAAATTGTAAATCTTCTGAAAAAGAACAAAGCATCAGGTTACAATTACTCTTTCGATGAATATGAAGAGTTAACAGAATTAATGTATAGAAAAGTATAAAAAAGTTATTCACCAATAATTTTAACAAGTACTCTTTTTCTTCTTTTCCCATCAAATTCTCCGTAGAAAATTCTTTCCCAAGGTCCAAAATCTAATTTCCCGTCAGTTATTGCCACAACAACTTCACGGCCCATAATTGTACGTTTTAAATGTGCATCGGCATTATCTTCATAAGTATTGTGGTTGTATTGAGAGTATGGTTTCTCAGGAGCAAGTTTTTCAAGCCAATTTTCATAATCTTGATGTAAGCCGGACTCATCATCATTAATAAAAACACTTGCAGTAATGTGCATTGCATTTACAAGAACAAAACCGTCTTTTATACCGCTTTCGTTTACTTCATTTTGCACATCTGTTGTTATGTTCAATAATTGTCTTCTGCTTGTTGTATTGAACCAAAGTTCTTTTCTGTGTGATTTCATTTTTATATACTTTATGTTGTAAATTTTATTTTTTAGTGTTTTATTAAAAAAATATTTTTCTAATAACTTCTTTAACTTTTTTATGTATAGTATTGTTATATAGGTGTTTACTTTGTAGAAATAATTGTAAAATTTTTTCACAAGATTTTTTAAATTAAAATCTATACATCAAATTTTCCTGTTTCAATTTTAGAAATGTCATTTGAAACATTCTTTTCAAAATTATCATTCAAAACATTAAGTTCTTCTACAAACTTGTTAATTTTTTCACTAGAAAAGCCTTTTTCTTCTGCTGCTTCTTCCAATGTTCCCCAAATAGGTTCTCCGCAAACAATACAACGGATGCCGTTTTTTGCTAGAAACTCTACTGAAAAAGGATAATTATCAACTAATTCTTCAATAGATATATTTTTTGTTATTTCTTGTCCTTCCATATTTTATATGTTTTAATAATTTATACAAATTTACAAAGTTCATTTTGATTTGAAAGACATAATAAATTTTTTTATTGATTTTTATTATATTTTTGCAATCTAATGAAGATGAAATTTTTAAAGATATTTTTTTTTATAAACATTGTTTTTATAACTCAACTTGCAGCTCAGAAAACATATTCTTATAATGATTATTACGAAAGTATGTTCTCAGGAGAATATTCAAAGACAAGAAAAATTTTAAAATATTTGAATAAATACAAACCAAATGATGTAAAAACTAAATTAGCTTTTTCAAATTATTATTTGGTTATGTATGATATTTCTGGCAAAAGCGATAAATACTATACTTTATGCAAGAGAAATGCTGATGTTGTAAACGGAAAATTATCAAATAAAAAAAACTTGACAAGTAATGAGGTATTTTATTTAATTTCTGCAAAATCAATATTGTTAAAAATTCAAGTTGAAAAAAAACAATTTATAAGAGCAATTAAAGATCTTTCAGGCATAATGAAACAATTTGAATATGCCCAAAAACATGAAGGGAATATTAATATGAAACTAATTTCCGGAATGTATAATTTTTTTATAGAAACCGCAAAAGAAGATTATCCTATTGCATATCCTATTATAATTCTTTTTCCATCAGGAAATAAAAAAAAGGGTTTAAAACTTTTATTAGAATGTACTACCTCAAACGATAAGAAAACTAGAATTAGAAGCAAACTTCATCTTGCAAATATCTACAGAAAAGATAAAAAGAATTTTGAGCTTTCAAATTTAAGATTTAAACAACTTCTGAAAGAATATCCTGAGAATGTTTTTTGGCAAAGCGAGTATATTAAAATGCTGAGAGAGTTCAAAAAAAATATTGAAGCAAATAAACAGAAGAAAGTTTTATTGAATATTATTGATAAATCAAAACAACTTACTCTGGAACAGAAAGAATTTCTAAAAAAAATCTGATTATTATAGTAATGAATATCAGTATTTTATTTTAAAGTTGTTTGATAAATGTTTTTTTTTATTAATACTTGCAACCTTTTTAAACATAATGCCGTCAATATAGTGAAAGCAGATGATTGATTTAAGTAAAATAATTGAAAGATGTAGAAAAAATGACAGAAAAGCCCAAAAGGAATTATACGATGTATATTCTCCTTTGCTTCTCGGTATTTGCATCAGGTATTCAAAATCAAAATCAGAAGCAGAAGATGTTTTGCAAGAAGGTTTTATAAGAATTTTTACTAAGATGAATGATTTCAGTGGAAAAGGTTCTTTTGAAGGTTGGATGAGAAGAATAATTGTGAATACTGCAATTTCGTATTATCATAAAAATAAAAAGCACAATGAGAATTATGATATTTCAGAAATTAAAGAAACTCAAACAGAAAATCATGAAATGTATGAGTCTCCTTTCACAAAAGAAGAGTTATTGTCTGTTATAAATAGTTTGCCAGAAGGTTATAAAGTTGTGTTTAACCTATACGCAATTGAAGGATATAGACATAAGGATATTGCTGAGATGCTAGAAATTAGTGTGAATACATCAAAATCGCAATATTCAAGAGCAAAAGAAAAAATTAGGGAAAAATTAGAAAAAATATCAAGAATAAAAATTAAAAAACTATAAATTATTAAATTTAGAATGACAAAGAGAAGTCAAAATATTGAAAACTTATTTAAAAATGGGCTTGAAAACCATACAGTTAGTCCATCAAGTTCTCTGTGGAAAAATATTAGTAAGAAATTATTGATAAATAAGTTCTTTACATTTAATCTGAGTAGTTTTAATATATATTACTTTGCAATTCTACTAATCTCAGTAAGTGCAATATTGTTTTATCCTAAAAACAAAAAAATAATTTCAGAAAATAATAGAAACAATATTTTAGTAACTGAAAACAAAAAATTAAAAAATCTTTCAGATAACGAATTTGTTTCTAAAAACGAAATTGTAGAAGAAGCTGAAAAAGAAAAAACCAATAAACAATTAAAAATTATAGAAAAAACAGAAAAAAAACATACACAAACAATTGATTTAATAACAAACATTCATGTTAACGAATCATACACAAATTTAGGGCAAAATAGTGAAGTAGAACAAAATGTGAAATTAGCCTTTAAACCTTATGCTAAGTTCTCTGCAAGTATATCTGCTGCTTGTGTGCCTGTTGCCGTGCTTTTCACAAACGCATCCGAAAACTGCAACAGTTACTTATGGGATTTTGGAAATGGTACAACTTCATCTGAGGAAAACCCTATTTTTGTGTTTAAAACTGCCGGAGAATATAATGTTACACTAACTGTAAAATCCGGCAGTAATTTTTCTTCAATTTCAAAGAAAATTACAATTTACCCTAAACCCAAAGCTGAATTTGTAATTTCAGAAAAAGATAATGCATTTGAAAATGATGAAATTAAGTTTGCAAATCTTAGCTCAGGTTTTACTTATTGCAATTGGAATTTTGGAGATAAAAATACATCAACATCAAGAAATCCTTATAATAAATACTCAACTCCTGGCTTTTATGATATTTCTTTGATATGCTTTAATGAGAATAATTGTTCAGATACTTCAGTTTTTAAAAATTTAGAAATAAAAGGAGAAAAACATAAAATTAATGCCCCAACCGGATTCGTGCCTGATTTGAGTGGTGCTAATAGTGGATATGCTGAAAAAGGGATGTATTCAAATGCTGTGTTTAGCCCATTATTTAGTTGTGAAGTATCTGAATATAAGCTGATTATATTTAATAGGTACGGCAGTGTAGTGTTTGAAAGCAACCAAATTGAATATGGTTGGAATGGATATAATAAAGGTAAAATATCTCCCGAAGGTGTTTATATTTGGAAATGTTCCGGTAAATTTTCTGATGGAGAAGTTTTTGTTAAAACAGGAAACCTAACGATCCTATATAAAGATACACAATAATTTTTTCAATACCTGTTTTTTTAGCCGCAATTTTAATAATTGCGGTTTTTTTTGTCATACGATGAACTCAAAATCATCGTATGACTTTATTATTTGAATTTTGTTATTTCTAATTTACAAGTTTAACTTCAAAATCATCAAAATAACTAACAGCATCAGCCTTTGTCCATAAACCAACTTTGCCTGCTTCTGTAAAAGTTGAGTCTTTTACTTGGAATATTTGTTTACCGTTAAGATAAACTGAAAATAAATCGTCAACAACTTTTAATTTTAATGTATTCCATCCGTTGCCAAGAGTTTCAACATCAACACCATAAGTTCTACCCTTCCCTAAAACAGGCAAATCTGTTCTTTTTCCGTTTTTTACTTTATAAAGAACAACATTATCTTCCAAAGGATTCGCTCTAACAACATAGTAATTGTCTTTGTCAATAAACCTCCAAATAAAACCTCCACCTTGATCCATTCTGCCTTTTACTCCTTTTATTTTAACTTTTAGCTCAATGTTTTTTGCACTAAAACTATTAAAAACAACATCATTAAAATGATAGTTTCTACTTCCTTGTGATACTTGGGCAAGAACTTTATTTCCATTATCATCAATAATCTTCCATTCTGTATGGTCGCCTCTGCCAGTGAAGTATTCTGACCAATCGGATGGTAATTCGCCAATTTTATAATTCTCAAAATTAAAAATACTGTCATTTGATAATTTGGGAAGTTGCTTAACAATTTCTAAGTTCTTTTTTGTTTCTTCCTTTGAGTTTGTTTCAGCTTGATTGCAACTTATTAATGCAATAAAAATTACTGTTATAATGCTTATTTCTTTCATCTTATTTATTATTTAAATTATTTATTATTAAAATTTTTAATTATGCATTCAATACTCCAAAAAATATCTAACATATTCATTATCTGAGTTTTTAATCTGCCTAGTTGTGCCTGAGCCTTCAATTTTCCCTTCATTCAAAATAATTATATTGTCCGAAATTGTAAATGCTTCTCTGTGGTCGTGCGTAACATATACAATTGTAATGTTAAACTTTTGTTTTAAATTTTTAATATGTTCAAGGATTTTTCTTTTTAGTTTAACATCAAGATTTGCAAGAGGTTCATCCATTAGCAAAATTTTAGGTTTTAAAACTAATGAGCGAGAAATAGCAACAAGTTGTTGCTGACCTCCTGAAAGTTGATGTGGAAATTTCTTTGAATGTTCCTCAATTCCAAAAAAGTTAAGTATTTCGAAAACCTGCTCTTTTACATTTCTTTCTTTTTTTTCTCTTAAACCAAAGGCAATGTTTTTGTAAACAGAAAAATGCGACCAAAGTGCTAAATCCTGAAACACAAAACCTATATTTCTTTTTTCAGGAGAAATTATAATCCTTGAATTTTTAGTATAAATATTGTTATTTACTATTATTTTGCCATTTCTTGGAATTTCTAAACCTGCAATAAGTCTTAATATTGTTGTTTTTCCGCTACCTGAACTACCAAGTAAACAAGTAAGTTTATTTGCTTCAATATTCAAATTTAAATCTTTAAGAATTTTTTTTGTTCCGTAGGAATGTGTTATGTTTTTTAGTTTTATCATTTTCTATTTATGGGATATTCCTTATGTGGTGTGTTATTTTTTATCGTGCACCTCTGGTATATTCTATCGTGGCACGTTGTAACTTCAATCGTGGCACGTTGCAACTTTAATCGTGGCACGTTGCAACTTCAATCGTGGCACGTTGCAACGTGCCACGATAATAGAAAAAATTACCAAATATGTTTTTCATTATTATTTTTTGCAGAGTTTAATGTTTGAAACTCTAAATTATTTTTGTCAAAGTTAATAATATCTTGTGCTAATTTTTTATTACATAAACTTCCATTTCTTAGACCTGAATAATCATTAAATGAAGAAAACTCCCAATCTGAAATTGAAGAAACGAGCTTTGCATCATAAGGATTTCTATTAATGTAATGAAAACAAGCAACTATATATTTGTTTGTATTTGTTTGTTCCAAGCTTTTTGATTTTGTGTTTTGTCTAAACAATGAACCAATTATTTTTTCTTGCTTATTTACAGCTTTTGTATATTGACTTAAAAGAATTCGAAGATTTTCTGAAAATTGTGAAATTTTATTATTCCTTTTTTCTGCTTGTCTTACAGTTTTATCGTTAGCAACAATCATTATGTGAAAATGATTTGGCATTAAACACCAAGCAAGAATATCTGAAACAGGCATTAAATATTTTCTTACTTTACGAAGAAAAAAAAGGTAATTTTCTCGTGTAAAGAAAATCTGTTGTTTTTGATTCCCAATATTATAAATATGATATACTTTTCCTTCTTCAAAAAACATTTTAAAATTTTTATTATATCGTGGCACGTTGCAACGTGCCACGATTATTCATTTATTGAGTTTCAACGTGCCACGATTATTCATTTATTGAGTTTCAACGTGCCACGATTATTCATTTATTGAGTTGCAACGTGCCACAATTATTAAATACTTCCATCTTCAAAAATACAAAATAAAATGATGAAACCAACAAGATAGTAATCGAAAAAACAATTAATGTCATTGAACTTGTAAGTGATTGCGTTGCATTTGCCGAAATTGTAAAAACTTTTATAGGTAAAATCTCAGTTCCCGGAGGATAAAGCATTATGCTTGTTCCTAACTCGCCAAAACTCAGTATAAATCCTATTATAAATGCTGCAAATAAAGAAGTTGAAATTTGCGGTAATAAGATTTTAAATATTCTTGAACTTAATGATATTCCAATAATTTTTGCTGTTTCATCTATTGATTTTGGAATTTGCTTTAAAGAATTTTCTATTATTTTAGATGAGATAAATGCAAATTTTCCAACATATGCAATAATTAATATTGATGAACTTGAATAAATAAAGTTTAAAAAACTATGATTATAAAAATTAATAAAACTTATTCCTAAAACTATTGATGGAATTGCAAAAGTAAAAAGAAGAAGCCAATTAAAAACTGTTTTATGTTTCTTATTTACAGAACTATATGCAGATATAAAACCAACTGCAACTATTATTAATGTTCCTAAAAATGTTAATGAAAATGAGTTTAAGAAACTTGGTTTTAGAAGTTCAAAGGCTCGTATAAAATCATTTGTCCCGTTTTTAAAAGATTGGATAAAAAGTATTATAAAAGGCAAAATTATTGAAATTAAAAACCATAATGAGAGAAAAACAAAAGCAAAGATGTTAAGTTTTCTTAAATTATAAATTTTATTTTTTAAACCTTTTGTTCCTATGGAAAGAAATGGTGCATTAGCAATATGTTTTTTTTCGGCAAACAAAAGCAATATACAAATAACAACCAAGAACAAGGATTGTAAAATTGCAAGGGAATGATTATAAAATGCCGAAAATTGGGTAAATATTTCAGTTGTAAAAACTTTAATAGATAAAAATGCAGGAACTGAAAATTCTGAAATTGCAAAAATGAAAACTAAAACAAATGAACTTATTAAAGCGGGTTTTATAAGAGGTAAAATTATTTTAAAGATAACTTTTGGTAATTTTGAAATAAGCAAAGCACTTTCTTCAATTTGAGAATTTATATTTGTAAAAGAACTTCCTATTATTAAGATTGACAAGGGAGTGAAAATAATTGTAAGAATAAATATAAGTCCAAAGCTTGAAGATAATAAGTTTGAATTTCCGAAAAAGAAATAAAAAAAATCTTTCCAGGCAACGGCAGAAATATATGGTGAAATAAATAAAGGTATAAGAAGTGCAATTTTAAAGAATTTGCTAAACTGAACTTTTGTTTTATAAATAAAGAATGATAAAATGGTTCCAAAGATTGTTGAAAAACCTGCTATTAAAAATGCAATAAAAATACTCTTTCCTAAAAGTAAAAAAGTTGGAAGATTTAATTCTTTTAAATTTTGGGGAGATAAACTAATTATGAAAGTATAAATTATAGGCAAAACTATAAATACAAAAAACAGTATGTAGGTAATTTTGTATAAAAGTTTTGATTTCATCTAATAGAAATTGTAAAATTATAGTTTAATGTTTTAAAACCTTATCATTTTTTGTGCCTTAGTAAAAATAATCATATCACAACCTTAATGTTTTATTACATTATGGCAAGTATTTGTGTTCAATCTTAATTTTCAACCCATTCTTTCAGATAAACTTGAATTTCTTCCAACTTCTTAGAAGTTTTGTC
>CAMZKL010000048.1 GCA_947311255.1 uncultured Chlorobiota bacterium | reverse complement strand
TAATTACTAATATTGCAACAAATGAATAATAAAAAGAAGATATTAATTTTTATTGATTGGTTTTTGCCGGGCTATAAAGCAGGAGGACCAATTAGAAGTGTTGCAAATATTGTTGAGCATTTACAATATGATTTCAATTTTACTATAATAACTTCCGACAGAGACTTTGGTTGTGAACAGGGATATAAAAACATAAAATTGAATAAATTAATAAAAAAAAACAACTACAAAATTATATATCTAAGTCCAGAAAATCAGAATAAAAAATATCTTTCACAAATAATTAATACACTTAATTTTGATACAGTTTATTTTAACAGCTTATTTTCGTTAAAATTTACACTTTTGCCTCTTCGCATAATTAAAAAAAAGAAAAAACACGCTAAAATAATTCTTGCAACAAGAGGTATGCTGGGCAAAGGTGCATTAGGTTTAAAAAAAAGAAAAAAACAAATTTTTCTTATTATATCAAAAATTGCTGGTCTTTACAAAAACATCATTTGGCACGCAACTGACAATATAGAAGTTGAAGATATAAAAAAACACTTTGGTAAAAATTCAAATATTTTATTAGTTTCAAATATTTCAGAAAAAATAAAACCATACCTAAAAAGAAGCAAAAATCAAACTAAATTTATTTTTTTATCACGAATTGCCAAAAAAAAGAATTTGCTTTTTGCTATTGAATTATTCCAAAATATAAAAACAAATAAAAATATCATTTTTTCGATATACGGAACAAATGAAGAAATCAATTATTTAGAAAAATGTAAAAAGGCAAGTTCAAAGATTAAAAATAATATAAAAATAGAATTTAATGGTGAGGTTTCTCACGAAAAAGTTTATGATATTTTATCTGAAAATAATTTTTACATTTTACCAACCTTACATGAAAATTTTGGACATTCTATTTTTGAAGCTTTTTCAGCAGGCTGCCCTGTAATTATTTCTGACCAAACACCATGGCAAAACTTAGAAGAAAAAAATATTGGTTGGGATATTTCGTTGCATAACAAAGCAAAATTTCAAGAAGTTATTCA
Organism: uncultured Chlorobiota bacterium; assembly: GCA_947311255.1. Classification (GTDB taxonomy): domain Bacteria; phylum Bacteroidota; class Bacteroidia; order Bacteroidales; family JAADGE01; genus JAADGE01. The sequence continues at coordinate 53,244 of CAMZKL010000048.1, read as the reverse complement.
GAAATGTATTGATATGACAGACGATGATTATCAAATAATGTCAAAAAAAACATATAAATTTGCCGAAAATATTGTAAATGATAAATCCGTAATCGAAAAAACACGAAAAATGTTCGCATATGAATAAAACAGACCTTTCAAAATATAATAATTCCGATTATAAAGTCGGAGCAAATAAGATAAAGCAAATTTTATGGTATTTTGTAAATATATTGTTTTTAAAAAACTCGTATAATCCGGTAAGTTCGCTAAAAGTTTTTTTATTAAGAATTTTCGGAGCAAAAATAGGCAAAGGCGTGGTCATAAAACCATCGGTAAATATAAAATATCCTTGGCGATTGAAAATTGGGAACCACGTTTGGATAGGCGAAAATGTTTGGATTGATAATCTTGCAGATGTAATAATTGAAGATAGTGTAAGTATTTCGCAAGGAGCTATGTTGCTTTGCGGAAACCATAACTACAAAAAAACTACATTTGATTTAATTACAGGTAAAATTAAATTAGAAGAAGGGGTTTGGATTGGAGCAAAAAGTATTGTTACACCAAATGTAACTTGCAAATCACATTCAATACTTGCAGTAAATTCTGTTGCAACAAACGATTTAGAAGCATACACAATATATCAAGGAAATCCTGCAAAAGAAATTCGAAAAAGAGAAATTGAATAATGAAATTTTCAATAATAACAGCAACATACAATAACGAAACTACAATTTTAAATACAATAAGTTCAGTAGTATCACAAACTTATATTAATATTGAGCATATAATTATTGATGGAGCATCAAAAGATAAAACTCTTTCATTAATTAAAAATAATGCTACTAAAATTCTAAAAGTAATAAGTGAGCCTGACAATGGAATCTATGATGCACTAAATAAAGGTATAAAAAATGCAACAGGAGATATTATAGTCTTCCTTCATGCAGATGATATTTTTGCTAAAAACACAATTATTGAAGATGCAGCAAAACTTTTTACAAACAAACAGACAGATAGTATATACGGTGACTTACAATATGTTTCAAAAGAAGATACAAACAAAATAATACGTTACTGGAAATCTGGAGAATTTAAGTTTTCAAAGCTAAAAAAGGGCTGGATGCCACCCCACCCAACTTTTTTCGTTAAGAAAAAAATTTATGATAAACTTGGCACATTCGATACAAGTTTTAGAATTGCAGCAGACTATGATATTATACTGCGTTTTCTTGGGCAAAACAAAATCTCGACAGCATACTTACCGCAAGTGATGATTAAAATGAGAATAGGTGGCGAAAGTAATAAAAGCATTAAAAATATTATTAAAAAAATGCAAGAAGATGTTAAAGTTTTGAAGAAAAACAAATTTGGAGGATGGTATACCGTTTTTTTAAAAAACATTATTAAAATCCCTCAACTTTTTAAGAAATAAAAAAAGAGGTTTACAAAAGTAAGCCTCTTTTCCTTTAATATAAAATATATTACTATTAGATTTTTACCAATATTATAATATTATTATTAAGCACTTCAACAACTCCTCCATTTACATCAAATATTTTTTCAGTATCATCTTCTTGAACTACCTTAATTTGTCCTTTTTTCATAGTAGAAATAACAGCAGCATGATTTTTTAATACTCCAAAATTCCCTTTACTTCCAGGAATGTTCACATATTTAATATCATTACTGAATAAAGTTTTTTCAGGTGTTACTATTTCTAAAAACATAGTTTTTTATCTTTATTTTTCAGTTTCTTTAAGAATTTTTTCTCCTTTTGCAATTGCATCTTCAATTGTTCCAACAAGATTAAATGCAGCCTCAGGATATTTATCAACCTCACCGTTCATAATCATATTAAAACCTTTTATTGTATCTTCAATTGGCACTAATACTCCAGGCAAACCTGTAAATTGTTCCGCAACAAAGAAAGGCTGAGATAAGAATCTTTGAACACGTCTTGCTCTATGAACAGTTTGCCTGTCTTCCTCAGACAGCTCATCCATTCCAAGAATTGCAATAATGTCTTGAAGTTCTTTATATCTTTGAAGTATGTTAATTACTTTTTGTGCTGTTTCATAATGTTCATCTCCCACAATATCCGGAGTTAAGATTCTTGAAGAAGAATCAAGAGGATCAACAGCAGGATAAATTCCAAGTTCAGCAAGTTTTCTACTCAATACTGTAGTTGCATCAAGGTGCGAAAAGGTTGTTGCCGGGGCAGGGTCTGTCAAGTCATCGGCAGGCACATATACTGCTTGTACTGAGGTAATTGACCCGTTTTTAGTTGATGTAATTCTTTCTTGCATACCTCCCATTTCTGTTGCAAGTGTTGGTTGATACCCAACCGCAGAGGGCATTCTTCCCAAAAGTGCAGAAACTTCAGAACCTGCTTGTGTGAAGCGGAAAATATTATCAATAAAAAATAAAATATCATTTCCTTTTCCTTCGCCATCACCATCTCTAAACTTTTCGGCAACAGAAAGCCCTGAAAGTGCGACTCTTGCGCGTGCACCAGGAGGTTCGTTCATTTGTCCAAAAACCATTGATACTTGCGATTTTTTCATTTCTTCCATATCTACCTTAGAAAGATCCCATCCACCTTTCTCCATAGATTCTACAAACTCATCTCCATATTTTACAATTCCAGATTCTATCATTTCTCGTAAAAGGTCATTTCCTTCACGAGTTCTTTCACCTACTCCAGCAAAAACAGACATTCCGTCATAACCTTTTGCAATATTATTTATTAATTCTTGAATTAAGACTGTTTTACCAACACCGGCACCTCCAAATAGTCCAATCTTTCCACCTTTTGCATAAGGTTCTATAAGGTCAATAACTTTAATTCCTGTAAAAAGAACTTCGGATGCTGTGGATAAATCTTTAAATAATGGCGGTTCATTGTGTATAGGATATCCGTTTTCTTTTGGTAATGAAGGAAGACCATCAATTGTGTCTCCAACAACATTTAAAAGTCTGCCCCTAACATCTTCGCCCACAGGCATTTTAATAGGGCTTCCTGTTGCTTTAACTTTCATTCCTCTTTCTAAACCATCAGTAGAATCCATTGCAATGGTTCTTACTGTATTTTCTCCTATATGTTGCTCTGCCTCAACGATTAAGAGACTTCCATCTTCTCTTGTAATTTCAAGAGCATCATAAATATTAGGAAGTTTTGAACCTGCTTTTTCAAAGCTTACGTCAACAACTGGACCTATAACTTGAACAATTTCACCAAAATTATCAGCCATTTTTTTATTTTTTATTTTTATTTTTTTAAATTTTCATGCAAAGATAATAATCGTAGCGTACAGAAAAAAATTATTTATTTTTAAGCTCATTAAAAATTTTTAGAGCATCAAATTTCTTGGCTTTTTTTCCCACTCTCAATATTTTCAATTCTATAATTTTATCTCCTTGCTTAATAGCGTTTACTACATCCATCCCTTCGGTTACATGACCAAAAACAGTATGTTTATTGTTTAACCAAGGGGTTTCTTTATGAGTAATAAAAAACTGACTTCCATTTGTTCCTGGTCCTGCGTTTGCCATTGATAAAATTCCGGGTTTATCATGTTTTAAATCAGGGTTAAATTCGTCTTTAAATTTATATCCTGGGCCGCCTCTTCCTGTTCCTGTTGGGTCTCCACATTGTATCATAAAGTTTTTAATTACTCTGTGAAAAAGAACACCGTTGTAGTATGGCTCACCAAGTTTTTTGGCATCATTTTTAATTTTCCCTTCTGCAAGTCCAACAAAATTTGCAACAGTAAGAGGTACTTTTTCAAATTCTAAAAACAATGTTATGTCTCCTTTGTTTGTTTTTATTTTTGCATATAATCCATCTTCTTTTGGTATGTTTTTTTGAAGAATACTGCAAGATGAGATTATTATTGCAAATAAAAATGTTAAGAGGATTGTTTTTTTCATAAATTTAATTTATTTTTTTAAAATTTTACTATTAAAAAAGCCTGTAATATTATTTACAGGCTTTAAAATTATAAATTATTTTAAAATTATGCAATTCCAAATCTTTTAAATTCTGTTACAGTTAATTCAGCATCAACTCCTTTTAAGAAGTCTCTAATTGTCATTTTATTGTTTTTTACCCATTGTTGGTTAAGTAAAGTATTCTCTTTAAAGAATTTATTAAGTCTCCCTACTGATATTTTTTCAGCTAAATCAACGGGTTTCCCTTCTTGAATTGCAAGTTCTTTACCTATTTCAATTTCTTTGTCAATTATTTTTTGTGGAACTCCATCTTTATCAACAGCAATAGGACTCATTGCGGCAATTTGCATAACAATGTCTTTTCCTGTTGGTTCATCAACAGACTTATTGAAAGCAGCTATTGAACACAATTTGTTTCCCATATGAATATAAGAAGCAGTTGATTCGCCTTCTACTTTATCGTAATATGCAAGTTCAAGTTTTTCGCCTATAACACCTGTTTGGTTAATAATTTCTTCAGCTATTGTTGACCCATTAAAATCTAGGTTTAAAAGATCTTCTTTATTTGCAGGATTGTTTTCAATTGCAATATCAAGAATTTGGTTTGCAAATTTGACAAAATCTTCATTTTTTGCAACAAAATCTGTTTCGCAATTTAAAGAAATAATTACTGCTCTTTTTCCGTCAGTAGTTTTTTTAGCAACTACAGCACCTTCGGACGCATCTCTGTCGGCACGTTTACCGGCAACTTTTTGACCTTTTTTTCTTAAAAAATCAACTGCTTCCTCAAAATTACCTTCAGTTTCTTTTAGTGCATTTTTGCAGTCCATCATTCCTGCTCCTGTCATTTTTCTAAGTTTTGCAACATCTGATGCAGTTATTTTTGCCATTTTATTGTATTTTTTCAGTAATTAAAATTATTTTTTTCTTGCTCTAGTTTTTTTCTGTTCAGGTTTGTCTGTATTTTCTTTTTTTACGTCTTTTCTTTCCGCATTTCTTAATTCAAGACCTTCTTTTACAGCTTGTGTAACAGCTTCCATAATAACAGAAATAGATTTTGAAGCATCGTCATTTGAAGGGATTGGGAAATCAATAGAAGGGTCAGAGTTTGTATCTACCATAGCAAAAATTGGGATACCAAGTTTTTTTGCTTCGGCAACAGCAATATTTTCTTTTGAAACATCAACAACAAATAAAGCAGAAGGAACTCTTCTCATATCAACAATACTTCCAAGGTTTCTTTCAAGTTTTATTCTTTCACGTCTTATTTGAAGTCTTTCTCTTTTAGAAATTTTATCAAAAGTTCCATCTTTTTCCATAGCATCAATTGCTTTCATTTTTTTGATAGCTTTTCTGACGGTTCTGAAATTTGTAAGCATACCTCCTGACCAACGCTCAGTAATATAGGGCATTCCCGTTTCTTTAACTTTTTGTTCAACAATATCTTTTGCTTGTTTTTTTGTTGCAACAAATAAAATTTGTCTGCCTGATTTTGCAATTTGTTTAATTGCAGCATTTGCCTCATCAAGCTTAATCATTGTTTTGTGTAAATCAATGATATGAATTCCGTTTTGCTCTTCAAAAATATAGGGAGCCATTTTAGGATTCCATTTTCTTTTCAAGTGTCCAAAGTGTACACCTGCATCAAGTAATTGTTTAAAATCTACTTTTGCCATTCTTTTTTAAATTAAGTTTACATTCTTTAATAAAAACAATTACCAAGTAGCGACAATCTTGTCGGTCTTGGTAATTTAGATACTAAACCTAAGTAATATATATTAAGTTCAAATCTGGTATTAACGTTTACTGAATTGGAATTTTTTACGAGCTCCTGGTTGTCCAGGTTTCTTTCTTTCAACAACTCTTGAGTCTCTTGTCATAAATCCTGCTTTTTTCAAAACTGTTTTGTCTTCTGCATTAATTTTAACAAGTGCTCTTGAAATAGCCAATCTTAATGCTTCGGCTTGTCCTTTTATTCCTCCTCCTGATAAATTTACAGAGATATCGTATTTTCCTTCTGCTTCAAGCATTGTAAGTGGACGCATAATTTGGTATTTATACTCCTCAACCGTAAAATAATCTTCGAATTTTCTTTTGTTTACAGTAATATTTCCTTTACCGTCTTTAAGATATATTCTGGCAATTGCTGCTTTTCTTCTTCCTAGTGCATTAATTGTATCCATATTTATTTAATTGAATTTATGTTTATTTTTTTAGGTTTTTGGGCTTCTTGGTTGTGTTCAGAACCTTCATATACGTATAAGTTCTTATACAAAACACTTCCCAGTTTATTTTTTGGCAACATACCTTTTACTGCTTTTTCAACTAAAGCAATAGGGTTTTTTGCCAAAAGGTCTTTAGGGTTAATTATTCTTTGTCCTCCGGGATATCCTGTGTGACTAAAATATTTTTTATCATCCCATTTTTTTCCTGTTAATTCAACTTTCTCAGCATTAATTACAATAACATTATCTCCACAATCTACATGAGGTGTGAAATTTGTTTTGTATTTTCCTCTGATTAATTTGGCAACAATCGATGATAGTCTTCCGAGTGTTTCTCCTTCTGCATCAACTAATAACCATTCTTTATTAACGGTTTCTTTATTTGCTGAAATTGTTTTGTAGCTTAAAGTATTCACTTGTTATTATTTTTTGATTTGTACAAACTTCTTTTCTGTGAAATTTTGGTCTGCAAAAATAGTACTATTTTATTAATTGACAATATTTATTAACAAGTTTTTGTTAATAAATATTTTGTTAGGTTGTAAAATCCTGACAATTAGCTGTTTAAAAATTTAATTAAGTTTAAAATCTATTACTTTTTATACTTTCTTCCAATTCATTTTTGAAATTTTGAGTTATCTTTTTAATAGATAAAATATCATTAATAAATTCTACTGATTTTCCTGCAATCCAAAGGTTTTTATAATTACCAGGAACTACAGATTTTTCTAATTTCTTCATTCCTTTAAGTTGAATTAGCATTTTAAAATATTTTTTTGTTTTCTTGTTCTTAGACAATAGTTTTTCAAACCAACTTTGTTTATATCCAATTTTTTTAGCGTATGAAGTATTAATAATTGTGCTTGGAGTACCGGAAATTCTTTCTGTCATTACAATATCTTCTGATTTTGCATTTACAACTGCATCTTTATATTCTTGTGATACAGGGGCTTCGTGACTTGCAATAAATCTTGTTCCTACTGATGCTCCATCTGCTCCAAGTACAAGAACTGAATGTAACCCGTTTCCTGTACTTATTCCTCCTGCGGCAATAATAGGGAAATCTTTAAACTTTTGTTTTAATGATGGTATTAAAATATGAAGAGGATTTGGTCCTGCATGTCCTCCTGCTCCTTGTCCTACGGCAATAATACCGTCAGCTCCAAGACTAAATACTTTTTGGGCATGTTTTAAGTTTGTTACATCACAAAAAACTTTTGCTCCATATTTATGTGCCTTTTCAATTACTTCTTTGGGGTTTCCAAGTGATGTAATATAGAACGGAACTTTGTTTTTTATACATATATTAAGGTGTTTTTTATATAGAGGGTTAGATTTTTGGGTTATTAAATTTACGCCATATGTTCCTAAATCTTCAATTTCATTTTTAAAGCTGTTTAATTCTTTTAGTATAGAATCTAACTCACCTTCTTTTCTATAATTTAATGTAGGGAAAGTGCCTATTATTTTACTTTTCATTGCTGCTTTTACCATATTGGAGTCTGATACAAGAAACATTGGAGCCATAATAATTGGCATTTCTATATTAAAAAGTGTAGTAAGTTTTGTTGATATCATTTCTTATTGGTTCGTTTTGTATTAGACTCTAGAATATGCCGTATAGTTCTGCATCAATTTTATTAATTACTTCACTTAGGTCTTTTGGGTTGTCTCTGTAGTCTTTATCGTTTACATTAAGTATCATTAATTTTCCTAATTTATATTCTGAAATCCATGCTTCGTAACGTTCATTTAGGCGAGTGAGATAATCAATTCTTATTGTATTTTCATAGTCGCGTCCTCTACTTTGAATTTGTTGAACAAGTTTAGGTACATTGGCACGTAAATATATTAATAAATCTGGTGGTTGAACTAATGAACTCATTAATTTAAAAAGTTTTTGATAGTTTTCAAAATCTCTTGTAGGCATGAGCCCCATCCCATGAAGGTTTGGTGCAAAAATAAAAGCATCTTCATAAATTGTTCTATCTTGAATAATAGTTTTTCCGGATTTTCTTATGTCTAAAACTTGATTAAACCGACTGTTTAAAAAATATATTTGCAAATTAAAAGACCACCTTTGCATATCTTCATAGAAATCATTCAAATATGGGTTTTCATCAGCATCTTCAAAATGAGCCTCCCATTTGTAATGTTTTGCTAATAAATCAGTTAAAGTTGTTTTTCCTGAACCTATATTTCCAGATATTGCAATGTGTCTGCTATTTTCTTTGCTGTTATACATATTAATAATTTTCAAATTTTAGAATAATTTATAAAAGTAATAATTAAATATTTTTTTCATAATTTTTCTTTTTGATTGTTGAAAAAACAGCACAAAAAAGTCGGCAAAAAATTAAATTTACCGACTCATTATTTCGTTTTGTGCGTTTTTTAAGATTTACTTTACATTTTTTCAATTTTTTCCTTATCTGGATTAAAGAAGTATCCGGTTATTTTATATTGTTCTCCTCGTTTTATAAATTCAATTTTCTCGTAAACCATTCCTTTTTCAGATTCAACTTTAAATTTTAATGACACATTTGTAATTCCATTTTTAGTGGAAGTGTTAAAGCCATATTTTGAGAAAGAATATATTTTTCCCCAAGAATTGTTTCTTTGGTTAAGTATTTTTATTAACTCTTCTTCTCCATATTGTTCTAACATTTGCTGGTCAAACAAAGCTGTTGCACTTGAATAATCATTTATTTTCATTGCTTCATAAAATTTTTCGGCAAAAGTTTGTGCACCGCTAACTGATTGGCAGGATGAAAAAACAGTAACAACAATAATAATTGTGCTTATTCCTAATAAAATTTTCTTCATAATTTAAATATTTTTATGTTTAAAAAATGGCAATTTATTTATGAATAACAAAAAAGTCCTATTTTTTTGATGAATAGCCTAAATAATTATGTGAAATTTTTAATTTACAAATATAGTTTACTGTTTTTTATTGGATAATTGTTTATTCAGTATTCTAAAAAAAATTTATTCCATAAGTATTTTTAAATAATACAAGGTATTATTATTCAATGATATAATGTTTTTGCAACATACATTAAATTTGTGGTGGAATCATAAATATAAGAAAAATGAACACTACAAAAATTAGCATAATTTGTTGAGTTTTTTAATTAAATTTATTATTTTTTCCCTCCTCCAAACTTAACGGCATTAATTCCATAATCATCTCTTAGAACTTTGAACTCAGTTCTACGGTTTAATTGGTGGCAAATTTCTTTTTGTTCATCTGATTCCAAATTATTTATAAATTCTTCTGTAAGAACATCTCCTGGTTTAAGAAATTTGTTTTTTGATAGAATTTTACGTCCAATTTTTGTTTTAGAAGATATTTTTTTGGGTACTTTTTCTCCATTTCCGACAGGAGTTAGTCTATCAGCTTTAATACCTTTTGAAATTAAATAATCAGTTACAGATTTTGCTCTTCCTTCAGAAAGTTTTTGGTTGTATTCGTCTCCACCTCTAAAATCAGTGTTTGCAGCAAGTTCAATGGTTAAATTGGAGTTTAAGTTTAGAGTTTTTACAAGCTCATCAAGTGAAATCATTGATTCTGGTCTTAATGTTGTTTTTGCTAAATCATATTCAATATTTGGAAGTTCAATTTGTTTTCCTCCACCAAATGATTCAAGCTCTAAAACAATATCAAATGTTTTGCTTTTTGTTAGACCTTTTGTAGAGCGATCTGCCATAGCACTAATAAATTTACTTTTAGATGCAATTACAGTATAGTCTGTTTTAGGATGAAGATTAAATCTAAATGTTCCGTCTGAAGCAGAAAGGATTTCAACTTCGTGTCCACTTGGGCTTGTAAGTTTAACATCGGCTCCGGGAAGTGGTGCATTTGCATCAGAATTTTTTACAATTCCTCGCATAGTAAAAATCATGTCGGGCATTGAAAATGAATATATATTTAGTTTTTTATCTCTTTTTGAAGAAAGGTATCCTGTTTTTTTATCTTCATAAAAGGTAATTCCAAGGTCATCTTTTGAAGAATTTATTGGAAATTTCATATTTTCAACTTCCCAAACTTTTCCGTTTTTCTTTGCTTCAAAAATATCTAAACCTCCCATTCCGGGATGTCCGTCTGATGCAAAATAAAGGTTTCCGTTTTCTCTGATATATGGAAATTTTTCGTCTCCTTTTGTGTTAATTTTTGATCCTGCATTTTTGGGTTTCCCCCAAGATGATGTAGCACTTTCTCTTGTAGAGTAATAAATATCTTGTCCGCCAAACCCTTTTATATTAGGAATGCTGTCACTAACAAAATAAATTGTCAGCTCATCTTTTGAAATTGCAGGATGCCCCATTGACACGCTGCTATCTCCTATCAGTTTAACTAGTTCTGGGTCTGACCAACCGCTTGCATTATTTCTTGATTTGTATATTTTACATCCCATATTTGCGTTTTCAGTTTGTTTGCAAACTGTGAAGTACATATTTTTTCCGCCATTAATTATAATAGCTGTTCCTTCGCTTCCTGCAGTGTTTACATTTCCTTCAACAGGAACCGGTGTGCTCCACTTTCCCTTTCTGTCTTTGCTTGCAACAAAAATATCGGAATAACTTTGCCCTGTAATATTACTAAGGTCTTTTCCTTTTGCACTTTCGCGTGTTGAAGAAAAATATAGTTCTGATTTGCTTTTTCCGTATGAAGGGCAAAAGTCTGAGTATTTTGTATTTATTCCGTCAACAATTTCAACAACATATCTACTTGGGTTATTTTTCCATTCTTCTACAAATTCACAAGATTTAATTCCATTTTTTCCTCTTGAATCATTTGGCACTAAGTTTTGATATTTTATATATTGTTCTTTTGCTTCTTCATATTTTTCTAGCATTTTTAGTGCATCTGCCAGGTGTAACCAAGCAATTGGATGTTCTGTTTTGTTTCTGGTTGCTTTTTTGTACCATTTTGCAGCTTTGCGTTCGTTCATCATAATTCTACTGCACTCTCCTAATTTAAATGAAACTTCGGCTTTTTCTGGTTTTGAGGATAATTTTTCATATGTTTTTTCATAAATCTCATATGCTGTATGGTATTCTCCAATTTTAAATGCTTCGTCTGCCTTTTTGAGATTTCTTTTTTGAGAATATCCGGAAGAATAAATTGTAAGTGTTAATATTATGGAAATGCTTAAAAATTTGTTCATCTTTTTGTTGTTTTACAGTAATTAAAAGATATTAGTTTTTATAGTTTATTGAAAAATAATCATAAACAGAAAGCCAAAGTTACAAAAAAAAAGAATAGTTTTAAAATCCGTTTGAAAAAGGAACATTTTTTTTGATACTACGAAACGAATATTGCTCCTCCAATGCTATCTTTTAGAGCACCTGTTACAGACTTTAAAGTATTTATTTCACTGTTTATTCTAAGAAAACCAAGAAAAGCAAATATTATTGCTTCTTTAAAGTCAATTGTTTGATTATCGGGTATAATAATTTTGTTCTTTGTTTCGGCTTGTATTTCTGAAACTAAAAATTTATTATGGGTTCCTCCACCGGTTAACAAAACGTTTCCATTTTTTTTTGAACTTATTTCGTCTGAAATTTTAATTGCAATGTGTTTATACAATGTTCTTATTTTATCATTAACAGAAATGTTAAAATTTTGAATTAAGGGGAAAAACCATTTTTCAACATACTCTCTACCTAAGGATTTTGGAGGTTTCTTGGTATAAAACGGAATACTATTTAGTTGTTTTAATAATTCATGATTTATTTTTCCTTTTTTACCAGTGTTCCCAAATTCATCATATTCTTTTCCAATTTTTCTCATTAAATTATTAACAATAAAATTAACGGGGCAAATATCAAAAGCTATTCTTTTTCCTTTTTCATTGTATGAAACATTTGCAAATCCGCCAAGGTTTATACAAAAATCATATTCTGAAAACAAATGTTTGTCTCCAATCGGCACAAGTGGAGCTCCTTGTCCTTTCAGGGCTGTGTCTATATTTCTAAAATCTGAAATAACGGAAATGTTTGTTTCTGCAACAATAAAAGCCCCATCTCCTATTTGAAATGTAATATTTTGCTTTGGTTTGTGAAATATTGTGTGTCCGTGTGATGCGATATAATCAGGAATTATTTTTCCTGAAAGAAATTGTTTTGTTTTTTTTCCGATGTATTTGCCATATTTTTTATGTAGTTCTATAAAATCAAATGCTTTTAGATTTTGTGCATTCGAAAGTTCATTTTTTATTTTATCATTGTATGGAAAAAAACCTGTTTCAAGAATTTCATAATAATACTTTTGTTTTTGTTTTTTAAACTTGCACAAAGCAAAATCTAATCCATCAAGCGAAGTGCCGGACATTATTCCAAGAATTGTTTTGGGATTTATCATTTAAAACTATTTTTTTTCATCTTTTAATATAATGTTCTCAACTGCCGAATATTGATGTTCTTTTACGGCCTTTAATTTTTTTTCCAATTCCTTAAATTCTAAATTTTTGATGTAGTTTGAAAAATCAGTTCCTGTTTCTTCGTATGCATTAATTACTTTAACAATACTAAGATTTTCGAGACTCATAGCTGGTTGATAAACAGTGTTGTTTTTATTTTTTATTTTTGAAATAATTTCTGCATCAACCAAGTTTTGAAGCACAAACTCAACTGTGTAAACAGGTATTGTGGTTTTGTGAGATAGTTTTTCTGCTGTGGGTGCTTTTTTTGCATTGGAAAAATATTCTCCAATTTTTTTTACAAGTAACAACGCAATTTTTTTTTGATATGAGATACTAAGTTTCTGAAGTTGTTTGCTTGCACTTTTAAGTCTGAAATTTTGAACTGCAAAAGAAATTTCTGCACCTAATAGAACTACAAACCAACTTATTTGTAACCAAATTAAAAATAAAGGCAGGGCAGCAAAACTTCCATAAATTGCATTTATTCTTGTTGCTCCAGATTGAAAATAAATATATATTCCTTGAAAAAGTTGGAAAATTGTTCCTGCAATTATTCCTGCAATTAATGCAGATTTAAATTTTACTTTTGTGTTTGGCATTACTAAATATAGTAATGTAAAAACTGTCCAAATTATAATAAATGGTATGATTTTAGCAAATTTCAGGAATATAGGGCTAACAACATTCAAGAGTTTAATGTCTTGAAAATCAGTAAGATTTGAAGATATAAAAACAGTTGCACTTCCTGCAAAAATTACAAGAATTGGAGCCAATAACATAATGGTAAGATAATCTGTAAATTTTCTGATAATGCTTCTTGATTTTTTAATATCCCAAACAGTATTAAAAGAGTTTTCAATATTTGAAAGTAGCTTTATAACAGACCATAACAACAAAACAAATCCTAGACCGGCAATTAAACCGCCTTTTGCTGTTCCAAGCATTGAGTGTGTAAATTCTAATATATAGCTTAGAGCTTCTTTTTGCCCTGCCATAGCTTTGGCTAGTTCGGTTTCTAAAACTTCTTCTAGACCGAAACCTTTTGCAATACCAAATCCCATTGCCAAAACAGGAACAATAGACAGTAGAGTAAAATAAGTTAATGCCGAGGCTCTTACATTCAATTTATCTTCTCTGAAACCTTGTATTCCAAGAGAAATAAATCGGAGAAAATTAATAAGAATTTTCATCGGTTTGGAGACTTTATCAACATTTACAGTCCAAAGTTCATTGTTTATAAAGTCTGTTGCTTGTTTTATTTTAGATTTCATGGTCTAAATAGTAAAAAGATGAAAGTTTGTTTGTGTTTATAACAGGCTTGAATATTTATGGTAGTTTACTTTTTTATGTGTTTTTTTTTAAATACTAATATATTCATCAAAATTAATATTTTTTAGATGGAGTTTTGTTATTTTTTGTTAAAATTAATTAAAACACATTTTTGATGATATATGAATTTTCTTTATGAGAGCTAATACTATTTTAGAAGATACAATTTAACACTAATTTTTTTTAAAGCATCTTCAACAGATTTTTCGGGTTTAATGAAATTATCTGCCCCCCAGAAACTTGCGTCGTATTTATATTTGCTATCTATTAAGATTTGGTGTTTTTTGAATGTTTCATTTTTTTCAAAAGGCTTAACATTTATGGTATCTATTTCAAAAATTATAGTTTCAATAAAAACATTAAATTTTTTTGAAAGAAGTTTTCTTTTCTTTTTAATTTTAAAATCAATATCAGCTCTTACATGATTTAAAAAATATTTTCCTTTTATTGTTCTATAATTTACAAGATATTTAACTGAAATAGGGTTTATTTTTAGTTTTCTGCTTTTTTTTGCAACAAAATCCGGTTTGTTTAAAGAATATTTCATGTTTAGTTCAAATTCTGTTGCAATAATTGCCATAGATTCTATTTCAATATAAATTTTGCCTTTAAAAAGTGCTTTTTTAATGTTTTTTTTCTGAAAGAACTCAATAACATAAGCATTTTTGTTGCCAAATGTTACAATATCAATAAGTCTGTAATTATAGTCTTTCATACCTATAAAATCAATAAAACTGACAGGGTGTTTAATAATATCTATATCCAAACCGGAATATAGTCCATTTTTTAATTTAAGAAAGACAGTATCCGAAATCTCGGCATTAATAATTTTTCGTTGTTTTTCTATCTTTATTTTATCAGATTTAAGAGTGCTTCTATATGGTGTTTTGTATATTTTAATTATTGCTTCTGAAAATGTTAGAATTTTATCCTTTTTTTTTGTCCCTTCCCTATAAAAAGCTGTTAGAATGCTAGGTTTTTGAATGTAGTTTTCCTGTATATTTCCAATGGCTTTTTTAATTAATATAACAGGGTCATTTGTTCTAATTACTATTTCTTGTATTGAAATAAAATTTTCAATTAGTTGATATTCTTTATCATTAGGGTTCATTTTAGAAACAGGAATATATATAGTTTTGTATCCTAAGTTTGAAATAAAAAATATGGAATCTTGGAAAATAGAGTCAAGTTTTAGAGAAAAAAAACCGTTTTTGTTTGTAAC
Organism: uncultured Chlorobiota bacterium; assembly: GCA_947311255.1. Classification (GTDB taxonomy): domain Bacteria; phylum Bacteroidota; class Bacteroidia; order Bacteroidales; family JAADGE01; genus JAADGE01. The sequence continues at coordinate 38,101 of CAMZKL010000048.1, read as the reverse complement.
CCCTCCTTTTGCTGAGTTTATAATTCCGACAGATGCAAAGGGTATTGGAAATCCGGTTCGTTTGTTTATTACTTTGCCTGAAATTTCAATATATTTCTTTACAAACTTTTTGTTAAGATTTTGGTAGTTTGAGTTTTCATTTTCTTTACAAATTACAATGTGGTCTTGAATAATTTTGAAGGAAAAATTATGTCTTGGAAAAATTTCAGAAAGAACAATTTTTAAGGGCTGGTTTTTAGAGTAAATATTTATTTTATTATTTGCTTTTACAGCATTTGGGTTATAGGTAAAAAAAAATCCAGTTTGCTTGCTTATCTGTTTAAGAACGTCTTTTGTTTTAGTGTTTTTTAAATTTATACTTATTGGTTTTTCTAAAATAGAATTTTGAGAATAAGAAAAACCTATTCCCAAAACAAAAATTAGCACCATTAATATGTTCTGTTTAAGCAATTTACTACCGTTTTTTTGTAATCAATATTTTACTTCCTGTTTTTATAAAACTTAAATTTTCAGGAGAACAAATTAAATCAAGCAATATATCAATATCCTTATTGCTTGGAGATGATGTTATGAGGATGTTTTCCAAATCCTCATTTTCTAATATTATGTTAACATTATATGCTTTATTAATATCAGAAATCGCTTTACTTAATTTGGTGTTTTCAAAAATAAAACTTTTGTTTTTCCACGACAAATAATTTTTATCTTGCACAATGTTTTTTGAAATTATATTATTTTTAATTGTTCCTTCTTCTCCCGCAATTAATTTCACATTTTCAGCAATGTTCTTTTTTGAAAGTTTAACTTTTCCAGTTTTTACACATACTTTTATATTATTAAAATAAGCCTCAACATTAAAAGATGTTCCAAGAACCAGAACTTCTGCTTTTTCTGTCTTTATTATAAATGGCCGCTTTGGATTTTTTTTTATTTTGAAAAATGCTTCTCCCGAAAACTCAACAATTCTAGTTTTTTTAGAAAACTTTTCGGGGAATATAATTTTTGAATTATGATTAAGAGTTATTAAAGATCCATCTGGTAATTTAATTTCTTGTATTTCGTTTTTTGTATTGATTTCCGAATACTTTATTGTTGAAAAATTATTATATAAAAGATAGCTAACTATGGAAATGCCAATTATTAAAATTACAGACGCTACTATTTTTCTAAAAGCAAACAAATTAATATTCTTTGGATTTTTATGCGGTTTTTTTTCAGAAATTCGCTTTTGAAAACTATTCCACGCATTGTCAGCATCGAAATTATGCCTGTTTTCTATATTCATTTTAAGTGCTTTTTTTTGCATTGTATAATCAGAAATTTCTTTTGAAACTTTTTTTCTATCTTTGGCGTTAAGAGTTCCGTTAATAAATTTTGAAATTATGTGTTCTTTTTTACTTATCATTTTTAATTTTTTAAATAATCGGGAAAATACAATCTAAAAGTTTTTAATGCTTTGGAAATATTTGCCTCAACAGTTTTTATTGAAACTTTTAATTTTTCTGCAATTTCTTTGTACTTTAATCCTTCAAACCTGCTAAGTTTAAATATCTTTATACAATTTTCGGGCAAAGTACTTAAAGCGTCATTAAAAACTTCAATTGTTTCTTCATAAACTAAACTATCATAAGGACTTGCTGTTTCATATTTACTTCTTTTATCGATTTGCTGTTTATATTTACGTACAATTTTTTCATGGTTTAGTTGTTGTAAACATTTATTTCTAACAGAAATGTACAAATAAGATTTTATCGAAATTTTGATGTTAATAAAAGTTCTTTTTTCCCATATCTTTGCAAAAACATCTTGAACAACTTCTTCTGCCCCTTCTTCACTTTTTGTGTATCTTAATGCAAACAGACAAAGCTCATTGTAATACTCTTTAAAAAGTATTTCAAAATTATGAATGCTAATGTTATTTAATTTTTTAATCTTCAAGTTTTAAGTATTTCAATAGTAAAATTGATTTAACTGTTGTTTATTTTTAATTTGACTCCGTATTTTTTTATTGTTTTTTCAATTGATTCTTCTGGTTTAATAGTATTATATTTTCCCCAAAAATCTTGATCAGTATATGGTCTTACTTTTTCTTCAAAAATAATGTTTGATTTTAATCTGTTTTTTAAAGGTATTTTAATAACATTTTTATTTGTTCTGTCTGTTGTTGCAATTTCGGATACAACTGTATATTTTGAGTTTAAAAGTCTTTTTTTCCAGCTAACTTTAAAAGTTATTTCTCCTCGTGCATGTGAAAAATAAAACTTTCCGTTATACTCAGAGTATTTAACAATATATTTTGTTGATTCCGGAGTAATTGTCATTAAAAACGGTTTCTTTTTTACAAATAATCTTGTTGCACTTTCTTTATTTCTTAGGTTTAAACTAAATTCAGTTGCTGTTATTGCTAGTGTATTTACATCTATATAAACTTTTCCGTCAAAAAGAGGATAATCAAAATCTTTAACCTGATTAAATTCAATAACATAATTTTGTTTATCGTTTATATTCGCAATTTCATTTATTTGAAAAGAATATAATTTTAAACTCTCAGAGTCAAATAAAACACCCGGGTTTTTGGCTATATCAAGTAATAAAATTCCTTTTGGTCCACCTCTAAGTTTCATAATAATAGTGTCTTGAGATTTTATTTTGGAACTTTTTCTTCCTTTATAAAGTTTCACCATATCATTTGAAACTCTATTATATGGTGCTTTATAAACTTCCACAACAGCTTCAGACACAGAAACATATTTCTTTCTTTTTTTTATTGTTTCTCTATAAAACGCAATCATTTTATTTGGTTCTGAACTATAGTTGTCGGGTATTTTTCTTAAAGCCTCTTCAATTAACTCTCTTGGATTGTTTGGTTTTATAACAACTTCTTTTAATGAAACTGAGTTTGACTTTAGTCTTATTAAAACTTCTTTATTATTAAAAGTTTCAATACTAACAGTTTTATTTTTATAGGCTATATATTTAAAGCTTATTTGCCTAACATTTATGCTTTTGTCTATATTTAGAACAAACTCTCCGTCGGAGTTTGTAACTGTTGCTATATTTGTGCCTACTGCTGCAACTGTAACAAAAACTATTGGTTTTTTTGTTCTATCATCTACAACTTTTCCTTTAATGGTGTAATATGTTGAATATTTTGCAACTGTATTACTTTTCGAATAAACAGTATTAACAATGAATAAAAACATAATTACTAAAAAAGAAAGAGTTTTTAAATTATAAATATTTTTCATGTGTCTAAAATTTTATAATTGGTTAATATTAAATAAGTTGTTTTAACATTTGTGTTTGCAAGTAATCTGTATGCTAGTATAGTCATATACTTGGGAGTCAAAGTCTTTGTCATGGATATTTCATCATTCTAATTTTCATAAAATTTAATTGTTTTGCTAATAAGATGCTTACAATTAAATATACCCTATCTTAAAAAATGAAAAACTCAACCATTTTTAATAGTTGAGTTTTTAACTGAATAAAAAAAGAATATGTTACTAAATTTTCTCAGGTTTTTTAGATGTATCATATTTTTCTTTTTGTTTATTGTAGAAACCTGATACTTTATCTCCTAAATCGTTAAAAAACACTTTCGTTTTGTCTGCGAACTCAGTAAATTTCTCATCTAATTCATCTACAATATTTTCGGTATTATATTTCTTTTTGAAGTTTTCAGATTCAGCATCAAATTTTTCTTCTGAAACAGTTTTAAGTTTTTCAAGATCAGCATCAAAATCAACTTTTCTTTTTTTCATTTTTTTTATTTGTTCATCTATCTCTTGCTTTTTCCTTTCGGCATGCAATTCTGCTTTTGCTATTTTATTTTCTAAATCTTTTGAAATAATTTCGGCATCTTTTAAAAAAAATTGTTTGTTATCCATGATATAAAAGTTTAATGTTATTTTTGTAAAAGTAATGAAATAAATGTAAGAAACCACATATAATTAAAAAAAATAATACTTTTGTCTTAATTACAATTAAATTAAAATATGTCTTTTTTATTAAAAACATCAATTATTGTTTTTTTTCTTTTTGTATATTCTTGTAAGACGAAAGAAAAAATTCCGCCAAATAAACCAAACAAAGAAATTATAAACTTTGATTTTTCATTTTTCGAATCAAATTCGCAAGACAACTCAAACTTCACTTTTGCTGCAAGTGAAATTTTAGGTTGGAAAAACCTTCTTACGGATTCTTTAAGTTTGCATAAAAAAATGCTCGAAGAAACACAGGCATATAAATTTGAATTTCAAAAAGACAATATTTGGCTTATTGATTTCATCTTTAATTTTAAAGACAATAATTATGATGCAAAACTAATTGGAATTGTAAACCAAGACTCTGTAATGTATAAAGGATTTTTATCTTATATCAAAGGACTTGATACCATCACAGATATGTTATTTGTAAACGGAAAAGTTTACGGTAACAAAAAAGAAGAATGGAAATTTAACAAACCAGAAAGAATTGATGAAATTATCAAACCAGTTCATTTTATTACGATTAATACAGATAAATCTTCATTAAACATTCCTTTTGTGAAATTTACAGACAATCAACCAGGTGAGAATAATTTAAATTATATTCTAAAAAAAGAACTAATAAACTCAAGTTATAAACTGTTTATAGATGTATTCAATAAAGGATCTGACAATAACACAATTATTAAATGGCATCAAACAAACAAAATAGGAAGAGTAAAAGATCTTATTCATTTCGGAAATGAAAACTGGTATTGTTGGGATGAAAATTTAACAGATGTTAATTGTGAAGATAAATAAGTTCATGCAAAAACACTTTCCCGCAAAGTTAATATTCAAAATGCAAATCGTCAGTTTTTAAATTTAAATATTTACTTACGGCAAATCTTCCTGAAATCCCCGTTATTAATATTCCAAATATAAACACGAAAATAATAATTTGAATTAAGCCTTCCAAACTTATAATATTTTCAAAATTTTCTTGCAAAACTAAAACTGCAAAAACTAAAATAAGAGAAGATAAAGCTGCACTTAAAATACCCGAAAAAATATTTTTTATAATAAACGGTTTCCTAATATAGCTTTTTGTAGCTCCAACTAATTGGGCGGTTCTTATATGCAGTCTCTTAGAAAAAACAGAGAGTCTTACTGTATTATTTATTAAACTTACAGCAATCATCAACAAAAAAGCAGCAATGATAATACCCACAATACTCATATTTCTTACATTTTTATTAATGAAAGAAATTAATGATGGTTGATAATAAACATCTTTTATGAACTCAAAGCGTTTAAGTCTTTTTTTAATTAACGAAATACTGTCTTCAGAAGTGTATTCCGGCTTTAATTTAACATCAATTGAATTTGGTAAAGAGTTATACCCCAGCACTTTTGTAAAATCTTTACCTAATTCCTCTTTCATAATAAGGGCAGCTTGTTTTCTCGAAACAAATTCAGCAGAAACAGAATATTCTGCAATTTGCAAAGCATTTTCCAATCTGCTTATTTCTGCTGATTTTGTTTTGTTTTCAATAAAAACCGTAAAGCCTATATTTTTCTTGGCATAATCTGAAAGTTTTTTTGCATTAAAGAGTAACAATGAAACTATTCCAATCATCAAAAGTACCATCGTTATACTTACAATAGAGAGAAAATGTGCACCTCTTACACGCCAAACTGAATTTTTATTTTTTTTTGTTGCCATAATTTTAAACAAACAAATTTCTGTAAAAATATTAAATATTTTTTACTTCTTGTGTCCCACGAAGATAATTTGTTAAACTTTTAGTACTTTTGCAAAAAAAACAGAACAAAATATGACAGGAAGAAATTCATTTTTAGCAAATATGCCACCAGCAGTAAAAGTATTGTTAATAATTAATGTAGGAACTTTTATTTTAGGAGAATTAATTTTAAGAACAAATAATATTGACTTAGGTAGAATTTTAGGTTTATATTTTTTTAAATCTGAACTTTTTAAACCACACCAAATTGTAACACATATGTTTATGCACGGCGGATTTATGCATCTTGCGTTTAATATGTATGCTCTATGGATGTTTGGACAAGTTATTGAAAGAGTTTGGGGAGCAAAGAAATTTTTAATTTATTATTTTATAACAGGCTTTGGAGCAGTTGTTTTACATTCCGTTGCCCAATATCTGCAATATATTTCCTTAGCAGATGGATTACCTGCAGATGCAATTCAAATGATTATAAACGAAGGAGCAGAAGTCATAGCATCTGGACAAAACTATACTGATGCTCAACTAGGGGGTTTAAATTTATTTTTAAATTATAGTTACACAGTGGGAGCATCAGGTGCTGTTTTTGGTCTTCTCCTTGCATTTGGAATGCTATATCCGAATGTGGAGTTGCAATTAATGTTTGTTCCAATTCCAATAAAAGCAAAATATTTTGTTATGGGCTACGGTGCAATAGAGTTGTTTATGGGAATTAACAATGCGTCTGGAGATAATATTGCACATTTTGCACATCTTGGCGGAATGCTTTTTGGTTTTATTTTAATAAAAATGTGGGGCAAAAAAAAACTATGAGGAACGGCAATTTTTACACAGAATATTAATCTAAAAAATTCGTTAAATATAACATGAATAATACAAAAAACGAGATATTAAATTTATTTAAAAGAGGCTCAATGCTCACCAAGTTAATTTATATAAATGTTGCAACATTTATTATATTAACAATACTGTTTCTTTTTTTACCTGAGAATTTTGAATCTTTTTCCAGAATACCGGGTTCTTTTAAAGAATTAATTTATAAGCCTTGGACATTAATTTCGTATATGTTTACACACTACGATTTTATGCACCTTTTAATGAATATGTTGTGGCTGTTTTGGTTTGGTAAAATATTTTTAAGGTACTTTATTGAAAAACAAATGCTTGCAGTATATTTGCTTGGAGGTTTTTCAGGAGCTTTTTTGCATTTGGGAGTTAATTATTTAATGAAAACCGAAGGTGTTGGAATTGTTGGTTCTTCGGCTGCTGTTATGTCAATTGTTTTTGCTGTCGTCGCTTTTAAGCCCAACTATATAATCAATTTGTTGTTTTTAGGGCCTGTAAAAATAAAATACATTGCAATTGTTGCATTTGTTGTAGATATACTTGGAGTTGCCGGAAACATAAAAGGTGGTCTTATTGGTTCTGATGGCGTTGCACATATTGCTCATTTGGGAGGTTCTTTTTTTGGAATTTGGTTCGGATATTCCATGAAAGAAGGTAAAGATATTACACGCTCCTTTAATAATTTTTTAAACACCTTTTTTTCTTGGTTTACAACTAGTAAATATGAAAAAAAACGTGCTAAGATGAGAGCAACAAGAGGAGAAAAATTCAACAAAGCTAAATCAGATTGGGAATATAATAAAGACAAGAACGACAACCAGGCAGAAGTGGACAGAATTTTAGATAAAATTAAAGACAAAGGATACGATAGTTTAACAAAAAAAGAAAGGGACTTTTTATTTAAACAAAAGAAATAATGGAAAGTAATTTTTTTGAAAAAGTGTTTGAACTAACAAAACAAATTCCTGTTGGGAAAGTTACTTCATATGGTGCAATTGCAAAAGCAATAGGCTCTCCAAAATCGGCAAGAATGGTTGGGTGGGCTCTAAATAAATCAACTATACATAATGTTCCTGCACACAGAGTCGTAAACAGAAATGGGTTACTTACTGGAAAAAATCATTTTGCAAATATGAATACAATGCAAGAGCTTTTAGAAAATGAGGGAATTATTATTCAAAAAAATAAAATTATCAATTTTAAAGAATGTTTTTGGCAACCAAAATTTAAAACCTAGTAATAATGAAAAACTTATACACTATCTTTTTATTAATAATATCTTTTAATTCCTACTCTCAGGAATTTACAGGAGGCATTATACTTGGTATTGGAGGTAGTCAAATTGACGGAGACGAACAACATCCTTACAACAAAGCAGGGCTAGTTGCCGGAGCATTTATTATAAAACCATTTTCTGACAAAAGTGGTTTAAAAATTGAAACTTATTATACAGGAAAGGGTGCTGTTTTAACACAAGAATATTCTGATGGCTCTTCTATTCAAGTGTTTAACACATCATTACACTATGTAGAAATGTCTTTTTTATATAATTATCAAATTCTTCCAAGATTTGATTTTTCTATAGGACTCGCTCCTTCATATTTGTTTGCACATAAACTTACACGTTTAGGATATACAATTAATAAAAATCTTTATTCCATAAACACATATGATTTTCAAGCTATGGGGCAAGTAGGGTTTTACTTAACGGATAAAATAACTTCAAGTTTAAGAATGTCGTATTCTTTAATTGATATTCGAAAAGAAAAAGAGTCAACTTGGTATAATAATAATATTGCATTTGTTTTAAGCTATAATTTTAAGAAATGAAAAAAATAGTTATTGCAATAACCGGAGCTTCTGGAATGATTTATGCCAAACAACTTCTTAAAATTTTAAAAACGGAAGGACTTCAAAAACAAATTTCTGAACTTGCAATTGTAATTTCTGAAAATGTTGAAAGAATATGGAAAAGCGAACTTTCTAATAAAAACATTACTGACTTTGGTTTTAAGATTTACAACAATAATAATTTTTATGTACCTTTTGCGTCCGGTTCATCAGCTTATGATGTTATGATAATTATTCCGTGCTCCATGGGAACACTAGGAAGAATTTCAAGTGGCATTTCTGATAGTTTAATTAGCAGAACAGCAGATGTTATGCTAAAAGAACGGAAAAAACTTATTTTGGTAAGCAGAGAGATGCCTTTGAGTTTAATACACATAAACAACATGAAAACAATAACTGAGGCGGGAGGAATTATTTGTCCTGCATCACCAAACTTTTATAATAATCCTCAAAATATAATTGAAATAATAAGTACTGTTGTTGAAAGAGTTTTGGATTTAGCAGGTATAAAATATTCAGCTAAACGGTGGATGTAGAAAGTTAAAATAAGTACTTTGGAGATTAAATAATTAAACGTATTTTTGCATTATTAAATTTTCAAAACAAACACAACAAATACACATATAATACATTCAATATCAATTAACTATACAATTTTAGGCACATGAACAACGATAAACTAAACAGGTTTGCTCCATACATAATTGCAATTTTCTTATTCATTTTCTTATCGGTTACATATTTTCCTGACATTTTACAAGGTAAAAAATTAAACCAACATGACAGAAAAACATATGTAGGAACTTCAAAAGAAATTAAAGATTTTAGAGAAAAAACAGACGATAATGTTTTATGGACAAATTCATTATTTGGAGGTATGCCTGCTTATCTTGTGAATAATAATATTTCAAATAATATAATGAAATATATACAAAAATATACAAACTATTCTTCAGTTACAAGACCGGCAAACTTTATATTTTTTGCATTATTTGGTTTTTTTATAGCATTACTTCTTTTTGGGGTTGACCCTTGGCTAAGCATTGTTGGAGCTTTTGCTTTTGCATTCTCAACATATTTTCTAATTATTATTGAAGCCGGGCATTTGGCAAAAGTTGGAGCAATGGCATATATGCCACCTATTATTGCAGGAGTTCATTATGCTTATGTAAAAGATAAACTAAAAGGTTCTTTAGTCGTTTTAATTTTTTTAGGACTTCAATTATACATTAATCACCTGCAAATAACATATTACACACTTTTAATAATTTTAATTTACCTTACTTTTCAGGCTGTTAAGTCAATAAAAGAAAAAAAAATCAATCAGTTTTTTATTAGTTCTCTTTTTCTTTTGGCAGCAGGGTTAATTGCAGTTTCAATTAACTTTACAAACATATCAACAGTATATAGCTATGGAAAAGATTCAATAAGAGGAGAGTCTGAACTTTCAATTGACAAAAAAAATCAAACATCAGGTTTAGACAAAGACTATGCAACAGATTGGAGTTACGGAAAACTAGAAACACTAAATTTATTAATTCCTAATCTAGCAGGAGGTGGGTCTCATGGAGAATTATCGGAAAATTCTGAAATGGCAAAAGAGCTTGAAAAATTAGGAGCAAGAGATGTAGATAAAATTGTAAAATCGATGCCTACATATTGGGGACCACAACCATTTACATCCGGACCAGTGTATATTGGAGCAATTATGATATTTTTATTTGTTCTTGGACTTTTTTTAGTTAAAGGAATGATTAAGTGGTGGCTTCTTGCGGTAACAATTTTATCAATTTTACTTGCTTGGGGCAAATATTTTATGCCTTTAACAGATTTCTTTTTAGACTATTTTCCAATGTACAATAAATTCAGAACAGTATCAATGATACTAGTTATGGCAGAGTTTTCTATACCTTTCCTTGGGATTCTTGCTATTAAACAAATTATTGATAAAAAAATTGAAAAAAAAGAAATGTTAAAAGGACTAAAATGGTCTTTGGGAATAGTTACAGGGATTATAATTGTGTTACTTATCAACCCCGGAATACTTTCATTTACAGGAGAAAATGATGCAGCTCTATTTAAGCAAAGTTTTGGTTTAGGAGACGATGCACAATCATCAAATATTTTAAGAAGTTTATTGTCGGCAATTCAAGAAGACAGAAAAACACTATTTCAAAATGATGCTTTGAGATCACTAGGTTTTATTTTAAGCTCTGCACTTTTTATTTGGTTGTTAATTATTGAAAAACTTAAAAATACTTATGTTTTTATTGGTTTAGGCTTTTTAATATTAATAGATTTATGGGCAGTTGATAAAAGATTTTTAAATTCTGACGATTTTGTTGCAAAACGTATTCAAAAGGAGCCTTTTAAACCGTCAGTTTCAGACAATTTTATTTTAAAAGACAAAGATCCAAACTACAGAGTTCTTAACCTAACTGTTAGTACTTTTAATGATGCTTCAACTTCGTATTTTCATAAATCAATTGGAGGATATCATGGGGCAAAAATGAGGAGATATCAAGACCTAATAACACACGTCCTTAACAAAGAGATTGCAATGTTAATAAACGGGTTAAATTCAAGCACAACCGAACTTCAAAGCAGAGCAGTTATGATGAATCTGTCTGCATTAAATATGCTTAACACAAGATATGTGATTATTAATCCTCAATCAATACCTTTAAAAAACAGTTATGCACTTGGAAATGCTTGGTTTGTTAATGAAATAAAAGAAGTTGCAAATGCAGACGAAGAAATAAAAGCAATTCAAAGGTTTAATTCTGCAAGAACTGCAGTAATTGATAAGCGTTTTAAAGAACAATTCTTTGATTTTAAGAAAGATAGTTCTGCAACAATTAATTTAACATTTTATTCTCCTGATAAATTAAGCTACCAAACAAACACTAAGAAAGCTCAACTTGCAGTTTTTTCTGAGATTTATTATGAAAAAGGATGGCAAGCATTTATAGACGGAAAAAAAGTTCCATATATGAGAGCAAACTATGTTTTAAGAGCAATGAAAATCCCAAAGGGAAAACATAAAATTGAATTTGTTTTTAATCCATCTGTTTGGAATATTAGTACAAAAATTGCCCTAATTGGTTCTATAATTTTTATTTTGGTAATATTATACATAGTTTATATTGAAATTAAAAAGTTTAGAAAAGTTTAATGAGAAAAATACTCATTATAACATACTATTGGCCACCTTCTGGCGGTTCTGGGGTTCAAAGATGGCTTAAATTTGTAAAATATTTAAGAGATTTTGGATGGGAACCTATAATATATACACCAGAAAATCCGGAAAATCCTGTTATTGACAAATCTTTGCTTAAAGATATTCCAAAGAATTTAACAGTTTTAAAAAATAAAATTTTTGAACCCTACTCTTTTTACAAAACATTTACAGGAAAAGGGAAAAAAAGCAAAATTAAAGTAGGCTTTTCTTCTGAAAAAAAAACATCTTCAATAAAAGAAAATATTGCAGTGTGGATAAGAAGCAATTTTTTTATTCCTGACGCAAAAAAGTTTTGGATAAAAAAATCTGTTAAATTTTTAAATAAATATTTAAAAACAAATACTGTTGATATTATTGTTTCAACCGGACCTCCGCATAGCTTACATATTATTGCTCAAAAAATAAAAACAAAAACCAATATTCCATGGCTTGCAGATTTTAGAGACCCCTGGACAAATATTGATTTTTATAAAGAACTAAAGCTAAGTAAATTTGCCGATAATAAACACCATAAATTAGAATTTTCTGTTTTAAAAAATGCAAATGCAGTAACAGTAATTAGTCCGGGAATGGAAAAAGATTTTACTGAAATTTATAAAAGAAAGTATCATATAATTCCTAATGGTTTTGATTGGGATGATATAAAAACAACTAAAAAAATTGAGCTTGATGCCAAATTTACTATTTCTCATATTGGTTCAATGTCGAAAACTAGAAATCCAAATGTTCTATGGGAAGCAATTTCTGAATTAACACATGAAAATTCAAGCTTTAAAAAAGATTTAGAAATTAAAATTATAGGGTCGGAGGATTATTCTGTTAAAAATTCTGTATCTAAATATAAATTAAAAAACAATGTTAAATACATTAAACATTTGCCACATAATGAAATTATTACAATGCAGAGAAAGACTCAGGTTTTGTTATTAATTATAAATAATACGCCAAATGCAAAACTTGTAATGACAGGAAAAATTTTTGAATATTTAGCTTCAAAAAGACCTATTTTATGTATTGGTCCCAAAGACGGAGATGCCGCAAAAGTTATTTATGAAACATCCTGTGGTTTAGTTTCCGGATTTGAAAATAAAGAGCTTTTAAAAATAAATATTTTAAAATATTACAAACTATTTTTAAAGAATAAACTGAATGTAAAAAGTGTGGATATTGAAAAATATTCAAGAAAGAACTTAACAGAAGACTTGGTTTGTGTTCTTGGTAAAATGGTTAACAGATGCTAATTTAACTATTATCTTTATATACTCTATAAAGCATAACAAAATTTTTAAAAAAACTTTGATTCCAATGAACTGGGTGAGTTAACAAACAAATAGATTTATACCCATTTTCTATTGCGGTTTTTGGAGATCCAAAATGATTCCATTCAAAATTTGAGTAAATAGAACTATCTGAAATATAGGCTTCAAATTTCTTAATTATATCGGGATTATAAACATTAAATAAAATATCTAATTCTTTTAATTTTTCATAACGAATAATCTTATGATTTGATACTTTGAGTTGCCTATTAACTTTATCGCCATGAGAACAGATTGTATGTAACTTCCAGTATTTACTTTCAAATTCTTTAATTTCTAAAACTAAATTTTCAAAGCTTTGCCTAATAATTTCTGATGAGACTTGTTCTTCGTTAGTAATATTGTTTTTTTTTGCATAACTAGCTAAAGATTCATAATGCAAAGAAACTTCAAAACCATTTTTTTTCATTTCTTTCATTATTGGAGAATTCATTGTTGACCATCTGAAATAAAATGTTGATTTAATACCAAGTTCTTTTTCAATTTTATACATTTCAAAAGCACCTTTTGAATCATAATCAACATCATGTCTCAGAATTAATACTTTTTTATTGCTATTTAAATAATTATTATACCAATCATTTAGTGAAGTAATAATATAATCATTTTTTTTAGCAAATAATAAAATACTATTATAAATGCCAAGTCTGTTTTGTTGAAATATTTTTTTAAAAATTTTAAAAGTCATCTTTTTGATAAAATAATTAAAACTGAAACAGGAATCTTTAGAAACTTTGCAACTATATTTTTTGAAACATAACTTACAATATCTATTATTGTTTTAGACTTGGGAAGCAAACTTATAATAATCCAAAACTTACTGTAAAGATATATTGTATTTTTATTCATCTCATCTTTATAATATAAGTTTGCTAATTGTTCTTCACTCAAAAACAACCAACCAGATGGTGATTTTTGTGAAAAATTTGTTCGAGTAATAATTAAAATCTTTCCTTTTTCATTTAAAAAACCAGACCAATAATCAATCAAACGCGTTGAATTCTTAAAATTGGTTGTATTAAAAGGAGAGAAACCATTTGCAAAAATCAAATCGAACTTTTGGGTATAATCTAATGCAAAACCATTTAAGTCCCTAAAATCTAGGTCTTCATACTTTTTTTTTGCAAGAGAAATAGCAGTGTAGGAAAAATCAAAGCCAACAGCTTTATATCCAATATGATTTAATAAATAAGTATATATACCTGTACCACAACCAGCATCAATAATTGTTTTAAAGTTCGCTTTTGTTACTGTTTTTAAAATTTTAAAAAAAACTAATATTTTTTGTTTTGTTATAAAAGAAAGATTTTTCCAATCATTATTCTTATAAAACTTATTATATTTTTCCTGGATATTTTCCCCCATAAAATTTTTCGTATTCTTCAAAAATAATTTTTTTTTCAGTTCTAAAAAAAAATATTGTACTTTTGAAAAAACTATTAGCTATATATGAAAATTTTAATGCTTTTAGAGCATAAGTTCCCTGGCGACATCAGAGTTGACAAAGAGGTAAAATCTCTTTACAAAAAAGACATAAAAGTTGATGTTGCAATATATACTAAAGAAAAAAAAGGACTTTCTAAGACAAATTATAAGTGGGGCAATGTTTACTCAAAATATATATCAAAAACACACATTAAATTTAGTGCACTATCTTTATCTTTCCCTTTTTATTTTAGTTTTTGGGAGTCTTTTATAAAAGACATATTAAAAAACAATTCATACGACTACATTCACCTACACGATTTACCTTTAATAAAAGTTGCTTTAAAAATTTCAAAACAATTTAATATCCCGTTAACTGTTGATTTACATGAAAACAGACCGGAAATAATGAAATTATATAATCATGTAAATAGTTTCCCCGGGAAAATTTTAATTTCTTTAAAAAAATGGAACTTATATCAAAAAAAATACATTGGTAAAGTAGACAATCTAATTCTAATAACACAAGAAGCAAAAAAATACTATGCCGAAAAACTGAATGTAAATTCTAATAAAATATATGTTGTCCCAAACTATATTAACTTCCCGTTAATTCTTGACAAAGTTGAATACAAATTATGCAATAAATTAAAAAAAAAGAAAACAGTTGTTTATTTTGGTGACATGAGTATAAGGCGAGGAATTATTGAAGTAATAGAAGTTGCTAAAATTCAAAAAAATAATCCAATATTCCATTTTGTATTTATAGGTAACGGAAGTGGATTAAACACTTTAAAAAACATAAAAAATAAATATAGTTTAAAAAATGTTGATGTTCTTGGATTTATTCCAATTGAAAAAGCTCTAAAAATAATATCTTCGTGCTCAATCGGAATATGCCCATTTCACAGAAACATACACCACGATACAACATACGCAAATAAAATGTTTCAATATATGGCTTTGGGTCTTCCTCTTATTGTTAGTGATTGTCCATCTCAGGCAATTATTGTTGAAAAAGAAATGGCGGGAGTTATATTTAAAGCAGGAAATACAAATGATTTAAATAAAAAACTAATTGAACTAACCGAAAACGAGTTTATATTTAATGAAATATCAGAAAGAATTAGACAAATAGTTCCTAAAAAATATAATTGGGATATAGCCGCTAAAGAACTTTTAAAAATATACAAGAAATAACTTATGTGTGGAATTTCAGGAATTTACTTTTCAAAAAAAATTAACAAGATTGACTTGCGTATTAATAATATGCAAAAGAGCCTGCATCATAGAGGCCCAGATGTAAGCTCTTCATATATCACCGAAAATATAGCTTTTGCACATAATAGACTTAAAATAATTGACTTGTCAGACAATGCAAACATGCCTATGCACAGTAACACCAAAAGATATGTTTTAATATATAACGGTGAAATATACAACTTTGCAGAATTAAAAAAAAACATTAAATATAATTTTACCACAAAATCTGATTCAGAGGTTATCTTAGCATATGCAGAACTAAACAAACTTGATGATTTTATAAGCAAAGCAAACGGAATGTTCGCTATTTCTATATATGATAAAGAAAAAAAAACATTAATATTATATAGAGACAGATTAGGAATAAAACCTTTATATTATTATAAAAATAATAATTTTTTTGTTTTTGGTTCTGAAATTAAAGCAATACTGAATAGTGGTTTAGTAGATGCTATACAAAACGAAAGTTCTTTTGACAGTTATCTCGCATACAGGTATGTCCCAGAACCTAAAACATTTTTTAAGGACATTTTTCATGTTGAAGCTGGCACAAAAATGCTTGTTTCACTTAAAAACAAACAAGTTAAAATTTCAACAGAAACTTTTTGGAAACTTCCAAAATCAAATGACATTAAAGAACATTATAGTTCAAAAAAAGAGCAAAACATTATTGAAGAAACAAAAGAAAAACTCTTAAAAGCAATTAATTACAGAACAATAAGTGACGTTGCATTAGGTTCATATTTAAGCGGAGGAGTTGATTCAAGTTTATTAACAGCAATACTATCAAAACAAAACACCAATTTAAACACATATACAATTGGTTTTGAAAACGAAAAATATAACGAATTTAAGTTTTCAGATATTATTGCCGACCAATACAAAACAAAACATCATAAAATTCTTATAAAAAACAGCAAAAACTATATAGACGAATGGGAAAATTTAATTTCTTATAGAGACCAACCTCTTGGTGTTCCTAATGAAATACCTTTAGCAATGATGTCAAGAGAATTAAAAAAAAAGATTACAGTTGTTTTATCTGGAGAAGGAGCTGACGAATTATTTGGGGGCTATGGAAGAATATTTCGATTCCCCTACCATCACACAAATAATGATTGGAAAGATTTTATAACAACATATGAGTATGTACCTCGAGAAATAAGAAATGAATTTTTATTAACATCAAAAGAAGACCGAAAAATATTAGACAATAATGTTAAAAACATATTTAGAGAAACATCTGTAGAGGATGCAATTTTTCAATTTTTTCATAAATTTCATATTAAAGGATTGCTTCAAAGACTTGATGTAACAACAATGCAAGCCTCTGTTGAAGGAAGAGTACCTTTTTTAGACCACGAACTAATTGAATATGTTTACAACAATGTTCCATATTCTTTAAAATTAAAATGGAAATCTGACATTTATAAAGATAAAGCAAAAAATTTAAGTCCAGACCAATACAGTGAAGAATATGACACACCTAAATATATTCTTAAAAAAATTTCTGAAGAATTTTTACCCAAAGAAATTATTTACAGAAAAAAAATGGGCTTCCCTGTTCCTTTAAACGAATGGTTTGATAATGATTTTACCGCTTATTCTAAACAACTTTTAAATAATGCGAGTTGGTTAAACACTAAAAAAATTACACATCTGTTCGATAAAGCAAAAAAAAACGATAGATTTGGACAAATTATATGGATGTTTACAAATATCCGTTTATGGGAAAAGAAATATTTTAATAAAAACTGGAAATATTAAAAAATGAAAGCAATATTAATTTCGGCAGGAAAAGGAACAAGGCTATTACCTTTAACCGAGGAACTTCCAAAATGTTTAATGCCCTTAAACGGCAAAATCACTGTTATAGAGCAACAATTAAAAGTGCTTAATTTAAGCAACATTAATGATATAAAAATAATCTTAGGATATAATGTTGAAAAAGTAGAAAAAAAAATTAGTGCATTGCCTTTTATTAATAAAATGAACATAGAAGTTATTTATAATCCTTTTTTTGATATAAGTAACAACTTAATTTCGTTATGGATGGCAAGACAATTTATGGACGATGATATTATTACAATAAATGGTGATGATATTTTTCATTCTGATTTAATTAATACACTCATTGCAGACAAAAATGACATTTCATTATCGATTTCCATAAAGGAAGAATATGATCCGGATGATATGAAAATTATCCACCATAACAATATTTTGAAAAAAGTTGGAAAGGATATTGAATTTGATAAAACAACAGGGGAGTCAATCGGAATAATTAAATATACAAAAAAAGGTGCCTTAATTTTAAGAAAAACATTAGACGAGATGGTTCGAAATAAAAATAACCACCAATTATTTTATTTAAAGGCTATTCAAAAAATTATTGACAATGGTAATATTATTAATACCGTAGAAATTCCTTCTGAAAAATGGGCAGAAATAGATTTCCATTATGATTTAGAATTTATACAACGTAACTTTAACAGGTTTAAAGAAGTTTCATCTAAATTATTTACATAATAAATGACTAAAAAAATAATTAGTTTTATTTTACAGATTCTGTCTATTATTGTTCCTAAAAACAAAAAATTAATATTATTTGGTGGGTTTTCAGGTAAACAGTACGGAGATAATTCTGCATTCTTATTTGAATATATTGTAAAAAAACATCCTAACTATAAAGCATATTGGGTTTCTCATAAAAAAGAAGTATTAAAAAAAGTTAAAGAAAAAAACTTGCCGGCTCTTTTCAGGTACTCTTTAAAATCTATGTGGTTTTCTATTAGAGCAAAATATATAGTTGGGTCTCATAATGTTAAAGATGCTACAATGTATGAAATTGTAAGTAAAAAACAACATTTTATTTATTTACATCATGGAATTCCTCTTAGAAAAGGTTGGTTCGATATTAAAAATGCACCAAAAATTTCATTGAAGTCTGGAAAGGCAAAAATAAAAAAATCTTCTTTTATGATTGCAACATCTAACTATGCGGCAGAACAACAAAATAAACTTCTTCCTATTGGTTTAGATAAATTTAAAATTACAGGTTTACCCAGAAACGATGTCTTTTTTAACTCATTAAATAGTTTTGAAACTAAACTTTTAAAAAAAAACAATATAACAGAAAACCATTTTAACATATTATATGCTCCTACGTGGAGAGAATGGGAAGGAACAAACTTTTTTCCTTTTCCAGATAAAAACCTTAAATTGTTAAATGAAACTTTGAAAAGTAATAAATCGCTATTAATTATTAGACCACACCACATTGATCTTGAAAAAAAAGAATTTAATAGGCTAAAAAATGAAATAAAAGACTTTTCAAACATTAAACTCATAACACATAGCGAAATAGCTGATATTAATTTAATATGCAAACTTTCAAACTTGCTCATAACAGATTACTCGTCATTAATTTATGACTTTTTATTAATTGACAAACCAATTATTTATTTAGCTTATGATTTTGACATTTATAAAAGACGTATAGGTTTTTATCCTGATATGAACGAAATTATAAAAAGTGGATACCAAGCAGAAACCCAAGAAGAATTTTTAAAAAATATTTTGGAAATAAAAAACAATAATGATAGGTTTAAGAATAACAGAAAGCAATTAAGAGATAAACTGCATAAATATAAAGACGGTAATTCATGCGAAAGAGTTTTTAACGAAATGATAAATTTATAAAATGAAGCATATAAAAATATCTATAATAGGTTGTTCTGTTGGCATAAGAGTTCGTCCTCCAATGCAAAAACCATTTAACAAAAACTATGGTCAATATTTAATTGAAAAGCTATCAGAAAAATATTCAAACATTTGTTTTTCAGTGAATAATCATGCTTTCACACGAGCAACATTAAAAGATATTATTCCAAGAATAGACGAACTAATTTCTGATTATCCGGATTATATTATTTTAAACATTGGTATTCCAGATGCTTCAAACAGAGATATTCCAAAATGGATTTCAGACTATATGACTTTTAAGTCTCATAAAAAGATTAGTGCTTTTTTTTCCTTTTTCATTAATAAAATTGTTAAACCCAGAAGAAGTTTTTTTGTAAAACTAAGGGGAAAAAAACCGTGGGTCAATTCTTCAAATTTCGATAAATTATATAGAAACGTTTTAGAATATATAAAAAAAGAAACAAATGCTAATATTATATTAATTCCAATTAACACTCCATCGGATAGAATAGAAAAACAACTTCCCGGCACTAAAAACAATGTTGAAAAATATAATAAAATAATTTCTAAACTTTTAGACGATTACCAAGCTAACATATTAGATATTAAAGATATTGATGGTGGAAAGTTTTATCCTGATGGTATTCACTACTCCACAGAAGGACATAAAATAATAAGCGAGAAAATTGCAAACCTAATTGTAGAATAAATATGCTCAAAGACTTATTTAATACGGCAAAACACACTATAATATACAGCATTGGAAACTTAAGTGTAAAATTGGTAGGTTTTGTTTTATTGCCTCTTTACACAACTTATTTAACAACATCAGACTATGGATTTCTTGCCATTATTGAAGCTATTGCACAATTTTCAATTGCAATTTTAGGCTTTAGGCTTTCAACAGCTATGCTACGTTGGGCTTCAGCTGAAAAAAACTCTAAAAAACAAAAAGAAATTATTTTTACTGCACTTTCTTCTTCTTTAATAATATTAAGTCCTTTTATTTTATCATTTTTTATTTTTGCTGATTATTTTTCTGAAATAGTCTTTAATACAAGCAGTTATACAAAATATATTTTTTTTATTTCAATTTATATCTTTTTTGAGATTTATAATATTTTTATATTAGACTTGCTTCGTCTTAGAGATAAATCTATTTTATACATAAGTATTGTTTTAGTTAAATTATTGTTCAGTTTATGCTTGAACATTTATTTTGTTGGATTTGCAAAAATTGGAGTTGATGGTATTATTTTGAGTATGATAATTAGCAGTTTAGTTTTTTCATTTGCAACTTTTCCTTTTGTTATATCACAAATTAAATTTAGATTTAATATAAAAACAGCCAAAGAAATGTTTTCATACGGATTTCCGTTAATTTTTGCAACAATATCAAGCATGGTTTTAACATTGGCAGACCGTTTTGTTATTAAACATTATTTTTCTTTATCAGAAGTCGGGGTTTATAATTTAGGGTATAAAATTGCAAGTGTAATTAATGTTGTTTTTATTCAGTCCTTTCAAATGGGCTTTTTACCAATTGCATTTAAAATGTTTGAAAAAAAGAATGCAAAAGAATTTTTTTCTAAAGTTCTTTCATATTTTACATTTATTTTAGTATTAGGAATTATATTAATATCTCTTTTCTCAAAAGAAATAATTCTTTTATTGTCAAAAGATACAGATTACTACGAAGCGTACAAAATTGTTCCTTTAATTTCAATTACTTTTTTAATGAAAGGCATATATTATATCTTCTCTTTAGGTTTGCATTTCGTTAAAAAAACAAAATATAATTCTTTTATTGTTTTAATTGGGGCAATTATAAATATAATTCTTAATTTTATATTAATACCTAATTACAACATTTATGGTGCAGCAACAGCATCAATTATAAGCAGTATTGTAATTATGTATTTATATTACTACTATTCTCAACGAGAATATTATGTTAAATATGAAATTAGCCGTTTGCTTATAGTTGTTTTTTCAAGTTTTATATTAATATCATCCATCTATTTTATTAATTTAGAAAGTGTTATATTAGAAATAGGATTTAAAATGGCACTGTTTATTGCTTATCCTTTTGTTCTATTATTGCTAGGATTTTTTACAAAATCGGAGAAAAAAAAGCTTGTAATAATTATTAAAAACTTTCCAAATATTACTAAAATTAAAAAAGAAATAGGAACAGAATAAAACATTTTTTATTTAATTTAAAACCTTAATTTTACTTTCTTTTTTAAGATGCATATTCTCATAATCAAAATCTGATATTAAATTAATTCCAGGTGTTTTTCCTTTTTCTATGCTCCCAAATTTATTATCAATTTTTAATGCCTTTGCTCCGTTAAGACAAGCTGATTTTATTAAATTTTTGAAGGGAATTTCCGGAAAACACTTTTTTATTGTTTTCAACTCGCTTAAAATAGACAATTCTGTGTTTGATGCATAGCTGTCTGTTCCGATACAGGTTTTTATATCTTTGTTAAAAAACATTGGCAAATTAGGAACTGTGTTTTCAATATATAAATTTGATAGTGGGCAAAAAACCCAATAAATATTTTGTGAAAACTTTTCGGCATATTTAATATTTTCTTTGTTTGTGAAAGTGTTGTGTATCAGCAATATATTGTTGTTTGGGTTTTGGTTTACCAAAGTGTTTTCTATTGCACTTTTTCCTTTGTAAGAAAAGTCGGAAAGTTCAAAACCATTGTTTTGGAGAACTTCAGCAAGTGCACCTGTTTTTGATTTAATTGCTTCATCTTCACTTGTTGTTTCTTGGTTATGAACGGATATTATTTTAAAATTTTCTTTATCAAAGTTTTCAATTTTTGAATATAGCTCATCAGGAACTGAGTATGACGCATGAGGAACAATGGTTCCTTTTAAGCCAAAATTATTTAACTTTTTTAAGTTTGTTTTTGCAGTTTCAAAAGCCTCATCAGATTTTTGATTGTTTATTGTAAAAGTTTCTACGAAAGTATGGTAATAAATTTTACTGTTTTTTTTAATATTAAAACTATCATCAGTATTTGAAATGTCTCCAACAGCAACTATTCCATTTTTTTGCATTTCAAAATCTGCTTTTTGAATTTTTTCTTGTAGATCGTCAGGGAAATTTCTTTTGCTTATAATTTCATCAATAAAACCAGGTAAAGCTTGTACTGTTTTGTTATCAATTAATCCTTTCATATGGGATAATTCTAAATGGCAATGTGCATTTACAAATCCCGGAACAATTACACCTGAATAAAACTCAAGAGAATCTTCTTCTTGCAAGTTCCCTTTTGTATCAATTACATTAAGTATTTTTCCTGTTTCTTCAAGTTCAATAATAGCTTTTTTTAGAACTTTTTTTCCTGTGAAAATATAATTTGCAGATATTTTTCGAATTTTCATCTTAATTATGGTTTGTCAATGATTTTGTTTTGCATTGTGTGTTCATACTTATTTTCACTATTTCTATTGCATCTTGAAAGTCTGTCAAAAGCCATTATTGTACCTGCTACAACCCCATACTTTTCAATAGCATTTAGTGAGTATATTGAACAGGAAGGTGAGTATGGACAACTTCCATAATCTTGAGTCGATATATATTTTTTATAAAACCCAATAATTCCGGTGTAGGAGGTGTTTATGTGTTTGTGAATCTCCTTATTTTTCAATAAGTTTACAAACTTAGTTTGGTAATTGTTTTCTGTTTGGGAGAAGCAAGGTTTAAAAACCAAAAAAAAGAAGAATGAAACTAAAAAAATTAGTTGTCGTTTAAATTGCATGACAGAGGCAATTGATTTTATTTATTAAGTAGATTGTGCTTTAAAAGAGCAAATTCTATATTTAACTGTAAGCTGTTTTTATATACCGGTTTTGTCATGAATCCATATGTATTTCTTAAAACGGCTCTTTTTACAGTACTAACATCACTATCGCCGGATATGTATATAATTGGTATGTTATATCTTTCTAGTATAATTTTAGCAAGTTCAATCCCGTCAAGATTACCTTCTAGATGAATATCCATTAAAACTAAATCGGGTTTATTAGTTTCACAAACTGCCAAGGCTTCTTCGCTTGATGGAACAGTACCACAATGAACATATTCTAATTCTTCAAGAAACATCTCAAAAACAGTACACAACATACCGTCATCTTCAACTATTAAAACTTTTGTGTTACTCATAATGCTTGTTTATTGGGGGGTACAAATATAGTTATTTTTTTTTAATATTTTAGTTTATTAAATTAAAATCTCATATCTATTATCTCAATATCGTCAGGATATTTAGTTTTATCAAAATTAAACATTTGTTCTGTTACTTTAATGTTCGGCTTGTTTTCTTTAATTGTAAGATAGTTGTTTAATCCTGATTTACCATATGTTTCAATAACAAAAATTTCATTTGTTGCTTTTTTTATTTTAATTCTAATTTTTGAATATAAACTTTCTGACAAATTTTCAGGGAATAAGTCAATTACACTATATTTTATATTTTCAATTTTTTCTTCGCCAATCAATAAATATTTATAGCCGTTTTTATATAAGTTAAAAAGTTTTGCTGGATTATAAATTGACTCTTCATCGTTTACAACTTTAGTAATTGTTATTTCATTGCTTTCCTTTGAATATGTCCAAACATTATTTCCATCAGAAAAGATTTCAATTGTTGGTATAATAATTTTATACTTTTCTCCTTGTAAAAAGGCATAACCTTTATGTGTTTGTTTGAAATTGTTTTGTTTGTTCTCAATAAGATAATCAAATTTTATTCTAAGACTGTTATAAGATTCAATTTTTTTTGAAACTGCATCTAATATTTTTTTTGCCTCAGGGTCTTTGGTTAATTCAATTTGAGAATAAGAGTATGTGGTAGTTAATAGAATAGATATAAATAGAAAAATATATTTCATTTTCAAAAATTTAAAATATTAAGACAAAAAATGTGCCGATTAGTTATTTGGTATAAATTATGGTAAAGAGTCTAATAATGTTTGTAGGGAGTATTCGTCCATAATATAAACATCTCTTGGTTTGCTTCCTTTTGCAGGTCCAACAATTCCGGCTGCTTCAAGTTGATCAACTATTCTACCGGCTCTGTTATAGCCAATTGCAAGTTTTCTCTGTATCATTGAAGTAGAACCAGATTGATTCATTACTAAAATTCTTGCTGCTTCTTCAAAAAGTTCATCTCTATTTTGTAAATCTACTGCTCCTGGTTCGTCTTCTGAGTCTGTTTCTGGCTCAGGTAACAAGAAAGGCATTGGATAGGATTGTTGTTTTTCTATAAACTTTGTTATTTCGTCTAACTCAGGAGTGTCAATAAATGCACATTGCAAACGTACCATATCACTACCTTGTGTTATTAACATATCTCCTCGTCCTATTAGGCGATTAGCTCCGGGACTATCCAAAATTGTTCGAGAATCAACCATAGAAGCTACTCTAAAGGCTACCCTAGCAGGGAAATTTGCTTTTATAACACCTGTAATTATATTTGTTGAAGGTCTTTGTGTGGCAACAATTAGGTGTATTCCTATTGCTCTTGCAAGTTGAGCTAAACGGGCGATTGGAAGCTCAATTTCTTTTCCTGCTGTCATAATTAGGTCTGCAAATTCATCAATTACCAATACAATATAAGGCAAATATTGATGCCCGTTTTTAGGATTTAATTGCCGTGAAATGAATTTTGTATTATATTCTTTTATGTTTCTTGTTTTTGCTTTTTTAAGTAGTTGGTATCTGTTGTCCATTTCAATATTTAATGAACTTACAGTATGTACAACTTCCTGGTTATCAGTTATTATTGGCTCTTTTGAGTCTGGCAATGTTGCAAGAAAATGGTTTTCTAGTCTTTCATATAATGTAAGTTCAACTTTTTTTGGGTCAACAAGAACAAATTTAACTTGTGCGGGGTGTTTTTTGTATAAAATTGATGCAATTATTGCATTTAGTCCAACAGATTTACCTTGTCCAGTAGCTCCGGCAACAAGCATGTGAGGCATCTTAACTAAATCAACGACATAAGATTCGTTTGAAATTGTTTTCCCTAGTGCAATTGGTAATTCCATTTTAGATTCTTGAAAAGCTGCTGATTTTATAACAGACCTAAAAGAAACAATATCGGGTTTTTCATTAGGAACTTCAATCCCAATTGTTCCTCTTCCGGGCATAGGAGCAATAATTCTTATTCCATATGCGGCAAGGCTCAACGCAATGTCGTCTTCTAAGTTTCTAATTTTAGAAATTCTTACACCAGGAGCTGGAACTATTTCATAAAGAGTAAGAGTTGGTCCAATTGTTGCTTTAATTTTCTGAATTTCAATCTTGTAATGTTTTAAGGTTTCAACAATTTTATTTTTATTTCTTATTAATTCATCCTTTGTAACTTCGGGGTTTCCTGCTTTATGATCTACAAGAAGGTCAATGCCAGGCAGTTCATAATTTGACAAATCTAATGTTGGATCGTAATTAGTAAACTCCTTAGTTGGTATTTTTTCTGATAAAATGTCTTGGTTTTGAGTAACATCCAGAACTAACTCTCCAACTTCAATTCTCCTAGTTTGATTTTCCGGAAAATGTTGAAACCCGTCTTGTTCAGCTTCTTTATTGGTTGAAGGGGCTTTTTCTTCAAATTCCGAAGTATCTTCTTCTCTTTTTTTACTAATTTCAAATGATAAATTATCTTCATTTTCAATTTTTTTACCATCATCTAACAGCTTATAGTTTCTCTTTTTTGTTATCTGTTTTTCTTCGTTTTCTTCATCTAAATCGAATATTATTGCACCATCTTTTTCTTCTGTTTTTTTATTATTTTGAGTTTTTTTATTGTTAGATTTTTTTTTGTCATTAAAATAATCAGTTTTATCCGGAATTATATTTTCTTTTATCTTATTAATTTTTTTAGATATTTTTTTCTTATTAAATATAGGTTCTAGTATTGATTTTACTTTATTACTAAAGCCGTCAATAACAATTGCTAAAAATGCTAATAAGGAAATTACAAGAACTGTTGTTTCTCCAAAAACTCCAAGAATAGATTTTAACCATTTATGTGCTTCAAAGCCAAACTTTCCATATAGAATATCGTTTGATGAGTTGCTGAACAAAAGTGCTGAAAAGATTGAGACCCAAAAAACTAAGAAAAATACATTTTTAATGATTGGTAAGATTCTTTTTTTATATACTTTTAAAAATTTAAGCCCTAAAACAAAAAATAAAAGTGTGAAAGAAAAAGATGCCAAACCAAACCATTTATACATGAACAGGTAAGATAGCAATGCTCCAATTTTCCCAACAATATTTTCTGAGTTTATGGAAGAATTAAATAAATAGTCGAACCAATTTAAATCAATAATGTCTTGGTCATCTTTCCATGTTGATAGTGAAGAAATAAACGAAATTAATAAGAGAATAGATAGAAGTATAAAAAATGTACCCCAATATGTTCTAAATTTTTTATCTTGAAACTTTTTATTTAGTCTTTTTTTTAGAGGTGGTTTTTTATTCGTTTTAGTTGTCTTTGTTCTTTTTTTTGTAGCCATTTTATATTGGAGTATATTTTTCTCTTATTATTTTAAAAAGCAAAGATATATATTTTTATTGAAAGTTTAGGAACTGTAGAGCATTGCAAGTTTTTATTTTTATTTTTTTTATGTATCTTTGAGTTTTATTATTAACAAAATCAAAATAAATTATGGGATTATTTTCATTTATGAAAAATTCTGGAGAAAAAAGTACCGGAATGAGCGACGATGCGAAAGCAAAATTAATGACAGATTTAATAAACAAATATGACTTAGGTGTTGAAGGATTACGAATTGAGGTTAAAGAAGATAAAGCTGCTGTTTGGGGAGTTGTTGAACAACTAAAAGTAAAAGAAAAAATTGTTTTAACAGTAGGAAACGTTAAAGGAATTGCGGAAGTTGAAGATTTTATGTCTGTTAAAGAAACTGCTGAACCAGAAATTGAATCAAGGTTTTACACTGTTAAAAGTGGAGACTCTTTAAGTAAAATTTCAAAGGAAATGTATGGTGATGCAATGAAATACAATGCAATTTTTGATGCAAATAAACCAATGCTTAAAGATGTAAATTTAATTTACCCAGGGCAAGTTTTAAGAATTCCTGAATTATAGTATTTAATAAGGTTTTTAAAAAGAGCTTGAAAGTTTCGGGCTCTTTTTTTTTACAACAAAGCAAGTTTTTCTGTATATTTGGTTAATTCAATTTTAAAATCATCCATTTTTTTTAGAGTTTCTAATAATGGATTTAATTTTTCTTGATATTCTTCAGGTTTTAAATCTGAAATCTGTTTTTTAATTTGTTTAGCTTTTCTTAAAACAATTTGAAGTTTAAAATTTTCAATAGCATCTGGCACCGATTCATTAAGTTTCTGCTCGGGCATTTCAGTTGATCCTCCTCTTTTTTTCCATAATTTACTAAGTTCTTTTTTAGGACTTATTAATTGTGAAACAACGGAGCTTATTTTTTCATTAGAATGGGTTAGAAAATATTTACTTACAAATTTGTTTTCACTTTTTAGAAACTGTTCATATATTTCAAATATGTCTTTATACAATAAATTTTTAAACTCTAAATTCTCATTTTTAATTTCGTTGATTATATACTCTGCAACGGAAACCTCTATGTTTGCATCTTCGTCTTTCGATATTATTTCTTTTCCGAAATTAAGCAAATAATAAATTATTTCCTTTTCATTTTGTTTTGAAAAAATTCCAGTGGTTTCTGCCGGAAGCAAATGTTTTTCTGTTTTGTTGTTTTGTTGTTGGTTAAATTTACTTTGTTTTAAATTATCATACTTTTTTCCTAATATTTTTCTAATTTCTTCATATAAAATTGCTTCGGTTGTTTTAAGTTGGCTTGAAGTTGTTTTAATATATTCTGCTCTTAAAATTTTATCTGGAATAACAGCTATTGAACTAACAATATCTCTTACAAGTTGGGCTCGTTTTACGGGGTCGCTTTTTGCTTCATCTGCAAGGAGTCTTGTTTTAAATTTTATAAAATCCTCTTCATTACTATTTATATAATTTTCAAGTTCTTCTGTTGTTTTTGATTGAGCAAAGGAATCTGGATCTTCTCCCTCGGGCAAAAACACAATTTTAACATTCATTTCTTGTGCAAGTACTAGATCTATTCCTCTTAAGGATGCTTTAATTCCGGCATTATCTCCATCATAAATAATTGTTAGGTTTTTTGTAAAACGCCTTACTAACTTTATCTGATCAGTAGTTAAAGCTGTTCCAGATGACGCTACAACATTTTCAATACCTGACTGAAACATTGATATAACATCTGTATATCCCTCTACCATATAGCATTTATCTTTTTTAACAATGGCAGATTTTGCAAAATATATGCCGTAAAGTATTTTTGATTTATGGTAAATGTCAGATTCCGGAGAGTTAAGATACTTTGCTATTTTTTTATCGGATTTTAATGTTCTCCCTCCGAAGGCAATTACTTTTCCGGAAAGTGTATGGATAGGAAATATTACTCGTTCAGAAAACCTATCAAATTTATAATTTGTTTCTTTTTTTACTATTGTTAAGCCGGTAGTTTCTAAAAATTTTAATTTATAAGTTTTTTTTAATGCTGTTTGTGTAAAAGCATCTCTTTTTTTTGGACTCCAACCTAGCTCAAATTTTGCAACTATATCATCTCTAAGCCCTCTTTCTTTATAATATGATAGTGCAATATTTCTTCCTTCGTCTGTGTTATGTAGGGAGTTTTTAAAAAAGTTTTTTGCAAATTCTGTAACAATAAATAAACTGTCTCTTTCTTGGTTTTCTTGTATTTTTTCTTGTGTTAATTCTTCTTCAACTATTTCAATATGAAACTTTTTTGCAAGAAGCTTAAGGGCTTCGGGAAATGAAATTTTTTCATGTTCCATTACAAATTTCACAGAATTTCCGGCAGCACCGCATCCAAAACATTTATAGATACCTTTTACGGGAGAAACAACAAAAGATGGGGTTTTTTCATCATGAAAGGGACAATTACCTTTGTAATTAACACCTGCTCTTTTAAGGTTTACATAGTCTTTTACAACTTCATAAACATTTGCAGCATCAAATATTTTATCTACGGTTTCTTTGGGTATCATTTTTTTATTTCCAAAAACAAAATTAAGAAAAAAAAGTTCTGAATAATTATTTTTTTGAAAAAACAAATAGACCTAAAAAAGTCAAAAATCCATTTACAATAAGTAGTTCAAAACCAAACTTATAACCAAACAACAAATCTTTAGAGTACATATTTATAAAATACAAAAGTATTGGAGAAACAACAGCAATAAAAGGAACAGCTTTATCAATAACTTGTCGTTTTGTTAATAAACCAAAAGCAAAAAGCCCTAGAATTGGTCCATAAGTATAGCCTGCTGCGGTAAAAACTGCCGAAACAACACTTTTGTCATTTAAGACATTAAAAACTAATATTACTAAAAATAAAACTAATGAAAATCCAATATGAACAAGTTTTTTTGTTTTATTTATATTCTTGTTTTCTTCATTTACTTTTAAATTTAAAAAATCAACACTAAAAGATGTTGTTAAGGCAGTTAAAGCAGAGTCTGCACTTGAAAAAGCAGCAGCTGTAACACCAAGAAGAAAAATTACACCTGCTAATGCAGAAAAGTTGTTTAAAGCCAACATTGGGTATAGTTCATCAGTACTTTTGGGAAGATCAATTCCCATTTTTGAAGCATAAACATAAAGCAACACACCCAATGAAAGAAAAATTAAATTAACAGGAATCAATGTTATACTAAACCAAAACATATTCTTTTTCGCGTCTTTAATATTTCGACAAGTTAAGTTCTTTTGCATCATATCTTGGTCTAGTCCAGTCATTACAATAGCAATAAATGCACCTGAAATAAACTGCTTAAAAAAATTAGATTCTGATTGCCAATCCCAATTAAAAACAGTTGAATAATCACTATTTATAACTGTTTTAAAAACACCAACAGTGTCTAAATTTAGTTCTTTTGCAATAATAAAAATTGTAACTACTACTGCAGTTATCATAAAAAATGTTTGCAAAGTATCTGTCCAAACAATTGTTTTAATTCCTGCTTTTAACGTATAAACCCAAATTAATGAAATTGTTACAAGAATTGTGATCCAAAAAGGAACATTAAAAGCATTAAAAAAACCTATTTGCAAAACACCTGCAACAAGAAAAAGCCTAAATGAAGCACCGATAACACGAGATAACAGAAAAAAAGCAGATCCAGTTTTGTAGGACCAGTATCCAAAGCGTTTTTCTAAATATGTATATATTGTTACCAAATTTAACTTATAATATATTGGCATTAAAACAGTTGCAATAACAAAATAACCAAGCAAGTAGCCTAATACCATTTGAAAATAATAAAATTTTGTATCAGCAACCCAACCAGGAACAGATATAAATGTTACTCCGGAAAGAGATGTTCCAATCATTCCAAAAGCGACAATAAACCATGGAGATTGTTTATTTGCAGTAAAAAATGAAAGAGTATCACTTTTTCTCCCTGTTAAATAAGAAATTAAAATTAACAACAAAAAGTATGAAGCAATAACGGTAAAAACTAGAAGTGGAGACATGTCTTAATTTTTTACAAAAGTATAATAATTTACTGTTCGTATGAATAATGTATGTTTTTAAATAAATTATTAATAATTTTAGGGGTACAAAATTAAACAATTGTCATATAAATAAAAAAGCAATTAAATTGACTGATAAAGAATTAATAATTAAGATTAAAAATGGAAATGAGCCAGCATTTGATACTTTGTTCCGAAAATATTATGCTTCTCTGACAAGGTTTGCAATGATGTTTACAAAAAATGAAGATAGTGCAGACGAGGTGGTGCAATCTTTTTTTGTGAAATTTTGGAATCAAAAGGATGACTTAAAAATTAACAGTTCAGTTAAATCATACTTTTATACTTCGGTAAGAAACACAGCTCTAAATTTTTTAAAAAAAGAAAAAACAAGAAACATTTACGAAGAAAAAAATGAACCCGAGGCTGAAAATGAGACATTAGATATTGCAAACAATAAATTTACAGAAATTTACGAAACAGCAGTAAACAATCTTCCAGAAAGAACAAAAGAGGTGTTTGTGTTAAGCAAAAATGAAGGTTTAACTTATAAAGAAATTGCTGAATATTTACAAATTTCTACAAAAACAGTAGAAAACAATATGGGAATTGCTTTTAAGAAATTACGTGAAATGCTTATGCCGTACAAACATTTAATTTATAAATAAATACAAAAAATGAAAACACAAAATATACCGCACGATTTATTTGCCAAGTTTTTTTCAGGAGAAATTTCTGAGAAAGAGCAAATAACTCTAGATAAATTCATCTCAGATAATCCTGAAAATGAAAAAATATTTGAAGAGTATCAAATAATTTGGAATTTAGAAAATACTACTAATATTTTTAATAATAAAACAGAACAAGCATTGAAATCTGTTAAAACAAAACTAGGAAAAACTGAAAAAACTATTAAAAAGAACAACAACAGAATTTGGTTAAAAATTGCTGCTTCAATAATTTTAGTTTTTGGCTTAACATATTTATTTTTAAATACTTTTCAAACAACAAACGTACAATATGTTAGCATTGAAACAAAAGAAAAAATAAAAGAATATGAACTTTCTGATGGAAGTATTGTTTGGCTTAACAAAAACAGTAAAATTGAGTTTCCTGAAAAATTTGGAAAATATAAGCGCATTATTAAGATGAAAGGTGAAGCATATTTTATAATTGCACACAACTCGAAAAAACCTTTTATTGTTGAAACAGAAAACACTTTTACAGAAGTTTTGGGCACAGAGTTTAATTTAAAATCTGTTGATAATGAGAGCATTGTAGAAATAGTATTGCTTAAAGGAAAAGTTAAATTTACTGACACAAAAAGTAAAATTTCAGAACTTCTGAAACCAAACGAAATGATTTCATTAAATAAAAAAGACAGAAGATTAAAAAAAGAAACAATTTCTAATGTAAACTTTTTATCTTGGAAAACACAAGAATTAGACTTAAATGGAATGAATTTAGAAGAAATTGCAAACACACTTTCAAAACATTACAAAGTTAAAGTTAAAGTAGATAATTCTGTAAAAAAAGAAGTCTTTACATCAACCTTAGCGTTTAAAAATGAAAAAATTGAGAACATTATAGATTTAATAAAACAGACAAACAACATAAGAGTTGACAGCATTTATGGAGAAATTATTTTTAAAAGAAAATAGTGCTGTTTTAATTGTTTTGAAATAGTCTTGCGGTTGGGTAGAATTTATTACAGTATTTTTTAATACCACACTAAAAAAAAATTATTACAATAAAATTGCAAAAGAAACACAAGTGTATGTAAATGAAAATTTTTCATTAATTTAAAAAATGAGAAACAAACAATAATAAGGCAAGATAAAAAAACTAACAACAATACTATTAATCTTAATTCTGTATAACACAGCAAGTTCCCAAACAAAAGTTTTGGAAAAAAGGATTGATGTGCATTGTAAGGAAATGAAAATTTCAGAAATTATTTTTAAAATAAGCAAAAAAGAAAATATCCGATTTTCCTATGGGCAACTTAAAGACTTGAATAAAAAAAAATCTGTTTATTTTAAAAATGGAAAGTTAAAATTTATTCTTCCAAAACTATTTGAAGATACTGAAATAAGGTATTTTGCTTTTTCAGAACAAATTATTCTTGTTGAAAACAAAAAAAAATCTTCAAAAAAAATTATTAAAGCATTTATTATTGATGGCGAAACAAAAGAAGCTGTTCCATACGCAACAGTAATGTTTGGAAAAACAGGCGAAGGAGCAATTTCTGATTTTAACGGGCAAGTAGAATTTGAATTTGACACAGAAAAAGTTGACAGTTTAAAGTTTGCATCACTTGCTTATAAATCTAGAAAAATTGCGACAAAAAAAATTATAAACAAAAATGTTATAAAAATAGAATTGTTTAAAGATTTAATTCCGATAAAAACTATAAACGTAAGGGCTTCTGATTATTACAATAAAAACTTTGGCAACAATGGAGTTGTTTGCATAGGAGCTTTATATATGGATACAAACGGACAAGAAGTTGCCTTATACATTAAAAATAAAGAAAAAAAGCTAGGTAAAATTTATAAAATATTTTTTAAACTTTCAAAAAAAGGAAACCGCAATGCTCCGTTTAGAATAAGAATATACGAACCAGACTCATTGGGAAAACCGGGAAAAGATATTTTAAATGAAATATTAGTTGTTAAGCCTGAAACAAAAAAATCGTGGTTTGCTGTTGACATTTCGGTTTACGACATAAATTTTCCGCAAAAAGGTTTATTTATTTCTATGGGAGGTGTTTTTCCAAACGATTTTGATTTCTATTTTAAAAATCAAGATTTCGATGACCTTTCAAAAGATAAGAGTCTAGAAGATTTAACAGATTTGTCATACGGACAAAGACTGTGTTATAATAAAAAAGGAAAAAACAACACTTGGCATTATTCTCTTTCTCATCAATGGTTTCAACTAAAAAAACAAAGGTTTAATGTTATGATAAAAACTAAAATAATTTACAAAAAATAAATTTAATGAATTGGCAGGGCGTCAATTAAAAATTTAATATAGTTCAGATGAAGAAATATATAAAAATATTATTTTTAGCAATGTCTATTCTGCTAAACACCAATAAAATAGCAAATTCTCAATGCAATGACACTCTTGTGAAACAGGCAATATTTGAAAGCGGTAATGAAGCTATTTTCTTGAAAGAATATAAGGTAAAATTTAAGAAAGGGAAAACAAACAGGCCAGCAAGAGTTGCCAAATATTCTGCATTTTTAAAAGATAGTACAAGCTATCGATTTAATGTTGTAAATGCAAAAGAATTTGAAGGAAAAGTAATTCTTCAGTTATACAGAAAAGGAAAAATTTATGGTAGCACTTATGATTTTCAAAATAAAAAATATAACGATTCTTTTGATTATGAGTGCAAAAAAACAGGTACATATCAAGTTTTAATGTCTTTTATTGAGGGAAAAGCCGGTTGTGCGGTAGGAATTATGTCTTTAATTGTTAACGATTCAACAAAGATAAACGATAATCAATTTCCAGACATCTTGTATGTTGGCATTAAAAATCCACTCTACATTGCTTATACAAATGAACCCGGTTGCAGTGTTTTTGTTAAATCATCGCAAGGAACAATTAAAGGACAAAACGGAAAATATGAGTTATTTGTAAAAAAGAAAGGAAAGATAACAGTTACAGCACAAACAATAGACAGTTTGGGAAATATAAAAGATGAAATTAATAAAGATTTTGAGGTTCAAGAATTACCACTACCATATGCAAGTCTAAATGGAAATACAGGCGGGTTAATTAAAAAATTAGATTTACAGAACATAACAAAACTTGATTTACACACAAATCACATACCTTTGCTTAGTGTGTATGAGATAGTTAACTTTTCAGTTTCTGAAAAATTATTTGGTTTGTCTGGAAAAACTTCAAACGGAGAAAATTTTAGCTATTCACAAATAAGTTTTTTAAAAAAACTGAAAGTTGGAGATCAATTTTTTATAACAAATATTCAAGTTCAAAATGCAGGTAAAGAAATTTTAAAAATAAAACCTCTGGGCTTTATTGTTCAATAACATAATTACACATAGTATTTTACAGTTTTTTACTTAAGTAAACCTTTATTTAATAAAATCTAAATTTCTTTTAAACCCCGTATATTTTGTTCTTTTTATTGCAGATTTTTTAAAAACTTTTTTAAAAGTATCCTCAGTTATTTCATGCCATTCGTTTTTGGACATTTCTAAAAACTCAGGTTTTGGCATAAATCTTTCTTCATTATGCAACAAAGGTTTTCTATTGTGCGGACAAATGTCTTGGCAAATGTCGCATCCAAAAACTCTATTTTGAAAGCTGTTTTGAAGTTGTTTGGGCAAATCTTCTTTAAATTCAATAGTCAAGTAAGATAAACATTTATTAGCATCAACAACATATGGTTCTGTTATTGCCTGTGTAGGACAGGCATCAATGCAACGAGTACAAGTGCCACAATATGAGTTAATTGGATTGTCGTACTCCAATTCAATATCAACAATTAATTCTCCTATAAAAAAAAACGAGCCTTGTTTTGTTAAAAGCAAAGTATTTTTTCCAATCCATCCAAGTCCAGAAAGCTCTGCCCATTTCTTATCTAAAACTGGTGCACTATCTGTAAATGCTCTTCCATTGATATCTCCTATTTCTTTATTAATTAAATTTAAAAGTTTATACATTTTTTCTTTCAAAACAAAATGATAATCTTCGCCATAGGCGTATTTTGAAACTATTGGAGCGTCTTTATCTTTCTGAATTTCAAGAGGATAATAAGGAAATAACAATGAAATAACAGATTTTGCTCCAGGAACTAAGAGGGTTGGGTTAAGCCTTTTGTCAAAATGATTTTCCATATACTTCATTTCACCATTATGCTTATTTTTTAACCATTTTTCAAAATTTCTCACCTCTTCTTCTAAAAAACGTGCTTTTGAAATTCCACATTCAAAAAAGCCGAGACGTTTTGCCTCAGCTTTTATAAATTTTGTATTTTTTTCTTTTCTTCTCAAGAATAAAATATATTTCTATAAAAACCCAAGCTCTAATTTTGCTTGTTCAGACATCATAGTTTTGTCCCAAGGAGGGTCAAATGTTAATTCAACATGAACCTTATTAACACCTTCTATTTCAGATGTTTTATCTCTAACTTCCCTAAGGATATCATCTGCAACCGGACAGTTTGGTGCAGTTAAAGTCATTTTAACATCAACATTATCATATTCGTCAATGTCAATATCATAAATTAATCCTAAATCATATATATTTACTGGTATTTCCGGGTCGTATATTGTTTTAAGTATATCAAATATTTCTTTCTCTGTTTGTAATATATCTGTTTCCATTTTTTTTATTTAACGTAAGTTTTTACTCTGAATCTAATATTATAAATAGCTTTTACACTTGATTCAGGAGAATTATTTAAAGTTCCATTTGTTATTATACTTATAGTTGAAGCTTTTACGTGCTCTTTCATGGAATTTTCCGAAACCTTAAGTTTCGCTGTTCCTGAGCTATAAGTAATCCCTTCATTACTCGCAAGTAACTCTTTGCTTGTGTTTTCACTTGAAATAAACACTTTAAAATCATTGTCGCGAAAGTAAGAATATGAACCTCCGTCTATTGTTACCTCTTCAATTGTAATTTCTTCTACCAAACTTTCTTTTGTGTTTTCAGTTTCAAATTTTTTATCTATTTTTAAATTTACAGTTTGAATGTCTTCAAAATTACTTGTTGCATCAATAGGTATAGAAAATTCAATGCTTTTTGTAATATAAAAACTATAAAATTTATATTCCTTCTTACAGGAAAATGAAATAATCATCATCAAAATTAATACAATAATTGCTGTTTTCTTCATATTATAAAAATTATATATAAAATTAATTCTCAAATATACACGCTAATTTAAAACTTTACAAAGGATCTGCTGTTACTTGAAATTTAAAATCTATTTTTATATCAACCTTATTAAACAATGTTTCTTTTGTTGTTACTTTTGTTCTTAATTTATATTTTTCTTTTTTAACATATCTGTCCAAAGCTTCGCTTGTGCAATTTAGCTCAATACTTTTTGCAGAAGATTCCACATCATTGTTCCATGCTAGTTTTGTTTCATCTTCGCCATCTGCCGAAATATAAATTTCTATTGATTTTAAGAATGAAAATGTTTTATCACTTGGTGAAGTAATTGTTAAGTCTAATTGTTTTAATATTATTTCTTTTACAAGTTCAACTTTTGTATCATTTTGTGCAAATTCTTCTTCTGAGTTTGTTGTAATTGGTGGAGTTGGGATATCAAAAAGTCCAATTGGCAGCCCAATAATGTTAATAGTTGTTGTTGTGCTATCTGAAATTTCAAAAGTTAATAATTTTTTACATGAACCTGTAAAAAGAACTGCTGTTGCAAAAATTGCAATGAATATTTTGTTCTT
Source organism: uncultured Chlorobiota bacterium (assembly GCA_947311255.1). GTDB lineage: Bacteria > Bacteroidota > Bacteroidia > Bacteroidales > JAADGE01 > JAADGE01. The sequence goes on along the minus strand of CAMZKL010000048.1, from coordinate 647 downwards.
CATAATTATAAATTTTAGAGTTATACATTATTTTTGGCATGAAAAGCCATTCCGTAGGCTTTCATATTTTTTATCATTGAAACTAATCCATTTGCACGTGTTGGTGAAAGATTTTCACGTAATCCAATTTTTTCTATAAAGTTAAAATCTAGGTTCATTACTTCCTCTGGTGTTCTGTTATTTGCAACACGAATTAATATTGCAATAATTCCTTTTGTTATTATCGCATCACTATCTGCTGAAAATATAATCTTAGCGTCTTTCATTTTTGCATTTAGCCAAACTCTTGACTGACAGCCTTGTATAAGGTTAGATGGGGTTTTATCTTTATCATCATAAGGCTCTAAATTATTACCTAGTTCTATGATGTATTCGTATTTGTCCATCCAATCTTCAAAAATTTCAAACTCTTCAATTATTTGATTTTGTACTTCTTGTATTGTCATTTTTTTATTTTTGTTAGACCCTGCGGGTTTTGAAAACCCGCAGGGTCTTTTTTATTTTTAATCAAACATCACTTTCACCTTTTGCAAAGCTAAAATTAATTTATCAATATCTTCTTTTGTATTATAAATTGCAAAACTTGCCCTAATTGTTCCTGTTATTCCAAAATATTTCATTGTTGGCTCTGCACAATGAGTTCCTGT
>CAMZKL010000047.1 GCA_947311255.1 uncultured Chlorobiota bacterium | reverse complement strand
TGTTGATATTACTTATTTTGCTCAGCACATAGGAACACTTGCATTCTTCTGCAAGTAATCTGGATGCTAGGTTATAGTCATGCCCTTGGGTGTCAAAATCTTTGTCGTTGGTGTTTCATATGTCTAAAAAGTTAAAAATTTGAAAGTATAAAGTTAATTTACATTTATACTAAATACTCTTAGATTCGTTTTTATAAAAAAGTTGCAAAATAAAAACAAGATTTATTTTTAATCTATTTTTATATATCTTTTCTTGAAAAATATACTGTTTATAAATCTTATAATATTACTTAGTAAAATTAAAATACACACAAATTTATTTGTTTTTAATTTATTATATTGTAACTATTGTTACTTTTTATTTAAAAAAACAGAGATACAATAATTGCATCTCCGTATTTTTTTATAACTACTAAATCATATTATTTATTGCTTTTTTGTTTTTTCAATATCCTTTCATGTTCTTCTTTCGAAGATTTTTCAATTTTAGAGATTGAAATTCTTTTATTGTTTTTGTTGTTATCCGTAAAATATCTCACATAAACATTATAAACATTTACGGTATTCTCAACCAATTGTTCAGTTTCTCCATTAATATTTTGATAAAATCCCGGTCCAGCATCTTTAAAAGCATCAATAAAATATACAACAGGTTCCAAATCAGTAAATACTACTATTCCGGAACTATTTGTTAAAACAGGAGGGTCAGTAATTGGGTTTGTGAGATTTTCCCAGTCTGTATGATTTCCATATAAAACAATTTCACAATTAGATACAACATCTTCTGTTCCGTCAAACATAACTAAAATATCTAAATCAGTAGAGCCTTGAATTGTTACCGCATGGGTGTAACTATCTGTTGAATTATAGCCATACGCTTTAAGAATAACTTGATAGATACCCGGAGTTATATAAACATGAGATGGATTTTTTTGATTAGAAATTGTTCCATCACCAAAATTCCATTCATATTCCTCTGCATATTGAGAGCAGTCAACAAAATTTACTGTTGTATTTATATAATGTATATCTCCACTTACAGCAAAGCAAGCATTTACATCTTCATATTTTGGTGTTCTGTCGCAACTTTCTAATATAAAAATAAATAAAAGAGGAAAAATAATAAGTCTTGAAATTTTCATAATACATAGTTTTAAGGTTAAATAAATTTATAAAATAATGAGAGTTATTCAGTAACTGTTATTTTAAAATATTTTTCTTTGTCTGTTTCTCCGCTTTCTTTTAAATATTTAAAATGCATAAACAAAACTCCTGCTTTTTTTGTTTCAAAAGTCCATTCTTCATGACCGCCACTACCAATTATTCCCATTGTCAAATCTTTTATATATTCTTTTTTAATTTCTTTAATAATCTTGGGTTTAATTTTGCTTTCAAGACTCCACTTAAAACCTGTTGTGGGATTAGCAGCTAATTCAATTACTAATTTTTCATTTAATTTTACAGTATAAGATTTATCTAATTTATCTTCTGGCACATCTTTTAAAACTGTTTTTTTACTGTCGCAAGATTGTAAAGCAAATAGTATTGAAATTGCAAAAAAAGAAATAACTGAAATAGTTAAAAATCTGTTCATAATTGTATATTTTTTGTTAGTAAATTAATTAATTCTTTGTCTAATAGTTTCATATATCAAAATAGATGCCGCAACTGAAACATTTAAAGATTTTATTTCTCCTAAAATAGGAATTTTTACAAACTCATCTGATATTGAAATCACTGGTTTTGAAACACCTTCATCTTCTGCTCCTACAACAATAGCAACAGGAACTTTAAAATCTGAATAATAATAGTTGTTTTCAGCTTTTTCACTAGCTGAAATTATTTTAATCCCACTATTTTTTAAATTTTCAAGTGTTTTTCTTAAACTTATTGTCCTACAAATTGGAAGTTTATGCAATGCACCAGCCGATGTTTTAACAGCATCTGCATTTATTTGAGCAGAACCTTTCTCTGGAACAAGAATTGCATTTGCACCCGCACATTCAGCAGTTCTAACAATTGCACCAAAATTTCTAACATCTGTAACTCCATCCAGCACAATTATAAAAGGATTTTTTCCTTCTTCAAAAACTCTTGTTGTAATTTCTTCAATATCATAAAATTTTACAGGAGAAATAAATGCTAAAACTCCTTGATGATTTTTTTTTGTAATTCTATTTATTTTCTGAAAAGGCACAAATTGATGAAGTATTTTATACTTTCTTAAAACTTGTAATAACTCATTTTGCAATTCATTATCTTTACTTCGAGTTATCAAAACCTTTTCAATTTGTTTATCTGAATTTGCAGCTTCAATAACTGCTCTTGTACCAAATATAAAATTATCTTTTGCCATATAGACTCCAAAATTATAATAAATTAGTAATTTTGTGTGTTTTTTATCATAAATAGCTTTTATTATTATGAAATTTATTTTCAAATCAAAATTAGACACTTTTATAACAGGAGTTTCTCTTGGCCTAATCGTTGCTTTTATTGTTACAACAGTTATTATCTATGCAAATGCATCCGATTATAATGTTTGGGAACACTATAAACTTTTTTTTAAAAACAATGGAATAGGCAAATTACTGAGAGCAAGAGTTTTAATGTCTCTAAAAGGTGGGGCAATTGCTGTTCTTCCACTTTTCTATTTGTTTCTAAACTATAAAATGATGAAAGCTGTAAAAGGGCTTATTGCAGTAGTTGCTGTAATAGGAATTTTAGTTGTTTGGGGAATTTTAAGTTAAGAATATAAAAAGATAGAATAAAACTGAATCTAAAAAAAAAACTTAGAAATTTTGAAATATTATTTGATTGCAGGAGAAGCATCAGGAGATTTACATGCTTCAAATTTAATGAAAGAATTAAAAAAAGAAGATAAAAATGCCCAATTTCGTTATCTTGGTGGCGATTTAATGCAAAAACACGGAGGGAAATTAGTTAAGCACTTTAAGGAAACTGCTTATATGGGATTTATTGATGTTATTCTTCATCTTCCGGCAATTCTTAAAAATATAAAATTCATAAAAAAAGATATTGCCGAATATAACCCCAATGTTTTAATTCTTGTTGATTACCCAGGTTTCAACCTTCGCATTGCAGAATTTGCACATAATGAAGGATTTAAAGTATATTATTATATTTCTCCTAAAATATGGGCATGGAAGCAATCAAGAGTTCATAAAATAAAAAAATATATAGATAAACTTTTCATAATTTTTCCTTTTGAAAAAGTTTTTTACAAAAAATTTGATTATCAAGTTGAATATGTTGGCAATCCGATTATGGATGCAATTGACATTTCAAAATCAGACATTTTTGAATTTAAAAAAAAGTATAATCTTAATGAGAAAAAAATAATAGCATTATTGCCAGGAAGCCGCAAACAAGAAATAAAACATAACTTTCCTATTATGTTAAAAATAGCTGAAAAATTTCCTGATTATCAATTTGTTGTTGCTCAATCTTCTGTTCTTGATAAAAAAATATTTGCAGAACACATTAGCACACAAGATATTAAACTTGTTTACGATAACACATATGAATTACTAAAACACTCAGAAGCAGCCCTTGTAACTTCTGGAACTGCAACTTTGGAAACTGCAATTTTAAATATTCCTGAACTTGTTTGTTATAAAGGTGATTATATTTCATATAAAGTTGCAAAAAAAATAGTGAAAGTAGAATTTATTTCTTTGGTAAACCTGGTTATGCAAAAAGAAGTTATAAAAGAATTTGTTCAGTACGAAATGACTGTTGAAAATATTTCTAATGAGTTAAATCTTTTATTGAAAGATAAAAAATACAAAGCAAATATGCTAAATAATTTTGAACTTATGAGAAAAAAACTTGGAGGAAAAGGTGCTTCAAAAAGAACTGCAAAAATCATTTTTGAAAGTTTAAGATAGTTTCGTTAAAAACGAATAAATGTCAGCCGCAAACGAATATAGATTAATTTCCAACGAAAATAAAATGCTTGCAAAAAATCAATTAAAACATTGATTTTAAACAAAAAAGAACATATTTTTGTACTATTAAATTTTTTATTAACAAATAAATCTATAAAAAAATGAAAAACAAACTTTTTAATTATTTAACACTTTTTATTTTAAGTGTTGTTGTACTTTCTGCTTGCAAGAAAGATGAACCAAGTTACGATTTGTCAGGAACAGTTATAAACAGTACTGAAACAGCAGTAAGTAATGCTGTCATCAAACTTTACAGTGCAGACTCTGAGGTTTCTTCCACGACATCAAATTCTGATGGAAGATATAGTTTTAGTGGTATAAAAAGCGGAACTTATTCCATAAAGGTTACAAAACAAGGATATGTTGAAAGTAGTGAAGATGTTAGTATTGACGGTGAAACTTCTAAAAATATTACTATTTTAGGAAATGCAAATGTTTCAGGAAGAATTATCAACTCTCAAACAGGAGAAGGACTTGAAAATGCAACAGTTAGTTTTGCATTTAATGATAATAAATCATCTGATGATATGATTATTGAAATTCAAGTTGTAACAGATGCATCAGGATATTATAGTTTTGAAAACGGTCCAACTGGTAATTTTACATGTACCATTTCTGCAGATGGCTTCACAACAAGAGTCATTGTTAATGTTATAATAAATGCAGGAAATAACTCACTGGAACAATCAACAATTGTTGAAGTAATAGAAGAAGGAGAATTAAGAGTAGTACTTACTTGGGGACAAAATCCAAGCGATTTAGATTCTCATTTAACTGGACCATTAGCTAGTGGCGAAAGATTTCATATTTATTACTCTCATAAAAATGCTGACAATGTTTCTCTTGATGTTGATGATACTTCAAGCTATGGGCCAGAAACTGTTACAATAAATAATTTCTTAAATGGTATGTATAGGTATTCAATATTTAATTATAGTGAGCAATCTGTAGAAGGAGGTGCCCAAATTCAAACATCTCCTACAAAAGTTGAAGTATATGACTATACAGGTAAAATCCACACTTTTATTGCACCTGCATTTACAACTGGAAGCGGAAATACTTGGAGAGTTTTTGAAATAAACTCCACAGGTTCAAGTATAAATATTGTTCCTATTAATACTTATGTTCAATCTTCAAGCAGTAGCACTGTTGAAAAAAGTTCTGGAATTAAAGGATACACATCTTATAATATCTATGATTTTTAGATTGTTATTTTAAACAAATAAAAAAATGTCATCTATTTAGGATGACATTTTTTTATACACTAAACTTTTCTTTTTTGTTGGGTTAACCCAAACTTCTTTTTCAATACACTTTATGAGATTTAAAAATTAAAATTTGTTTGTAAATTTTAAAATTAGTCGAACTACAATGATTTAATTTAAAATTTGTATATTTGAAAAAACAAATTCAATTTTTATGAAAACAATTTCAAATATTTCAATAATCCTTTTAATAGTTATTTCATTCTCTGCCTATTCCCAAGACTCAACATTCTATTCAACTCTCGATGTTAGGGTAACAGATATGGATAAAAACATAAGCCCTGGGGATAAAATTTTTTTTGTAAGTAAAAAAACAAACAAAGTTTATTCAAAAATTTCAGATAAAAACGGAAAGTTTAAGATTAAACTGCCAAACGGTTCAGAATATCAAATAAAAATAAAATCTTTTGACCAAGATATGAATTATATGGCAATAGATGTTGCAGATTCTAATTATGATATGGAATTTGAGTTAAGCATAATGTATGAACTTCCCAAAACTTACACATTGAAAAATGTTCATTTTGATACTAACAAGGCAAGTTTAAAATCAGGTTCTTTTAAATCTTTAAACGAACTTGCAGAATTTATGAGTTATAAAGAAACTCTAAAAATTGAGCTTGCAGGACATACAGATAGTGACGGAGATGATGAAGCGAATAAAAAACTTTCGCAAAAGCGTGCAGAAACAGTTAAAAATTATTTAATAAAAAAGGGGATTTCTGCAAAAAGATTAGTTGCAAAAGGTTATGGAGAAACTCAGCCTATTGCAACAAATTTAACAGACAAAGGTAAAAGCCTCAACAGAAGAACAGAAGTTAGAATTTTGGAGCAATAATCATTTCAAATCTATTCTTTGAGGATACTTAATTTCAATCAAAAACAGTCCACGAGCAGGAACAGAAACTCCTGCATTTGACCTGTCTTTACTTTCAATTACATTTTTAAACCCTTGAATGCTTAATTTTCCTTTGCCTACTTCAATTAATGTTCCTGTTATTGCTCTAACCATATTTCTTAAAAACCGATTAGCTTCAATTGTAAAAATTATTTGCTCATTTCTTTCAGTAAAATTCGCTTGTATTATTTTGCAGTTGTTTGTTTTTGTATCTGTGTGAAGTTTACTAAAACTTGTAAAATCTATGAAATCAAACAATACTTGTGCTGCTTGATTCATTTTTTTAAAATCAAGTTTTGTAAAAGTTTGAAAGGATTGGTCTTTTATAAAAGGATTTTTATAAGTATGAAATCTGTATTCGTAAGTCCTTGAAATTGCAGAAAATCTTGCATGAGCATCGTTTTTTACTTCAAAAATATTATGAATAACAATATCTTTACTAATAAAATTATTTGCTTTAAAAATAAGTCGAGGAATATCTGAGATTTCCTCATTTACATTAATATGTGCAATATAATTAATTGCATGAACACCTGCATCAGTTCTTCCTGCACCATACACTTTAATTTCATTTTTTAGCAATAATGTAAAAGCTTTCTCTAACACTTCCTGAATTGAGATTGCATTTGTTTGGTATTGCCAACCGTGAAAATTTGTTCCTCTGTATGATAATCTTATAAAATACCTCACTATTATTGTTTAATTGCAAAACTAACAACCTCTTCAATTTTTCCATCAGAGTTTTCAATTGGGATATAAGTACTGAATAATTTAATTAGTTCATCTCCTATTTTAATAACTTGAAGAGATTCCATAGTTTTTCCTCTTCTAAGTTGTCGCCAAAAGTTTTTAAATGCCTCTTCATTTTGTGGTTCCGAACTAAAACTTCCTTGAAAATTATTAATAATATCTTCTTTCTCTTTTTTAAGTAATTTTAAAAAACCGGGACTAATATCTTTAATTCGTCCATTTTTATTAAAAACTGCAGTATAAGCAACAGAATTTAAGGCATTTAACTTATTCGATATATTAAGATTTTCTATATTTAACTCATCAGTTGCAGATTGCATTTCTTCAATATTCTGTCTTATCTCTTCTTCTTGCGAAGCCGTTTGTTCTGATTTTATTTTTGTTTCTCGAAGTAATTCTGCAGTTCTCACGTTAATCTTAACCATTGATATTGCAGATGCAATACTTTCACTAATTTGTTCAGTAAAATCAATTTTATATTTGTCAATTTCTTTGAAAGAAGCAAGTTCAACAACACCATAAACTTTTTCGTGGAAAATTAAAGGTACAATTAAAAGTGTTGCGGGTCTTTCTTCTCCTAAACCAGAGGTTATTTTAAGATAATTTTGTGGGATTTTTGTCATAAAAATTGTTTCTTTTTCAAGAATACATCTTCCCACTAAACCTGTTCCCCATGGAATTTTTTTTTCAAGCATCTTACGCCTTCCATATGCATAACTGGCAGTTAATTCAATAATTTTACCTCCTTTTTCATCTTCATTTATAATAAATAAACCGCCTTGATTTGCTCCAATATAATTAACCAAATCACTAATTATCTCATATGCCAATTCTTCAATATTATCAGAATGTTCACGAATAATTTCAGAAAATTTTGCGTTTCCAATTGTTGCCCAATTCTGCCTTTCATCATTTTCTTTTCTTTTTTTCTCAATTTCTTTCGCTTCAAGAAAACTTTGTTTCATCTTAACCAAGGAGTTTCCAATACTGTCATCAGATGTTAATGCCTTATATTCAAAATCAAAATTGCCAGCAGAAATTTCTTTTATAAACTGAGATGTTTTATCCAAATTAAAATTTATAGTATTTATAGATTTGTTAATTTTTGAGATTTCATCATCTTTATTAGTATTTAAATTTTTAATTTTAGATACAAATCCAATTGCCATTGCTTCTAATACTGATGAAGTTTTTTTTAGCCGTTTAAAATAAGAACTAATAATAAACCATGTAATGCTTAAGGAAAAGATAATGATTAAAAGAGATATTATTAGAAAGCGAATATTAAATTTCACAGAAATTATATTTGAATCTGAAAATATATTAAGATATAACAAAACATATAATAAGGTAAAAACAAAAACTAAAGTTAAAAAAGTATATATTAATATTTTTGATTTAATGTTTAATTTCATTTTGTTGATTTTTATTTATTTAAACGATAAATAATTATTAAAATTAAATATAATTTTATCTTAAAATGGCTTGTCCTACAAAATTACATTTTAATTCTATAAAGAGCAAATATATAAAACCTACACATAGGACAAATTGATATGTATTATATTTTTCAAAAAAGGATTAACCCATTTTATTATGCTGTAGTTCATATGTTTTTTCTTTTTTTGATACGAGGCAAAAAATACTATTGCGGTATTGGAATAATACAAAGGGTTTACAGAAAAGAAAAAATGTGCCTTGTATGAAAATAATAACCCAAATCTATCTTATCTATATATATGGTTAATAAGTATTACAAATGTATGTTTATTTAATTTATGAACCTTTATTATGTTTAGCATAATAGTTAATACAGGTTAACCTACGGTATTTTATGTCCTATATTATATGTGATTTGACATAAAAATATTGGTGTTTCATCAAAAAACAACATAATTATTTTTAATAAATACTTTTTTAATTAAATTTGTGTTTTCAATAAAAAATATCAACCTATGAAAAACACGCCATTTTACACTTTAATTTTATTTATTGGTTTAGCATCTATGCTTCTAACAAACTGTAAATCAGGAGAAGATGCTAATAAAGACGAATTAGAAGGCAAAACTGTTGAACTCTCTGATATAAGAGAAGAGATACTTATTTCAATGCTTGCACCTTCCGATATGGCTGTTATGCTTATTGATAATCCTGACCTTTACTTTAATAAGGATATAATTAATCCAACATTTCATGCAGATAAGTATAATACAAACTCAAAAATAGCACTAAATATTGGAATATATACAGCTGATTTAAGTTATGCAAGTCTATTTGAACAAGAACAAATTACTTATGATTATTTAGATGTTGTAAAAGGAATGTCTGAGGAACTGGGAATAACAAATTCCATTGAAAAAAGGCATTTAGATATGATAAAAAATACGAAACTTAATAAAAATGAAATGATTCGAATTATAAATGAATCATTTATGAATACAGATGCTTATCTTAGAGAAAATAATCGTTCAAAAGCAATTACAATGATTCTAATTGGTGGTTGGGTTGAGGCACAACATATTGCAGTTTCATTATCTAAAGGTTCTCCTAAAACAAATGCACAATTAACTGAGAGTATTCTTGCCCAAAAAATTTCATTAGAATTAATGACAAAAGCATTAGAAAATGTTGATAAAGATGAAACAATGATTTCTTTGAAAAAAGATATAAATAATATTTATCAGGCATACATTTTGCTTGAAGATAATATGACGGATGAGAATTTCAAGAATTTCTGCGACTTAATTACAGAAGTTAGAATGAATTATGTTGTTTAATTATAATATCAATCCCAACTACACAAAAAAAATAAGCATGACTAAAAATATTGTAAAATATATTGCTGTCTTGGCAATCTCTCTAATTTTTTTCAATAATTCTTCTGCTCAATGTATTGATTTGGTTAAGCATAAAGGCTTCACATATTTAGATACAGGAAAATACATACCTGAAGCAAGGTTTAATGCTCTTCCTCTAAGAGAAGGGGATGATGTTGATATTTATAAATCTTTTTTTAAAGGTCGCAGTTATAGAATTGTTGTTGTTGGTGCTGAAAATATGCCAAAGCTGAATTTTAAAGTAACTAATTTTCAAAGACACGTACTTTATGATAGTAATAAAACAAAAATGGAAAGTTGGGATTTTAAATCAGATAAAAATCAAAATTTAATTATTTCGGTTGAAGTTCCAAGACAGTCTGACAAAAAGAAAAAGCCAGAAAGTGGTTGTGTTGCTGTAATCGTTGGTTTTACATTTGATTAATTTTATTTTATATAAAAATACTATCAGCTTTTTTGATTATTTTTTCAAAAAAGCTGTTTTTTATTTTATGAGAGATTTTATTTGTATTTAACCAATTTATAAAATCAACAGTATTTAAATTTGCAATTAATTCTTTTCCTGTCATAGGGCAACCTCCCATTCCATTAAAAACAGTATCAAAGTTTCTGCATCCAGCATTATAGGCAGCTTCAATTTTATTTGTTGTATCTTCACTTTTAGTATGAAGATGTAGGTTAAATTCTACATAAGGGTATTCTCTAATAACGTTTGAGAAGACTAGTCCTATTAGATGAGAAGTTCCCGAAGCTGTTGTATCTGCAAGAGGAAAATATCTTATTCCCATACTATAAAGCACTTCTAACCAGTCCATTAAAATGTCAATTCCCCAATCATCGTCATAAGGATTTCCAAAAGCAACAGCAATAGTAATAATTGGTTTTTTATTATATTTTTCGCAAATATTTAATACTTTATCAACAGTTTTTATTGATTTATTCAAATCTGCATTCATATTTCTTTTCTGAAATATATTTGAAATTGAAAAGGGATAATTTATATAATCAACAATACTGTATTGTGATGCAATTTCTGCATATCTTTCATTTCCCACTAGAACAGAAATTTTAGTGTTAAATTTTTCTTTTATACTTTCTAAAACTTCCGATGTATCTTTCATTTGAGGAACAGCTCTTGAAGAAACAAAACTTCCAACATCAATTGTGTCAAAACCTACTTTAAATAGTTCGTTTATGTATTCAATTTTTTTGTTGGTAGGTATAATATTTTTTAATGCCTGCATGGCATCTCTTGGTGATTCTGTTATTTTTATCATTTTTTTTATTTGAAAATTACAAAAAAGCAGTCGGTCTATAAGCCGGATTCTGTACTTAAAAACTTGTTTAAGTTTCTGTCATTTATCTATCTTATAATTCGCATTATAAGTTTAGCTCTCAACCCCTCAGCATAAAACGAGTAGTTCTAAAGTGCCGATATACATGAGATTGCAACTTACAAGAGGAACGGCTGTTACAGTTACCTGCAACACCGGTGAGCTCTTACCTCACCTTCTCACCCTTACCAAAATAAATTTGGCGGTTATTTTCTTCTTCCTTACTATGCTCTCGCAAGCATCTTCCTGTTAGGAAGTGTAATACTCTGTGTTGTCCGGACTTTCCTCTTTTTCAAAATAAATTTGAAACAGCGACAGAACAACCGACTGCTCGGCAAAGTTAATATGTTTAATATTAGATATTCTTTTTTTTTAAAATATTATGCAAAAAAAAATGCGAACTTAAAAAGTTCGCATTTTTTAGAAGTTCCTTTAAATATTTTATGAAACTTTTTCAAGTTTTTTCATTATAGAAAAAATAAAGCCGGCAGCAATAATTGTAAGAATAACAAAAATTAACCAAACTTGCCAAATTTGAATTCTTTCATAAAAATAACTTCCTATCCACAAGAAAAGATTACCTACTGCTGTTGTTCCCAGCCAAGCACCTTGCATTATTCCTTGATATTTAGGAGGAGAGACTTTTGAAACAAATGAAAGTCCCATTGGGCTTAAAAATAATTCGGCAACCGTAAGCATAAAGTATGTACTTATAAGCCACTGAACTCCAACTCTTGGCGATTCAGGAGTTAATTCTTTAAAAGCTGGTAAACTGAGTGAACCTATTAAAAGAATCAAAAATGCAAAAGAAGAAAGAATCATACCAATTCCTATTTTTTTAGGAGTTGAAGGTTCTTTTTTTCTATTCCTGAGCCAAGTAAAAATTCCTACAACTACAGGAGTTAGTATTACAATAAATGCTGGATTAAAAGGTTGGAATAATTCAGGCGAGAATTTATTTGTACTCTCAAAAGAAGAATAAAACCAATATGTTGCTGCAATTCCTCCAAGTAAGAACAATCCTCCTATCATTTTTGTAGTTTTTGAACTTCCTTTACTTAGAAGGGTAATTAAACCATAGAATCCAATTATTATTGAAACAAGAGACCATACATGAAAAAGAGTGAATGCCCCTTTCCCAACTTCTTGAACTGTATAATCTTTAGCAAAAAGAGTCATCGTTAAACCATTTTGGTGGAACGACATCCAAAAAAATATTACTACTGCAAAAACTAAAAATAATACAGTTAATCTCTGTTTAGTTTCTTCTTTAGAAATTTCAATAATTCTTTCGCCACTTGCAATTTCTTTTTTAACATCAGGTAACATTCTTTTAAAGAAAACATATACTAATAATGAGACTATCATTGTTAAACCTGCAACACCGAATGCGTAGTTAAATCCTGTTCCATACGCATCAAGATATTGTTGTGTGAAAGTAGATAAGTCTGTTATTGTTGAATTAGAAACTTTGTTTGCTATTGTTTGTAAGTCTAGTTTTTCTGCAATTGACAATGTGCCTGCATTAAATTTATGAATTAAAGAAGGAAGTAAATCATTTCTTTCAAATCCTTGGTGTTTTATAAACCAGTTGATAATTCCGGAAGCTGCATGAGGCGCAAATAAAGCTCCAATATTAATACCCATATAGAAAACACTAAAAGCAGAATCTCTTAAATGACCGTATTTTTCATTGTCATATAGCTGACCTACAACAGCTTGAAGGTTTCCTTTAAATAAGCCGTTTCCGAATGCTATAACAAATAAAGAGAAAACTGTAAAAACTAAACCTAATCCTGGAAGGGTCATTAAAAAATAACCAGCAAGCATAGTTACCAGTCCAATCATAATTATTCCTTTGTAATTTTTTGTTTTATCTGCCATAATCCCACCTACTAGTGCAAGACCGTAGATTGATGCGTAAAAAATACTGTATATCAAACCAGCTTTTGTAGGAGATAGACCGTATTTTCCTGTTAGGTAATAAACTAATATACCCATCATGGTGTAGAAACCAAAACGTTCTCCCATATTGGCAAAAAAAGCAACATATAATCCTTTCGGGTGACCTTTAAACATAACTTATAATTTAATTGATTAAATAAAATTTGAATTATTACAAAAATATAAATAAAAACTAATTAACATTATTTTTTAGAACTAATGTCAAATTATTTTAAATAATCATCAAAGTAACGAGTAACTTTTTTCATTAAATGAATCCTTGTTTTGCCACGCATATTATGCTCACTTTCAGGATATAAAAAATAATCTAAATCTGTTCCTTCTTTTATACACGAACGAATAAAATCAATACTATTTTGTGGAACAACAACCGGGTCTTGGTAGCCATGTATCATTAATAACCGTCCTTTAAGTTTATCAGCTTTGTTTAAAAGGCTTGTTTCTTTAAAGCCATCTGGATTTTCTTTTGGTGTGTCCATGTATCGTTCTCCATACATTACTTCATAGTATTTCCAATCAATAACCGGACCTCCTGCAACGCCAACCTTAAAAGTTTCCGGATAGTTTGTCATTAATGAAGTTGTCATAAAGCCACCATAGCTCCATCCGTGTACTCCAATTTTATCTGCATCAACATAAGGTAAATCTTTTAAAAATTCAACACCTTTCATTTGGTCTTTCATCTCTTCTTGCCCGCATTGGCGATGTATTATGCTTTCAAATTCAAATCCTCTGTTAGCAGATCCTCTATTATCAAGTGTAAAAATAACATATCCTTTTTGTGCCATATAATAATTCCATAATCTTGCTCCTCCCAGCCATTTGTTATTTACTAATTGTGCATGAGGTCCTCCATAAACATAAACAATTACAGGATACTTTTTTGAAGCATTAAAATTTGGGGGTGTTATAAGGCGATAATATAAATCTGTTTTTCCGTCAGCAGATTTTATTGTTCCTATTTGCATTTTTCCTAACTCATAGTTTTTTTCCTTGAAAGGATTTTTTGCTATAAGTATTTCTTTAATAGTTTTTCCATTCTTATCAATAATTTTATTTGAATTTGGAGTTGATATATTGGAAAATTCATCATAAATATAATTTTTTGAATTTGAAAGTGTTATATTATGAAATCCTTTTTCAGAAGTTATTTTTTGAATTTTACCTGATTTAAAATTTACTTTATATAAATGATTTTCAATTGGGCTGTCTTTTGTTGATGTAATATAAAAATTTTTATTTTTTTCATCAAAACCTAAAAAATCTTTTACAATCCAGTTACCTTTTGTAAGTTGTTTTAATAATTTTCCTTCTGTGTTATATAAATATAAATGATTGAATCCACCTCTTTCGCTATACCAAATAAACTGATTTTCAAGACCTTTTGTAAATATTAATTGATGTTCCGGTTCAACCCACTTTTTATTTTTTTCTTCAAATAAAGTTTTTATAAATTTTCCTGTAAGAGCATCATATTTATTCAATTTCATGTGGTTTTGCTCTCTGTTTAAAACTCCAATATAAATATATTTTTCGTTGGTATCCCAAGTTATACTTGTTAAATATCTTTCGTTTGTAAAATCTGTAACATCTGCAAATACTGTTTTTCTTGTATTTAAATTATAAATTCCCAGCCTTACTTCTTCGCTTTTTTCACCAATCATTGGGTATTTTGTATTTTTTAATGTTGCAATTCTTGTAGTTATATCAACAAGCGGATAATCTGCAACCATAGTTTCATCTTTTTTGTAAAAAGCAATAAACTTCCCATTGGGCGACCAAAAAATACCGTTATCAATTCCAAATTCTTGTCTATGAGTATATGAGTTTCCGTTAACAATTCCTTTATTTTTATCTCCTGTAACAGAAAATGTTTTAGATTTTTTGTCTAAAAAAAATAAATTATTATCAAGAGTGTATGCAATATAATTATTTGCCTTACAACGATTTATATTCTCTGCTTTTTTGGGAATTATTATACTTAAATCAAGTTTCTTATTTTTTATATTATAAATATAATAATTTCCACCGGACTGAAAACTAAGTTGGTTTTTGTTTAACCAAGAATAATTCCAGTAAGGAAAATATTTTATTTCTTTGTTTCCTGTTGCAACAATTACAGAATTAATTTCTTCTAAAGTTAAAATTGTTTTGTCAGATTTTAAATCTTTAATTTCTTTATAATCTTTTACATAAGTA
>CAMZKL010000046.1 GCA_947311255.1 uncultured Chlorobiota bacterium | reverse complement strand
TATCAATGGTACACCGCAGAGGCAATTAACGGAGCAGGAACAGAAGCTATTGAAGGAGCAAATGATACAACATATATTTTAACTTCTATGGAAGCAGGAAAAAATATTATGTTTGAAGTTACTCCTGTTGCAAATTCTTCGCTTAAGCCAATTGGTATTGCCAAGAGAAGTAATTATACAAGTATAGTTACACAATATTCAGAGATGTTAACTGTGAAGCCAACTATTGTAATTGACGAAATTACTATTGAAAACCTTAATACTTATGACCTAATTCAAATATTTGATGTTCAAGGAAATAGTGTTGTTGAATTAATTCCTAAAAATAATAAAAAAATAGATTTGAGCTTTTTAAGAACTGGAATTTATATTATAAAATCATATAAAAAAGGAGAAATTGAAGCTGTTAAAATTATGAAGATGTAAACTTCTGGGGACTTCAAAAAATTCATTAGCATCAAGATTTTAAGAATTTTTTATAGGCGATTTAATTTTTAGAAGTCCTCTTAATTAAAAGTATTGCCATAGTCAAACTTGCCATATTTAAAGCCTCTTATAAACCATTCAACTCTTTGTTTTGAAGAACCATGAGTAAAAGCATCCGGAACTACGTATCCTTGTGCTTTTTTTTGTAATTTATCGTCACCAACTGAACTTGCAGCTCCAATAGCTTCTTCAATATCTCCATCTTCAAGAATATTTTTCATTTTCTGAGCATGATGTGCCCACATTCCTGCTAAAAAATCTGCTTGAAGTTCTAATTTTACAGATAATTTATTGTATTCTTTTTGGCTTAATCTACTTTTTTGCCTGTGAACTTTTTCAGTTATACCATTAAGATTTTGGACATGATGCCCAACTTCGTGAGCAATAACATATGCAATTGCAAAATCGCCTGCTGCACCGTAGTCTCTGCTCAAATCTCTTAAGAAATTAAGATCCATATAAATTTTTTGGTCTGCCGGACAATAGTATGGGCCTGTTGAAGCACCGGCAATACCACATACTCCGGAAGTTTGACCGTTGAATATAACCATTACAGGTTTTACGTATCTTTGTCCTAATTGTTCTCTGAAAATTTTCTCCCAAACATCTTCTGTGTCCTTTAAAACAACTTTTGCAAATTGAGCAAGTTCCTCGTTTGCTCCTGTTACATTGGGTTGAGATTGCTCATAAGATTGTTGTCCTCCTCCTGTTCCATCTAATAGTTGAAGTGGGTTTTGACCTGTAATTAAAGAGAAAATAATTACAATAATAACTCCCGTAATAGTCATTCCTCCGCCTACACGTTTAGTTCTTCTTACATTTCTTCCTCTTCTATCGTCGATATTGCTACTTGTTTGTCTGCCTTTCCATTTCATAATTTAATTATTTAATGACACAATTATTTATGATATTATTCAATTAAAACTGCTTCACCATTTTCAATAGCAATTATTAATTTTTTGTATTTTCCTTGAACAACTTTACCGTCTTTGTATTTAACTTTCACGATATCGTTTCTGCCAATTTTTTTGCCAACTCTTACTGGTTCAATTTTCTTTTTTTCTTGTCCTTGTCCTTGCGATTGTCCTTGTTCTCCTCTTGAAAATTCTTCTTTCTCAGTATCATATTTACTAATGTCAAGTTTTTGAACTCTACCTTGTTGAATGTCTCCTGCATCTTGTGTGTGTAGTTTTGCTTTAAGAAGAGCATTCACAATAGTTTTGTTGTTTTTGTCAAGCATTCCTTTAAAGAGTTCATAGCTTTCAAATTTATATATTAAAAGAGGGTCTTTTTGTTCATAAGATGCGTTTTGAACAGATTGTTTTAAATCGTCCATTTCACGCAAGTGTTCTTTCCAAGAAACATCAATTGTTGATAGTACAATTTGTTTTTCAAATTCTATTGCCACATCTTTTCCTTTACTTTTGTATGCTTTTTCAAGATTTACAATTATATGATAAACATTTATTCCGTCAGTAATTGGAACATCAATGTTTTTATATTGCCCCGCCATTGTTTCATATACATTTTTAATAACAGGAAGAGCTTGTTCTATAATATTATCTTTTCTTCGTTTATAGTCTTCAACAACAACATCAAAAATTGTTTCAGTAATTTTGTCAATTTTAGTTTCTTTAAATTGTTCTTCGTTTATAGGAGGTTCAATTGCAAGAGTTCGGAATAAATCCATTTTAAAGTCTTCATAATTTCCACCATAATGTTCATTAACAACACTAACACAGGTATCGTAAATCATGTTTGCAAGATCAACTGTAAGTCTGTCTCCGTGTAATGCGTGTCTTCTTAATTTGTAAATAACTTCTCTTTGAGAGTTCATTACATCATCATATTCCAAAAGTCTTTTACGAGTTCCAAAATTGTTTTCTTCAACCTTCTTTTGAGCTCTTTCAATAGATTTAGAAATCATTGAATGTTGAATAACTTCTCCGTCTTCAAGCCCCATTCTGTCCATGAGTTTTGAGATTTTATCTGATCCGAACATTCTCATTAAATCATCTTCGAGAGAAACGAAGAATTGAGATGAACCAGGGTCTCCTTGTCTTCCGGAACGACCTCTTAATTGTCTGTCAACACGTCTTGAATCATGTCTTTCTGTTCCTATAATTGCAAGACCTCCTGATTCTTTTACTTCTTTTGAAAGTTTTATGTCAGTTCCCCTACCTGCCATATTTGTTGCAATTGTAACAATTCCTGCATTTCCTGCACTTGCAACAATGTCGGCTTCTCTTTTATGAAGTTTTGCATTAAGTACATTGTGTTCTATTTTTCTGATTTTCAGAGTTCTACTGAGTAATTCTGAAATTTCAACAGAAGTTGTTCCTACCAAAACAGGGCGGCCTGCTTTTACAAGGTCATTTATTTCATATATAACAGCATTGTATTTTTCACGTTTAGTTTTATAGACTTTATCAATCCTGTCGTCTCTAATAATTGGTACATTTGTAGGGATAACAGTTACGTCAAGTTTATATATGTCCCAAAATTCTCCGGCTTCTGTTTCAGCAGTACCAGTCATTCCTGAAAGTTTGTGATACATTCTGAAATAATTTTGGAGCGTAATTGTTGCAAATGTTTGTGTTGATGCTTCAACTTTAACATTTTCTTTTGCTTCAATTGCTTGGTGAAGACCATCAGAATATCTTCTTCCTTCCATAATACGACCTGTTTGTTCATCAACAATTTTTACTTGATTGTCAATAACAACATATTCATCATCTATTGCAAATAGTGCGTATGCTTTTAGTAATTGATTTATTGCGTGAACTCTAATAGTTTTTGTAGAATAATCTGCAAGTAAATCGTCTTTTGCTTTTAGAATTTCTCTTTCAGATAAATCGGAATTTTCTAGGTCTGCTATTTCACTGCCTATATCCGGTAAAACAAAGAAGTCTTTATTTTCCAGTTCAGATGAGATTAAATCTATACCTTTATCTGTAAGTTCAATAGAATGATTTTTTTCTTCAATTACAAAGTATAAATCATCTGTAATTTCAGGCATTCGTTTTGCATTTTCCGCTAAATAAATATTTTCGGTCTGGTGCATTGTTGTTTTCATGCCTTCTTCACTCAAAAATTTAATAATTGCATTGTTTTTAGGCAGACCTTTGTGTGCTCTTAAAAGTAATATTCCTCCTTTTTCTCTTTCTTTTTTATCGTCAGATTTAAGGAGTTTTTTTGCATCTGTAAGAAGATTTGAGACTAGTTTTTTTTGAGATTGGTATAATTGAACAACTTTTGGTTTTAGTTCTTTAAAAAGTTCTTCGTCTTTTGATTGTCCATCTCTTTGTACTGCACCTGAAATTATTAATGGTGTTCTTGCATCGTCAATTAAAACACTATCTACCTCATCAATAATAACATAGTTGTGTCTTCTTTGAACAAGGTCGTTTGGGCTGAGTGCCATATTATCTCTTAAATAATCAAACCCGAACTCATTGTTTGTTCCAAAGGTAATGTCTGCTCTGTATGCTTTTCTTCTTGCTTCTGAATTTGGTTGGTGTTTATCAATACAATCAACACTCATTCCATGAAATTGATAGAGTGTTCCCATCCATTCGGCATCTCTTTTTGCAAGATAATCATTTACTGTTACCATATGTACTCCTCTTCCTGTTAGTGCATTAAGAAATACTGGCAATGTTGCTACAAGAGTTTTTCCTTCTCCTGTTGCCATTTCGGCAATTTTGCCTTCATGTAAAATAATCCCTCCAATAATTTGAACATCGTAGTGAACCATTTCCCATTTTATTTCTACTCCTCCGGCAAGCCATTTGTTGTGATAAGTTGCTTTGTCTCCATTTATTATAATGTCTTCTCTACTAGGGGAAAGTTCTCTGTCGTAATCGCTAGCAGTAACAACAATTTTGTCATTTTCTTTGAAGCGTCTAGCAGTATCTTTAATAATTGCAAATGCTTTTGGAAGTATTTCTGTTAGCTTATCTTCAATTTTTATATCAATTTTTTCTTCAAGTTTATCAATTTTTTTGTAAACTTCTTCTCTTTGGAGCATATCAAATTTATCTGCTTCGATATCAGCTTTAAAATTGTTTATTTCATCTTGTTCTTTCTTAAAAAAACTTTTAATTTCTTTTCTTAATTCATTGGTTTTTTCTCTTAATTGGTCATTTGAAATTGTTGCTAATTTTTCAAACTCTTCGTTTGTTTTTTCAACAATTGGCATCAACTTTTTGATGTCTTTATTTGATTTGTCTCCGAGGAATGTTTTTAATATTTTGTCTAAAAATGCCATATTATATATTGTTCTATTTAATTATTTTTTTTATTTTTCTGTTTCACAATAACTGATTATTACTATATAATTTTTATTGCTAATTATTTTTTTCAAATTCTTGTTTTATTTTATTAGCAAATTTGTCAATTTCAGTCATAAAAGCATCATAATTATCTTTTAGTTCTTCAATTTTAACAGATTTTTCCCAATTTTGTTTTTTTTCTGAAAAAATAGCACTTGGAAAAAGCTTAGCTGTATTTATTTCCATATTCTGCTTTTACTTTTCCTTTTTGTTTGTATTCTATAAGATATTTTGTTTCCTAATAATTTTTATCATGCACAATTCCACAAATATTGACAATGGTTTCAACAGCTTTTTCCATTGATTGTATTGATATGTATTCATATTTTCCATGAAAATTATGCCCTCCTGTAAATATGTTAGGGCAGGGTAGTCCCATGTATGATAATTTTGAACCGTCAGTTCCTCCTCTTATTGGTTTAATAATAGGTTTTATTCCTGCTTTTTCCATTGCTTGTTTTGCTGTTTCAACAATGTGCATTACAGGTTCAATTTTTTCTTTCATATTAAAATAACTATCAGTTATTTCAAGTTTTATAAGTTCTTTTTTGTGAAGTTCATTTAT
>CAMZKL010000045.1 GCA_947311255.1 uncultured Chlorobiota bacterium | reverse complement strand
TGAACGTGTTTTTAAAACGACTACAATAGGTCTTTCATATCACTTTAAAGGAGCTACAAGAATTGATTTAAACTATTCTTTTAGAGATTCTAAAGCTCCTGGAAACGATAATGCTCAGAAGGTTTTAAACAATACTGGAAATATTTTGAGTGTTCAGGCTACTGTAAAATTTTAGTAATGGAATAGAACTTATAAGGATTATAAATAGATTTGAGTCCACTCCAAAAAGTGTCGGTGTGAATATTTTTGCAAAATGGCAGTAATATTATTGTCTTATAATCAACTAATTAACAAATTTTTTTTCTAATAATGCATATTAGTTACACAAGAAGAAAGAAAGCTGTCTAAATTTAATATTTGGACAGCTTTTTTATATATACTACCACCAGTAATTTGCTTGATTATTTAAAATTCTTATTAACAGAAAAATAAAAAAAGTTAAATTAGCTCATATTTAAGCTGATATTTCTAAACAAAGTTCATTTTTATTTTACTGATACTTTCTTGCAGACCTTTTATAGTATTTAGATACAGCAACAAAATTTTAAACTTTTTCTCCTAAAAAGAAAATATATGAATAATATAGGTTAATTTCTCACAAAACTCATTGTTAATCCAAAGAACCAATCATTTTAGCGGGAACAACCCATTCATTAAATTGTTCGTTTGTAACATATCCAAGTTCAATAGCTGCTTTTCTTAATGTTGTATTTTCTGCATGAGCCTTTTTAGCTATTTTTGCAGACTTTTCATATCCAATTTTAGTATTTAAAGCTGTTACAAGCATTAAAGTATTTTCTAATTTATGTTTTATTTCAACATGATTTGGCTCAATTCCAATAGCCAAATTATCATTAAAAGAAACACAAGCATCACCCAAAAGTTTTGCAGATTCTAAGAAATTATGAATCATTACGGGTTTAAATACATTAAGTTCAAAATGTCCTTGCATTCCACCAATAGTAATTGTAGCATCATTTCCAATTACCTGAGAACAAACCATTGTAAGTGCTTCAACCTGAGTTGGATTAACCTTCCCTGGCATAATTGATGAACCCGGTTCGTTTGATGGTATAATTAATTCCCCAATTCCTCCACGAGGGCCAGATGCCATAACTCTAATATCATTAGCAATTTTCATTAAACTAACAGCAAGTTGTTTCAATGCTCCGGAAGACTCAACTATTGCATCATGAGCAGCCAAACCTTCAAATTTATTTGTTCCAGTAATGAATGGTAAACCAGTTAAGTTTGCTATTTTTTTTGCAACTAAAATATCATAACCTTTTGGAGTATTGAGACCGGTACCAACAGCTGTTCCCCCAAGTGCAAGTTCAGTTAGGTGCGGAAGAGTGTTTTTTAGAGCTTTTAGTCCATGCTCAATTTGTGAAACATAACCGGAAAATTCTTGTCCTAAAGTTAGAGGTGTAGCATCCATCCAGTGTGTACGTCCATTTTTTACAACATCTTTAAAATTCTTTACTTTTTTTATAAGTGTATCTTTTAATTTCTCAATTCCGGGTATTGTGTTTTCTAAAAGCATTTTATAAGCAGCAATGTGCATTGCAGTTGGAAATGTATCGTTTGAAGACTGTGATTTATTCACATCATCATTAGGATGAACAGGGCTTGTTCCTTTTCCAAGTTTTCCTCCATTTATTACATGAGCCCTGTTAGAAACAACTTCATTAACATTCATATTTGATTGAGTTCCGGAACCTGTTTGCCAAATTACTAATGGAAATTGGTCATTTAATTTCCCTGCAATAATTTCATCACATACTTTTTCTATAAGTGTTTTTTTCTCATTTGAAAGAACTCCTAATTCATTATTTGCCTGAGCAGCAGCTTTTTTCAAATATCCAAATGCATTAATAATTTCTTTTGGCATAGAACCAGAATCTCCAATTTTAAAATTCTCTCTTGAGCGTTGTGTTTGTGCTCCCCAATATTTGTCGGCAGGTACTTTTACCTCTCCCATTGTATCATGTTCAATTCTGTATTCCATAATATTTTATTAAGTTTTTAAATAAATTTCTTAAAAAAACAAAATTACAAAATATATGTAATATAATATATGCCAAATAACAGTTTATATATTTTTTTTCCTGATTTTTAAACAAAAAAGGTTTAAATCTAATATAAACAAAAAATGTTTTTAACACATTACTTTTGTTTTTTCAATTCATTGAAGTTCAATAATATATTAAATCATAAAGTTTCTTTATATTACATTTTACCTTTTTTTATAATTGTAGTTTTTTACATGAAATGGTTGTGTATGCCCAAATTTAAGGAATATTAACTTTTTTTATAATAACAGAATAAGCAACTTTTCTATATTTGTTTTTTAATAATAAATATGAAATTATGAATTGGATTTTATTTTGGCTATTAATATACCTTGTTTTAATAATTTATTTTACTCTAAAATACGTAAAAGTAGGAAATTTAGAAAGTTATTTAGTAAACGACAGGAAAACAAAAACTTTTCCGCTTGTTGCAACAACTCTTGCAACATTTGTTGGAGGCGGAACTTCAATGGGATTAATGGCAATGGGGTATGAGTCTGGTTTTGCTGCTGTGGGAATTGGAATTGCTTATGTTATAGGTTTCTTTATTTTATCTCGCTTTGCAGGACAAATAAATTCCGAAGGAAGGAGAAAAAAAATCTATTCATTCTCTCAATTTCTTAATAATAAATATGTTGGCAATAGTACTGATGGATATTCAAAAATGTTTTCATATTTAATGAATGGAATAAATATTTTTATTTTTTTCTTTCTACTTGCTGCTCAGTTTGTTGGTATGGCTTCCTTATTAAATTTTGCTTTTGAAATAGGTTTTTTGCCTGCAGTTATTATTTCAAGTATTATAGTTATTACTTATACGGCATTTGCAGGAATGGCTGGAGTAATTGTTACTGATTTAATACAGTTTATTATTATTGTTTTAATGATTGTTTTTATTTTTATACCAGGAATTTGGACTGATACTGAACAACTTACAAGATTAAATGAGCTTCCAAAAGAAATGCTTAACGGTACATCCTTAGGTATTGTGTTTTTAATTGCTTTACCTTTGTTTTTATCACATTCTGTATTAATACGTATGGATATTTGGCAAAGAGTTCTTGCAGCAAAAGATGAAAGGACTGCAAAAAGAGTTAGTATATTTTCAGGATTAGGAATGTTACCTTTTTATATAATTTTTCCTTTAATTGGCATGACCTTAAAAGTTGTTTTGGATACCCCTCTTGAAAATTCTGCTGATGTTGCATATTCTTTCTTAAGCAGACATAGTTCTCCTATGATACTGGGTTTTGCTGTGGTTGGTTTATTGGCAGCATTAATGTCTTCGGGAGATAGTTTTTTAAATGTTATTTCAATTTCAGCAATTAAAGATTTCGCAGGAAGAAAAAAGATAAAAGAAAAATTTGATTCTAAAAAACTTCAAAAAAGCATAAGGATAATATCCATGTTTTTTGGGATTTTAGCACTTTTTATAGCTCTTTTTTTACCAAATATTGTTGATTTAATGGTTGTAGGAATTGCAAGTATCGTAATTTTTGTTCCTGTAACTTTTTATGCTTTAATTAAAAAAGATGTATTGCAATATAAAAAACAAGCACTTTATAGTTTATTTACAGGTTTTGTTGTAAATTTGTCTTTCTTTATTTGGGGTACAGTTTCTCCCGAACAATTTAGTAATAAGTCTTCATTTATTCCTGCTTTTATTATTTCTTCTTTAGTTTTAATTTTTGGTGTTATTTTTAAAAACATGAAGACAAATAAAAACAAATGATTTTTATACTGGTTTGATTGATTGATGAGAGATTGGAAAACATTAAAGATATATGTAGAACTTTATGATGCAGTTGTTAAATGAAAAATACTACAAAAATCATTATTTCATAACATAATAGTTTATTTTTGCCAAAAATTTAAAATATGTTATTGAAACTTTACGAAGAAAATCCCGCTGAAAGGCAAATTAACAAAGCTGTTGAAATATTAAAAAACGGAGGATTGGTCATTGTTCCTACTGATTCTGTTTACAGTATTGCTTGTGATATGAATAATAAAAAAGCAGTTGAAAAACTTGCAAAACTTAAAGCTGTAAAATTAAAAGATGCAGATTTTTCATTTGTTTTTGGAGAACTAACTTGTGTTTCTTTGTTTGTTAAACCAATAAGTAACAGCTTGTTTAAAGTAATAAAAAGGAATTTGCCTGGTCCTTTCACATTTATTTTGAATGCAAATAATAATATTCCTAATTTTTTTAGGAAAAGTAAAAAAACAATTGGAATAAGAATTCCAGACAATAATATTGTTAGAACAATTGTTAGAGAAATGCAAAATCCTATTCTTGTAAGTTCTGTTCATGCGGATGATGATATAATAGAATACATGACTGACCCTTCATTAATTCATGAAAAATATATGAAAATTGTTGATGCTGTTATAGACGGTGGATATGGCAAAATTGAAGCATCAACAGTTGTTGATTGCTCAAAGGGAGAAATTGAAGTTATTAGGGAAGGAATTAAAAATTTAGTTTGATAATTTAATCCGTTTTAAAGTGGGTTTAACAAAAATATAGAAATGACAAATACTATCTTAAATCATCGATCAATAAGAAAATACAAGAAAAAAAAAGTTGAAAAAGAATTAATTGAAAAGATTTTAGAAGCCGGAATTCGTGCATCTAATACCGGCAGTATGCAAGCGTATAGTATTATAGTTACCCAAAATTCAAGCAAGAAAGAAGAATTGTTGCCTTTGCATTTTAATCAAGAAGCTGTTAAACAGGCACCATTAATCTTAACTTTCTGTGCAGATTTGAATAGATTTAATAAATGGTGTGAATTGAGAGGTGCAAAACCTGCGTATGATAATTTTTTGTGGTTTTATACAGCAAGTATTGATGCGAGTATAACAGCACAAAATTGTGCATTAGAGGCAGAAGCAAATGGACTTGGAATTTGTTATATGGGAACAACTAATTATACTGCCGAAAAGATTATTGATGTTCTAAAACTTCCAAGAGGTGTAATTCCTGTTACAACTTTAACTGTGGGATATCCTGATGAAACTCCTAGTTTAACGGATAGGCTTCCAAATAATGCTGTAATTCATTATGAAGAGTATCGTGATTTTTCAGAAATAGAAATTAATAAAATTTATAAAGAGTATGAAGAGTCTGACTTTATTAAAAAAATAGTTAATGAAAATAGTGCTAAAACTTTGGCTCATGTTTTTACAGAAAAAAGATATACAAAAGAAAATAATATTCATTTTTCAAAATCGCTTTTAGAGGTTGTGAAAAATCAAGGTTTTTGGAATCATTAGTTTTTTCTTAAATTTAATAATTGAACTTCTGTTAGAAATGAAATGTAAAGTTTGTAATATTGAAATAACAGGTCGGAGTGATAAGAAATTTTGTTCAGTAGAATGCAAAAATTATTATCATGTTAATTTAAGGCGTGTTACTGATGTTGCAGTTCGGAGTATTAATAAAATTTTGCACAGAAACAGAAGCATTTTACTTGAAATTCTTGGAAAAAGAAAAACTCAAATAAAGGTTAACCGATTAGTTCTTGATAAAAAAAAATTTAATTTTAAATATCATACACATATAATTCGAAATAGTAGAGGAAAACTTTTCTTCTATGTTTACGACCTTGCCTGGATGGAATTTTCTGATAATGAGGTGCTTATTGTGAAAAGAAGATAGTTTATTGAGTGGAGCTGTTGTCAGGGTGTGAAGTTGCAATTATTTTAGCTTAATGTATTAATCATTTCAGAAATCATTTTTTTTGGATTTTTGGCTTTAAAAATTCCTGAACCAGAAACGAAAATATCACAGCCTGCATCTGAAACTTCTTTTATATTGTCAATTTTAATTCCTCCGTCAACTTCAATTTCAATATGTTCAGCATTGTGTTTTTTAAGCATTTTTTTTAGATTTTGAAGTTTTTTTATTGTATTTGGGATGAAACTTTGTCCTCCAAAGCCCGGATTTACTGACATTATTAAAATTAAATCAACATTGTCTAGAATATTTTCAAGAACTGAGAGTGGAGTGTGAGGGTTTAAAGAAACTCCTGCTTTAATTCCTCTTGCTTTAATTTTCTGTAAAACTCGGTGTAAATGATTTGTAGATTCAGAATGAACAGTAATATAGTCAGCCCCAGCATCTGCAAAAGCATTTACATAATAATCCGGGTCTGAAATCATAAGATGTACATCAAGCGGAATTTTTGCAACTTCATTAATTGCTTCAACAACAACAGGTCCCATAGTAATGTTAGGGACAAAATGTCCATCCATAACATCAATATGCAAAAGGTGTGCTCCGCCTTCTTCCACCATTTTTATATCTTTTTCTAAATTTGAAAAATTTGCTGATAATAAGGATGGTGATATTTTTTTAGGTTTCAATTTTGAAGTTTTAGAGATTTCTTTTATTAAATATCTGCAAAATTAATAAAAATCGTAGCAGTTTTAATATTTTTTGACGAAATTATTAAAAATAAAGGTCAATTTTTTTAAATATTGTTAATATGTAGGTTGAAAGAAACCACCGTCAGGGTTTTTAACCTCTGACGGGGTTAATTTTATTGTTATATGAATTATCTTTTAAAATAAAAGTCTCCAAAAATAGATGAGTTTTCCCAAGTTAGTTGTTGTTTGCCAGAAATATTATAAACATTATTTCTTACTTGTTTAAAAACATCTTCTATTTTTAGTCCTGGTTTTTTTAATGCTTTTACGAGTTCTTGGGTATATAGTCCATTATCTCCTGTTCCGTCTGATGCAACAGAACCGGGGGCAGTAGCAAATGCAATATATGTTCCTTTTGGTGCATTAACAGATGCATAACCATTTCCTCCTCCTGACCGAAAACTTCTGGCAAAAGGGTTGTTTCTGCAAGCATCAAGAATAACAATATTTAAATCGTTTCCTGCATAGTCCATTTCTCCAAGTATTCTTTTTAGGTTGACTGCTTCAAGTTCAACATCTTGTTCTTTGTTAATTACTGCATTCACAGGAACAATATAGTTTTCTCCGTTTAGTTGAAGTCCATGTCCGGCATAGTAAAAAAGACCAATTCCTTTTTGAGATGAAAGTTTATTTCCGAATTCACGAATTCTTTTTTTCATATCATTTTGAGATAAATTTGTAAAAGCCAATACTTCAAAACCAAGATTTCTAAGTTCTTTGGCAATTACATTTGCATCATTAGTAGGGTTTTTTAAAGGCGACATAGTGTAGTTTCCATTTCCAATAATTAATGCTAATCTTTTTTGATTAGTTGTAACAATTTCTTGTTTTACAATAACTGTTCTGGTATCTGAAGTTACTGTCCCCGCAGTATTTGTTACTTTTACAGTAATAATATTTTTCCCGTTTTCTAATGATAATTCTCTTTCTACTGTATAATCGCAACTTGCATTAACTACTGTGTATCCTCTTGTTGCATTGTTAACTTTTATTATTCCGTTTACATAAAATTGAACATTTTGAAGATCGGTTTCAGATTTTATACAAACTTTTGCTTTTATAAATTTTTGTTCTTCTGTTGAATTTGTATAAGTAGGTGTTATCCATGAGATTTCTGGTTTAGATGAGTTTTTTATGCCTTTTCCTTTAAATTCATCGTTTTCCCAAAGGCCTGTTTTTGATGTTCCATTTTTATAGAACATAGTTCCTATTCCATTATATTTTCCGTTTGCCCATTCTCCAACATATTTTGAGCCTGATTTAAATTTATAAGTGCCTTGTCCATCATAAGTTCCATTTTTCCAATCTCCTTTGTAAACATCTCCATTTTCAAAAGTATAAGTTCCTTTGCCGTCTCGTTTTCCGTTTTCAAAATCGCCAATATATTTTCCACCTGTTTTCCAAACATAAGTTCCAAAACCATTTTCGCAATTTCCTGATATACAGCCTGTTTCTTTGGTAGTGCTTTTTCTAACCAAAACATCTTTTTCCCAAATTCCCGATTCTATTTTCCCGTTTGGGTAATATAATGTTCCTTCTCCATGAAAATAATTATCTTTAAATTCACCTACATATTTTTTACCATCTTTATATTCAAAAACTCCATCTCCTGTCATGTTTCCTTGAACATATTCTCCTGTGTAATATTTATAAATTGATTCTGGTTGATAGGTATATGTAGCTTTGCCTTGTTTTTTTCCTTCTACCCAATTTCCATCATATTTTGCACCATTAGAAAAATAGTTAACACCATATCCGTGCCTTTTTCCATAATTCAAAGAGGCATCAAATTTCCAATATCCTTCATATTTTTCTCCCGATTCCCATGTGTATATTCCATATCCATTTGAGCAATCACCAGAAATACATCCATAACTATTTGAGCCAGAGCCGGTATATCTATCATTATCCCAAAGACCTTTTTCAATTGTTCCGTCAACTTTGAAATCTGTTCCAAATCCGTTTCTTAAATCATCTTTCCATTCTCCTTCATACCTTAATCCGTTTGCAAAATAATTTGTACCTTGTCCGTTTCTTTTATTATTTTTCCATTCACCATTATATTTTTCTCCATTTTTCCAAATATATGTTCCTTTACCATTTGAGCAATCTCCATAAATACAACCTGTAACTTCTCCAATTTTTCCTTTCCATTTTCCGTTTTCCCAAATACCTGTTGAAATAGTACCATCTGCATATATATATGTACCTTCGCCATGTTGGTTTCCTTTCATCCACTGTCCAGAGTGCTTTACTCCTGATGCCCATGTAAAAGTTCCCATTCCTTGTCTATATCCGTTAACAAATTCTCCTGTATATTTTCCTCCATCTTTATAAGTTAAAGTTCCATTACCTTCTTGTTGTCCGTTTACCCAGTCGCCAATGTATTCATCTCCTGTATCCCATACATATTTTCCATATCCGTTTACACAATCTCCATAGATACAACCTGTTGATTGGCTATATGAAAATGATGATAATGATAGAAGGAATAGAAATAAAAAAGTTGCTTTTTTCATGTGTCTAAGTTTATCTAATTAATTTATTTTAAGTAAGTTGATTATATGTTTATGTCGATTATTATTGTTTTGTTCTTGTTAGTTTTAGGTGCTAGTTGAAAGAAAAAACAAAAACGTTTTACTAAATTATAAAAAGTAGAGATTTTTTTTTGAAATTATAAAAATATGAAAAATTTAATTAAATAAATAATATTCAGTAATATTTTCTTTGAATGAATCTTACTATTATTTATTAAATTTTATTTTTCTTAGCTAATAAATAATGTGTTAAGCTGCATTATTATGCTACACATGAAATGTTGTATTTATATTCAGCAGTAGGGGAGTGTTGCATTGTCTTTTAAATAAAAACGAATAAATTACTTATGCGAAGCATAATAATACGAGTATAGCAAAATAAATCTTATGTGGTTTAGAAAGTTGCATTGATTAATATGAACTTTAGTATAATCAGAAAAAATGATGTATTATTTTGATGGTTTTATCTATGCAGGATTTTATAATATCTTTTGAATTGATGTTTTATTTCAACAATTAAATCATATTCATTTGCTTGGAGTAGAAATTTCCTTTCAAATCTGCAAAATTTCATAAATCTTTTGGTTTCAGTTTTGTTTAAACCAGTAAGTTCAGATACTAATTCAGCATTATATTTTGATTCAATTATTCTATTCTCAATATCTTGAAGTTCAAGTTCTTTAACTTTTATTTTTTGTTTTTCACTTTTTGTTTTATAGTTTATTGGAATTCCAATAGATGCAGATGCTGTAAGTAGTGCTAATTCTTTGGGGTCAATAAGGCTATAAAACCATTTTTCAATTCTTTCTTTTGTTTCTTGTTTTTCAATTTCGGTATGTGCAAATTCAAACTCGAAATCTTTCCATCTAGCATCAAAAATATCAACATTTGCAATTTTATAAGTTTTTTCAATTAGTTTAATCACATATATTTTTGCTTGATTTCCAGTGTCTTTTAAAGTGAAATATTGTTTTTCAAAACCAAGTGCATTAATTCTTAAAATATCGTTAGATAACATTGTTACATGAAAAAAACCAAGCGAATCACAGGTAAAAGACTTCCCTTTTTTTATGTTAGTTATTGTTGCATAATGTACAGGGGAATTATTTTTTTCATTAATAATTTGCCCGGTTATTTCAACAATTCTATTTGTTTGAGAGAAAGATTGAAGTATTGATAGTAGAATGATTGGAATAAAAAATATTTTTTTCAATTGTTCTTAAATTAAATACTTAAATAAAAGTAAGCACCAAATTTATAAATAATTCTGTCTTTTATAAACTTTAATTAATATTGTGCTTTTAAAAATTAAACGAATATTGTTAAATATTTGTTACAGTTTTATTTAAACTTGACTCTTTTTAATATAAGAAAGTTCATTTTGTTACGTTTATAAAACTATTATAAAAATGAAATTATGCAGTTTATAAAAATTTT
Source organism: uncultured Chlorobiota bacterium (assembly GCA_947311255.1). Lineage (GTDB taxonomy): Bacteria > Bacteroidota > Bacteroidia > Bacteroidales > JAADGE01 > JAADGE01. The sequence continues at coordinate 5,425 of CAMZKL010000045.1, read as the reverse complement.
AATTATCTTTTTATTCTTTGTTTCTGGTAATTTAAAGTCTTTTTCGCAAGAAGATTTTAATGAAGTTTCGGATATTAAAATTTTGTTCGATAAGTTATATTTTGCTCAGACTGATTCAGTTAAAAATATTATTAATATGCAAATTTTAACTTATATGAAAGATTATTTGCAAGAAAAACATAATTTCATTGAAGATTTTGAAGATGTTAAAAATTTATATGTACTAGAATCTGACGATAATTATATTTCCATATTAACATGGGCAATTCAATATTCTAATAGTGAATATAAATATTTTGGTTTTCTTAAATATTTTGATAGAAATGGAATTGTTGATTATGTTGAGAAACTTAATGATAATATGACTCTTAGTAGTGAGTATTCTTCAAATAAAGTATATCCAGAAAATTGGTATGGTGCTGTTTATTATAAAATAATTACAAAAAAATATAAGAAAAAAAGGCACTATGTTTTGCTAGGTTGGGATGCTAATGATAATTTTACAAATAAAAGAATTCTTGATGTTTTGTTTTTGGAAGATGATGAAACTCCAATTTTCGGTAAAAATGTAATTGATTTTAATAATAAATTTATATCAAGAATAGTTTTTGAATATAATGAAAGGTCTAGTATGATGCTAAGATTTGATAAAAAACAAGATATGATTATTTGGGATCATTTGTCGCCTTCAAAACAAGAGTTGAGAGGGCATTACAGGTATTACGGGCCTGATTTGAGTTTTGATGCTTTAAAATATGAAAAAGGAATTTGGAAATTTATGTCAGATATTGAGATAATGAAAAAATAGTATGGAAAAAAAAGATGAAAAATTTGAACTATATAAATTTACAGCTGACAAAGGTCAGTCTCCTTTAAGAATTGATAAGTTTTTGGTTGATAGAATTGAAAATATTTCTAGAAATAAAATTCAGAAGGCGTCTGAAAAAGGTTATTTGATAGTTAATAATAAAGAGGTAAAATCAAATTATAAGGTAAAACCAAATGATATTATTCAACTAATGACATTTTACAAGCCTGAGAAGATTGAAATAATTCCTGAAAATATTCCATTAAATATTCTTTATGAAGATGAATATTTTCTCATAATCAACAAAGTTTCTGGGATGGTTGTTCATCCTGCTTATGGAAATGAAAATGGCACTTTAGTTAATGCGTTAATGTATTATCTTGGTGATATTGAGATGTTTAAAAGTGGTGAAATTAGGGCTGGGTTGGTTCATAGATTAGACAAAAACACGTCTGGTGTAATGGTTATTGCAAAAGATGATGAAACACTAACTAATATTTCAACACAGTTTTTTAATCGTGTTCCTGAAAAAAAATATCTTGCCTTAGTTTGGGGTGTTCCAAAAGAAAATGAAGGTACAATTACGGGACATATTGGCAGAAGCCTAAAAAACAGAAAAGTAATGAGTGTTTTTCCTAATGGAGAATATGGAAAACATTCTGTTACACATTATAAAGTTATTAAATATTTAGGATATGTCAGCTTGTTGGAGTGTACACTTGAAACAGGTAGAACACACCAGATTAGAGCTCATATGAAATATCTAGGAAATCCAATTTTTGGTGATTTAGAGTATGGGGGAACTGAAATTTTAAGAGGTACAAGATATACAAAATATAAACAGTTTATTCAAAATTGTTTTAAGATAATGCCATATCAGGCTTTGCATGCAGAAACTTTAGAATTTAAACATCCAAAAACAGGCGATAAAGTAAAATTTAGAGCAGAACTTCCTGCCAATTTTAAAGAATTAATTTTAAAATGGGAAGATTATCTTAGTAACAGAAAAGTTTAAATTTTTTTTATACTTCATTAGTTTTAAAATATATTTTAAAAAAATCTTTACTAGTACCACCTTTGCATAAAGTAATATTTTGGTTTTCTTTAAGTGCAATTTTAAAAATTGTACCAGAAAAACTATTTTCGTTAGTAGATAAAGTTATATCAAGTTGAATTTTATTTTTGAATTGCTTAATTTTAGGAAAAGAGAAAAGTTTCTCAATTTCAACAATTCCATCAATTCCAGAATCTGTTTCACCAATAAATTTTTCAATACATTGCATTTGGTTGTTATATGTTCCGTTAAGATTTAGGATTGTTTCTGTTAAATTTACAGAATCTTCTGAAAAACCTATTCTCATAAGTTCTTCTTTGAAGTTGTCTAGTCCTATTTTATTTAATTTATATAATGTAGAGATTAGTTCTTTATTTAATTCAGGAAATCCAATTCGTTCTGCAATTCCTGAAAGTAATTTTAGATTATTAATTTTTATAATAACTTTTAAATTATGTTTAAAGAAAATTTCGTCTATTATTTGAAGTAATTCGATTTCATTTTCAAATGAAATAATCTTAAAGTTTAATTCGTTTTCAAAATTAGTAAATTTCAATTGTTTGAAATTATTTTTTTGAAAAACATTGAGAATTATATTTTTTTTAAGAGTAATATTGTTCATGTGTCTATAATTGTATAATTAACTTATATTTAATAAGTTACATTAATGCTTTTATCTAAAATAGTTGTGTTTTTCCGCATAAATGAACACTTGCTTTGTTGTGCAAAAGATTTATGTTCTAGATTATAGTTATTCTCTTGTGTGTCAATATATTTATTTATTGTGTTTGATAAATTTTTATAAAAAAAGCCCTGAAAAACAGAGCTTTATAAAATTTATATAATTTATTACAGCTTTCTTTTTGTTTCAGTTTCTCTAAATGATTCAATAATATCTCCAACTTTAATGTCATTATAGTTTTCGACATTTAAACCACATTCCATTCCGGAAACTACTTCTTTAACATCATCTTTAAATCTTCTTAAAGAACCAAGTTCTCCTTGGTATTTAACAATTCCGTCTCTAATAATTCTTATTTTATTGTCTCTACTAATTTTTCCGTCAAGAACAAAACAACCTGCAACTTTACCGGATTTAGAAACTTTAAATACATTTCTAATTTCAACAGTAGCAGTAATCTCTTCTTTTATAATTGGAGAAAGCATTCCTTCCATTGCATCTTTCATTTCCTCAATTGCTTCATAGATAATTGAATATAGCCTAATGTCAATTTCTTCTTTTTCGGCAAGTTTTTTGGCTTTAAGAGAAGGTCTTACTTGGAAACCAACAATTATTGCATCGGAAGCGGAAGCTAACATAACATCAGCCTCTGAAATTTGACCAACACCTTTATGAATAACTTTTATTTGAACTTCGTTGTTTCCAAGTTTAATTAGTGAGTCAGCAACAGCTTCAACAGAACCAATAACATCACCTTTAATAATAATATTTATTTCTTGGAAGTTGCCTAATTGAAGTCTTCTTCCAATTTCATCAAGAGTTATATGTTTATGAGTTCTAAGAGTTTGCTCTCTTTGTAGGCGTTTATTTTTGTCAGCAATTTCTCTTGCTTCTTTTTCTGTATTTAGAACATAGAAAGTGTCTCCTGCTTGCGGAGCACCGTTTAAACCAAGCAATTGAACAGGAATTGATGGACCAGCTTCTTTTACTTTATTACCTCTTTCGTCAAACATTGCTTTTATTTTGCCTGAATGTGCTCCTGCAAGGACAATATCTCCAATTTTTAAAGTTCCGGTTTGTACTAAAATAGTAGAAAGGTATCCTCTACCTTTATCAAGTTCAGCTTCAATAATTGTTCCTTTTGCAGGTCTGTCTGGGTTTGCAGTTAACTCTAGCATTTCAGCGGCTAAAATAACTTCATCCATTAGTGCATCAACATTTGTTCCGTGTTTAGCAGAAATATCAACAGATTGATATTTCCCTCCCCATGCTTCAATAAGTAGATTTTTTTCAGCAAGCTCTTTTTTAATTCTTTCAGGATCTGCTCCGGGTTTATCAATTTTGTTTATAGCAAAAACTATTGGTACTTCTGCTGCTTTAGCGTGGTTAATGGCTTCTTCTGTTTGTGGCATAATTTTTTTGTCATCAGCAGCAATAATAATTATTACAATGTCAGTTACTTTAGCACCTCTTGCACGCATTGCAGTAAATGCTTCATGTCCGGGAGTGTCAAGAAAAGTAATTTTCTTACCATCCTTCATTTTAACATTGTAAGCACCAATATGTTGCGTTATACCTCCAGCTTCACCTGCGATAACATTTTCGTCTCTAATGAAATCGAGTAAAGAAGTTTTTCCATGATCAACATGTCCCATAACTGTTACAATTGGTGGTCTTGGTTTTAAATCTTCTTCTTTATCCTCATAATCGTCAATTTCAACGCCTTCAGTAGCTGAAATAAATTCTACCTCAAATCCATATTCTTCTGCAATAATTCCAATTACTTCTGCATCTAGTCTTGAGTTAATTGTAACCATTTTACCTAATTCAAAACTTGTGGCAATTACCTTATTTACAGAAACATCCATAAATTTAGCTAATTCGTTTGCAGAAATAAATTCAGTTAACTTAAGGATTGATTTTTCCTTTTCTTGTAATTGAATATCTTCTTGAATTTGTTGTTGAGCTTCGTCTCTTTTTTTACGTCTGTGTTTTACAGAAGTTTTTTTAGATTTATTTGTTAGTTTTGCTAGTGTATCTCTAACTTGTTTTTGAACATCTTCTTGGCTTACTTCTTCTTTCTTTTTGTATCTTTTCTTTTTGGCGAAAGTTTTTTTGCCTTTGTTAGCAGTTGCAGTTGTATTTGGGTTTATAGGTTTTCTTATTCTTTTTCTTCGTTTTGTTCTTCTGTTTTCAACTCCTGCTTTTTTTGCACCGGGAGTTGTTTTTTTAGAATCTTTTTTCTTTTTTTCTTCAACAACAATTTTTCCAAGAACTTTTGGGCCTGTTAATTTTTGAAATTTTGTTTTTATAAAATTCTTTTCAGCTTCTTCTTTTTTCTTTTTTGCTTCTAATTCTTTGTCGGATTCTATTTTTGCAAGTCTAAGTTTTTCTTCTTGCTCAGCATTTTTTTGTTTATTTAATTTGGCAAGTTCTTCTGATTCAATTTTTGCAATTCTTCTTTTGTGACGTTCTTCTTTTCTTTGTTTAGCAGTTTTTTTATCAGGTTTTGTTTTTTGATTTATTGCATTTAAATCTATTTTACCTTTAACTTTTAAGGAATTGGTTTTTTGATCTGTTTTTTCAGATTTAATAGTGTCTTCTTTTTCAGGTAAAACTTCTTTACTTTTAGTTTTTTCTTTTTTTAAATCATCATTAGTTTTCATATTAACACTCTCTTTCTTAGAGTCATCAATATTTTCTTCCTCTTTTATTGAATCAAGAACTATTTCATTTTTAGCTTCCTTTGGAACTATTTCTTCTTTAGTTTCTTTTGGAACTATTTCTTCTTTAGTTTCTTCTGGAACTATTTCTTCTTTAGTTTCTTTTGGAACTATTTCTTCTTTAGTTTCTTTTGGAACTATTTCTTCTTTAGTTTCTT
>CAMZKL010000044.1 GCA_947311255.1 uncultured Chlorobiota bacterium | reverse complement strand
TTAAACGTTACCGAAATGATTGCCGAAATTGTTCTTGCAAAAAAAATGGGAACAAAGGCACATGAAATAATTAATACAATTCATCCGCATCCTACTATGTCTGAGGCAATTATGGAAGCCGCCGCAGATGCTTACGGTGAGGTTATACATATTTAGTTTTTATTTTATTTCCCAAAAGTTTAGATTTTTGGAGAAGTTTCTATTTTTAAACACAAACTAATTTAAAAAACAAAGAAATTGAAGAAATCTATTATTTATATTCTTGCAATAATTCTTATTTTACTTGTTGCATATTCTTTATTTTCTGATAAACAGAAAGTAGTAGATATGTCTTATAAAGTTGTTTCAAACAATGAAAGTATTATTCCTAACTATAATTTTGTTAACAAAACAGACACATTCCCTGCTCCAAAACAAAAATGTTTAATTTGTCATAATGGAGTTGAGCCAATCAGAGAACACGATAGCGAAATGGCAAAACAAATTTATGATTTAGGGAAACAACAAGGAGACCCAAATGGTTGTGTAGTTTGCCATAAAGGAAACCCAAATGAATTAACAAATAAGAGCTTAGCACATGGTAAAGATTTTATAAAATATCCAGGTTCTGTTTGGACTTATGAAGAAACTTGTGGTAAATGCCATGAAGACCATACATATTCCTTGCACAGAAACCTAATGCAAACAGAAGCCGGTAAAATTCAAGGAGCATTATGGGGTTGGGGCGGTGCTCTTGAAGGGACAAATGCAATTTATGGAAATTATAATATTGATGACCCTGACGGGAAAACACCAAGAATTGGTTCTGAAAGGTATAAGGAATATATGCACAATTTAGCAAAAGAATATCCTAATAATTTTCCTGATAGTTTAATTCAGTTGCCCGAAGCAAATGTTGATAGCATAAAAGAACACCCAGAACAAGCTGTGCTAACTTATTTAAGGACAGAATGTTTACGCTGCCATGTGGGAGTTAGAGGTAAGCAAAGAAGAGGCGATTTTAGAGGTATGGGTTGTGCGTCTTGTCATATTCCTTTCAGTGACAATGGATTTTACGAAGGTTCAGATAAGATGATAAATAAAAAATTACCTGGTCATTCATTAGTTCATTCAATCCAATCTTCAAGAAAAACTAAAGTTAAAGTTCATGATAAAACTTATTCCGGCATACCTTCAGAAACCTGTTCAACTTGCCACAATAGAGGAAAAAGGGTAGGAGTATCATTTCTTGGAATGATGGAAACACCATATACAACAAATTGGAATGTTGATGGCAGTGCACAAAATAAACTTCATGGAAAACGTTATCATTTTATTCAAGATGATGCACATCATAGTAAAAAAAGTAGGAAAGGAAATCCTGCGGGAGGTTTAATGTGTCAAGATTGTCATACAACAATTTCCGTGCACGGAAATGGAAATATTGGAGGCACTACACTTGGAGAGATTGAAACTGAATGTGCAGATTGCCACGGTACTCCCGAAAAATATCCTTGGGAACTTCCAATTGGCTATGGAGATGAGTTTGGCATGAAATTAAGTAATGAACCGAGAGGTTTAACACCTGAACTTCTTGATGTTCAGAAAAAATTCTCAACAGTATATCCTGTTGAAGATGGTTATTTATTAACTTCCAGAGGAAACCCATATGGAAATGTTGTCAAGAAAGACTCCAATGTAATTGTTCATTCTGCCTCAGGCTTGGATTTTAAAGTTCCTGTTCTTAAAAAAATGACAGCTGACAACTCTTGGGAACATCCTGAAAAAGCAATTACAGCAATGGTAAATATCGGAAAACATATTGACAAAATGGAATGCTACTCATGCCATTCAACATGGGCACCACAATGTTATGGTTGTCATGTTAAGGTTGATTATTCAAAACAACTAACAGCTACTGATTGGATTAAAACAGGAAATGCTCATTTTTCAAACGGAGAAACTTGTGAAACCGCTCAAAATGAAGTATATAAAAAAACAAAAGGAAAGGTTACAGAAAGTAGGTCTTATACTCGTTGGGAAGATCCAATACTTGGAATTAATGGAGAAGGAAGAGTAACTCCTCTTATTCCTGGATGCCAACAAATAACAACAGTAATAGGAGAAGATGGAAAGTCAATAATAAATAATAAAATTTGGAGAACTCCACCAAATACTGAAAATGGAGGGGAAATGGGACAAAGAGGAATTGATATGTCTCCTGTTCAACCTCACACAGTAACTAAGGAAGCTCGTGATTGTGCGTCATGCCATACAAACCCAAAAACATTAGGTTATGGAATTAATGATGGAAAATATTTGCTTAAAAATGATAGTAACAGATATGCCGATTTAAGAAATGCAGAAGGAGAACTATTGTCTGACAGCTCAACTATTCAATTTAATGCAATTGAAGACCTTCCTATGGATTTATCTCAAATTGTTACACGAGACGGAAAGCAACTTCAAACTGTTGGGCATCATTGGAATTTATCTTCTCCCCTAACACAAGACCAGCGAGAAAAAATGGAACGTGTAGGTGTATGTATTTCTTGTCATAAAGATTTACCTGATGGAGATTTGTCTTTGAAAGCAATTTCCGAAGCTGGAGATATGTTAAATATGACACCACATACCGATGCGGAACATTCAAATCTTTTAAATAAAACAATAAAATTATCCGCAATTGTGCAAATTGTTATACCTATAATTATTTTTGCACTTATTCTATTCTTTTATTTAAGAAGAAAGAAAAAGAGAAATAGAGAATAATGAGTGCTGTATAAAATGTAAAAAGCACTTTAATGTAGATTTTATATCCTTTTTAATTGTCTGGTAATAAGTTGTTTATGTCTTATTTTAATGATGTTTTTTGTTTGGTAAGTTTTTATACCAAATTCAATAATATAAAAAAATGTAAAGTATTAATGTTTTAGTATTATTTGGTTTTTTCCGTTCATCTTTTATAAATTCAAACTAACTTTTAACTTTTTTTTACACATAAAACGCTCATTATGATTGTCTAACACTCAGGGTAATGACTAAGTTTCATAATTAAAATAGAATAAAAAAGGCTATATGCGTGGTTTTTGCCTTTGCAAAAAATCTATGAGACCTTTGGAATTAATAAAAATAGACACATGATAAAATTAAAATACATTATTATTACAATTTCTTTTTATATGACAAGTTGCAATATTGCAAAATTTAGTATGCCTGAAAAAGAAATTATAAAAAAAAAATATGAAAATAAAATTATACCTTTAATGTTAGTTTCAAATAAATTAGACTCAACAATTCTTTATTCTAAAAGTAGAAATTTTAAGGTAAGCAAAAAAGACAAAAAACTAAAAAAGCTGGTAACCCTAATGTATGAGACTTGCAATGACAAATCAAACCCCGGAGTTGGAATAGCATCTCCTCAGGTTGGAATAAACAAAAGAATTGTTTGGGTACAAAGGTTTGATAAAGAAAAAGAACCTTTTGAGGTATATTTTAATATAGAAATTATAAAATTCTATCCTACAAAATCAGAAGGATGGGAGGCTTGCCTTTCTGTTCCCGGTTATAAAGGAATTGTGAATAGGTCAGATTCAATAATTATAAAATATGATAATTATGAAAAGCATGATATTATAGAAACTGTAAGAGGGTTTACTGCTGTTATATTTCAACATGAAATAGACCACCTTGAAGGGATCTTATATACTGATAGGATTTTTGATAAAGCAAAACTATATTCTGATAAAGAATATGAAAGATCTTTTAATAAATAAAAAATTAAATTCTTTAAAAAACTTTTAATAAGACAGTTAAGTGTTTATATAAAATCTAAAACTATACATATGTTATAAAATAGGAATATAAAAAATAGTAAACTGTATGTTATTCTAATATTTTGTTATTTTTGTGAATTATTTTAAAAATGAAGTTTTATTAAATTATTATATTATGGCAAATAAAAAAATGATAACATGTGAAGGAAACTGGGCAGCAGCTCATGTTTCTTATATGTTTAGTGAAGTTGCTGCAATCTATCCGATTACACCATCTTCTGATATGGCAGAGTATGTTGACACTTGGTCAGCTAACGGAAAGAAAAACTTATTTGGAGACACCGTACTCGTTTCTGAAATGCAATCTGAAGGTGGTGCGTCAGGTGCTGTTCATGGTTCATTGCAAGCAGGAGCTTTAACTTCAACTTATACGGCATCACAAGGATTGCTTCTCATGATACCTAATATGTACAAAATGGCAGGAGAATTACTTCCTGCAGTTTTCCACGTAAGTGCAAGAAGCGTTGCAGCTCACGCACTTTCAATTTTTGGCGACCATAGTGATGTTATGGCTGTTCGTCAAACTGGTTTTGCAATTCTTGCAACTGGTAGTGCTCAGCAAATTATGGACATTGCCCCTATTGCTCACCTTGCGGCAATAAAAACAAGAATTCCATTTTTACATATGTTTGATGGTTTTAGAACTTCTCACGAAATTTCAAAAGTTGAAATGCCAGATGAAGATAAATTAAAATCTATGATTGACATGGAAGCTCTTCAACGTTTCCGTGATAGTGCTCTAACATCAACTGACCCTGTAACAAGAGGTTCTGCACAAAATCCTGATATTTTCTTTCAAGCTAAAGAAGCTGCAAGTCATTTATACTTGCCTATCGCTGATGTAGTTAACGATTATATGAAAGAAATTTCTAAAATGACAGGACGTAATTATGCTCCATTTACATATTTTGGTGATGATGACGCAGAGCATATTATTGTTGCAATGGGTTCTGTAACTCAAACAATAAAAGAAACTATTGAGCATCTTCAATCACAAGGCAAAAAAGTAGGTATGATGATTGTTCATCTTTACAGACCATTCTCTGCTAAATATTTTATGGAAGCTCTTCCTAAATCTGCAAAAAGACTTACAGTTTTAGATAGAACTACTGAACCTGGAGCAAATGGTGATCCTTTATATCTTGACATTAAAGATGTATTTTACGGAAAAGAAAATGAGCCAATGATTCTTGGTGGACGTTATGGACTTTCTTCAAAAGATACAACTCCTGCAATGATTGTTTCAATCTATGAAAACATGGACAGAAACGAACCAAAAGATCATTTCACTCTTGGTATTATTGATGATGTTAGGTTTACAAACCTACCATTACTTCCTGAAATTAGTACAGTGCCAAAAGGAACTTTCGAAGGTAAATTCTTTGGTTTAGGTTCAGACGGAACTGTTGGAGCAAATAAAAATTCAATAAAAATTATTGGTGATAATACCGATAAATATGTTCAAGCATACTTTGCTTATGATTCTAAAAAGTCTGGTGGTATAACAATTTCTCACCTTCGTTTTGGAGACACTTTAATTCGTTCAACATATTTAGTAAAACAACCGGATTTTGTTGCTTGTTCAAACTCTTCATACCTTTATAAGTATGATATGCTTGAAGGTATTAAAGAGAATGGTTCATTCTTACTAAATACAACTTGGGATGCCGAAAAAGTTGTAAATCGTTTGCCAGAAGCTTATAAAAGAGTAATGGCTGAGAAAAATATCAGATTCTACACAATTGATGCTACAAAAATTGCAAAAGAAATAGGACTTGGTAACAGAACAAATACAGTTTTACAATCTGCTTTCTTTAAAATTTCTGATATTATTCCTTTTGAACAAGCAAAAAGTGAAATGAAGAAATTCATTATGAAATCATATGGGGCAAAAGGAGATAAAATTGTAAACATGAACTATTCTGCTGTTGATAAAGGTGGCGAAGCTTATGTTGAAATTGAAGTTAAACCAGAATGGAAAGAACTTAAAGGAGAACTTCAGTTAGGAGTAATAAGAGATGATAATACTCCTGACTTCATTAAAAATGTAATGGATCCAATTAATGCTCTTAAAGGTGATGAAATACCTGTAAGTGCTTTTATTGGATCCATTACATTTTTAATGAAGTCAGGAGTATTATCATCTCTTATTACTCCTAAC
>CAMZKL010000043.1 GCA_947311255.1 uncultured Chlorobiota bacterium | reverse complement strand
TTTGGAACTATTTCTTCTTTAGTTTCTTCTGGAACTATTTCTTCTTTAGTTTCTTTTGGAACTATTTCTTCTTTAGTTTCTTTTGGAACTATTTCTTCTTTAGTTTCTTCAATTTTTTCTTCAATAGTATTATTAACTTTTTCTGATGGTTCTTTTATTTCTGAAAGAACAGTCTCAGTTTCAGTATCTTTTATAATACTTTCTTCTCTTTCTTTTCTTAATTTTTCTGATTCTTCTTTTACTAATTTGTCAGAACTAAATTTTTTCAATAGCAATTCATACCCTTCTGCCGAAACTTTTGCATTTGGTCTGTTATCAACTTCAATATTGTTATTTTGAAGATGTTCTATCAGATGTTCTTTTCCAACATTAAGCTCTTTTGCTATTTGAAATAGTCTCTTACCTTTAATAGTCTTAGCCATATAAATATTGTAACTAATTTTGAATCAGTAAATTGATTCGATAAAAAAATGATATACTGCTTTATTAACAGTATTAAATTATAAAATATTTTTTAAAGCATTAAGCTTTATTTTCTTCAAATTCATTTTTAAGTATTTCTAAAACTCTATCAACAGTTTCATCTTCAAGGTCAGTTCTTTTAATGAGTTCAGCTCTTGAAATATTTAAAACACTTTTTGCTGTGTCGCATCCAATATTTTTGAATGCTTCCAGTACCCAGTCATCAATTTCGTCAACAAATTCCATTATATCAACATCTTCTTCAATTTCACCTTCATCAATGTTTCTAAAAACATCTATTTCATATCCTACAAGTTTGCCGGCAAGTTTAATGTTTAAACCACCTTTTCCTATTGCTTTTGATACTTCATCCGGATCTAAAAATACTTCAACTCTATCTTCTTCTTCAATAATCTTAACTTTTGTAATTTTAGCTGGATTTAAAGCTCTTTGTATGTATAGTTTTAAGTTGTCAGAGTAATTAATAACATCAATATTTTCATTTCGTAATTCTCTAACAATACCATGTATTCTTGCACCTTTCATTCCTACACAAGCACCAACAGGGTCAATTCTGTCATCATAAGACTCAACAGCTACTTTTGCTCTTTCTCCTGCAATTCTCACAATTTTTTTAATAGTTATTAAACCATCGTATATTTCTGGCACTTCCAATTCGAATAATCTTTCTAAGAATGTTGGTGATGTTCTTGATAAAATAATTAAAGGAGTATTGTTTTTCATTTCAACTTTTTCAACAACAGCTCTTAAAGTGTCTCCTTTTCTGAAAAAATCTGATGGTATTTGTTCTGTTCTTGGTAATATCATTTCATTATCTTCGTCATCAAGAATGAGCATTTCTTTTTTCCATACTTGATAGACTTCTCCTGTTATAATATCTCCAATTTTATCTTTATAAATTTCATAGATATTATCTCTGTCTAATTGTAATATTTTTGAAGATAAATTTTGTCTAATTGATAGAATATTTCTTCTTCCAAAATCGGCAAGTTTAACTTCGTCTGCAAATTCTTCTCCTACTTCATAATCTTCATCGATTTTGTGAACTTCACTAATTGCAACTTGCATATTGGGGTCTTCAACCGCATTGTCTTCAACAACTTCTCTGTTTCTCCAAATTTCAAAATCTCCTTTGTCAATATTAATAATGAAATCGAAATTTTCAGATGTTCCGTATTGTTTTTCAAAAGTAGATCTGAAAACCTCTTCTAGAACATTCATCATTGTTGCTCTATCTATATTTTTGTTTTCCTTAAAGCTGGCAAACGTATCAATTAAATTCAGATTATCCATTTTTCCATAATGTATTAAAATGTTATTACAACTTTTACTTCTTTTACTTGTTTAAACTGATAAGTTATTGTTTTTTCAATTTTAGCAAGTTTTTTTTTCTTTTTTGATAAAATTGGTTCAATAGTAAAATCTATTTCCGAAACTTCAATTAGTTTTCCTGTTTGTTTTTCTCCGTCAATAGTTAATATTTTTACCGTTTTACCTATGTTTTTTTTATATTGTTTAAAAACTTTAAAAGGTTTTCCAAGCCCAGCAGAAGAAACTGTTAGTTCAAAATCTTCAATCTCTCTATCGAAATTACCTTCAATTATTTTACTTAATACAACACAATCGTCAATTTTTATTCCATTAAAACTATCAATGTTAACTTTGATTTTATTACTTGATGAAACCTTTATTTCAGTAATGAATATATCTTTGTCTTGAATATTATTATCTGTTGAATTAAGTGCCTCATCAATTATTTGTGTAATTTTATCTTTTGTTATCATTTTTTTACAATAAAACAGGGGACTTTTTAGTCCCCTTGCCGTTATCTTGTCGTATTCTGCGTGCAAATTTATGAATTTTGTTTTAAACTCCAAATAATAAAACGATTATTATTTATTGGGTTTGAAATTTTTCGTTATTAAGATACTTTTTTGGGAACATATTTTTTATAATTTCTAAAAAATCTTCTTTTTTGTTATCTTTAAATATTGTAAAGTTTGCTTGTAATTTTTGTATTTCTTTTATAGCCTTTTCAATATTAAAACTGTCTTGTTTTTGAATTACAAATATCTTTTTATATTTATGATAATCAGCAAGATATTCTTGTTCTGTTTGACCAGGAGTTGGTATTAGTATCGCTTTTTTTTGTAGTTTAATTAAGTCCATTATTGTTGTATATCCTGCTCTGCTTATAATTGTTTTAGAAGATGTTATTGCTTTTTGCATTTCATCTCTTGATAAATGATTTATTCTAGTTATGTTTTTGTTTGTATTTTTTTGATGTTTTTGTGGTTTTCCGGAAACTATTAATATTTTTTTACTTGTGCCGGTTAGTTGTTTTGTAATTATTGCATCGAAAATACTTCTTTGAGGTTCAGGTCCTGAAATAATTACCATAATATCATAAATAAAATTTATATCTTTTTTTTGTGTTGAAGCAAATTGAGATAAAATACCTATAAATGAATAGTTATTTGGAAGTTTATATTTATGAGATAAATTTCCTGATAGATTTATTTCGCTACAAAAATCAGGAATTAAGCATTTTTGAAACTTTAAAATTCTTTTTTGGTGCATCTTATCTACTATTTTTTCAAGGAATTTTAGTTTTTTTGGGAGTTGTATAAATATTTGATGGCTTATGAAAATAGAAGGAATGTTTTTACAATACAAACCGTACCTGTTGTCGGATATTATTAGATCAATTTTATGGTTATGAATTATTTTTTTTAATTTTAAATGTTCTTTTCTTATGCCAATTATAATTTTGGGCAGTTGAATTATAATTTTAAAAGTAAAAGATTTTTTTTTAGAATATTTTATTTTAAAAGAGCTTAAATTAATGTGTTTTAGTGTTGGAAATTCAATTTCTAATAATTTTGCAGATTCTCCTTCGGCTGCAATTATAAGATTGTATCCTGCGTTTATTAACTTATTTATTAAGGGTATATCTCTAACTGCATGTCCAAGTCCCCAGTTTAAGGGAGAAATTAATATTGTTTTATTTTTTTTAATCATTTAGAAACTTTCCTCAATTATATTCCAAAGTTTTTCAGCTGTTTTATCCCAACTAAAAATTGTTTTTTGTACTCTTCCTTTTTCAATTAAGTTTTTTCTTAATATTTCATCTTCTGTAATTTTTATCATTGCGTCTTTAATTTCTTTTGTAGAATTAGGGTTAACAAATATTGCAGCACTTCCTGCAACTTCGGGCAAAGATGTTGTGTTTGAGCTAATTACAGGTATGTCGCAATTCATTGCTTCTATAAGCGGAATCCCAAAACCCTCGAACATTGGAACAAATGTCATTGCAAAAGAGCTTGCCAAAACATGGTGTAAATCATAAGAACTTAACCTTCCTGTAAAAATAATATCATTTTTAAATTTTGAAAAAGAATATGCTTGTTCAATGTCTTTTGTAAGAAACATTTTTGTTCCAACAATTAGAAGTTTAAAGTCTGAATTAGACTTTTCTTTAAACATTTCAAATGCTTTAAATAATCGTGCAATATTTTTTCTAGGGTGCAAAGTTCCAATAAAAATAAAATAATTTTTTCCTTCTGAATATTTTTGTTTTGTTAAAATTTTAACGTTTTCAGAAACAGGAATATAGATTTCATTGCAACCATTATAAACAACTTTGGTCTTATCTTTTTGAATGTTATATTCTTTTTCAATATCTTTTTTTGAATATTGAGAAACTGTTGCAATTTTATATGCTTTTTTTGCAAATTTAGGAAAGAAATAATTGTAATATTTTCTTGTTAAAAGAGGTAAGTCTTGTGGGCGATGAACAAAGTTAATGTCATGTATTACAGGTATTTGTTTGGTTTTTGAGGATAAAGAAAGGTATCCGTCAGGAGAAATAAAAAAATCGGCATTAAGTTTTTTTAATATTTTTTTTACAGATACTTCAAACCATAAGAACCATAAAAACGGGTGTCTGGCAGGTGGTTTTATAATTATTGGTGTAATATTATCGGAGAAGATAAATTTATTGGAATATTTTCTGTCAAAAAGAAAATAAAAATCGTGTTCAGGATGGTTTTTTGTTATTCTTTTGAGAGTTTCGTATGTAAACCATCCAATTCCATCAAGTTTATTTTCAATTAGTAAACGAGTATTTACAACAATTTTCATGTGTCTAAAAGAGTTAAAAGTTTAAAAGTATAAAGTTAAATTTAATTTGCATTTATTAAAGATGCACGGTAAAAACTCATTTTTAGTCATGTACTTGGGTGTAAAAGTTTTTTTCATAGGTGTTTATATTTTCTGAGCTTACAGGTTAATGAGTCTGAATTTGTTTAATTAATATAAAATTAAGTAGCATTGATATTTATACTTAAAATAATTGTGTTGTTTTGCACATAGGAACACCTGCTTTCTATTGCAAGTAATCTATATGCAGGTTTATAATTTTGTCCTTGTGTGTCAGAGTATTTGTATGGGTGTTTTTTATAGTTTATTAAATAAATAGACAAAATTAAAAACTGAAAGCAAATAATTATTACTTTTGATGTTTATTTTTTAACAATTCTTAACTTTTATCTTTTGAGAAAAAAATTTGTCCTAAATCTTATTTTTTTATTGTCTTTAAACTTGTTAATCAAGCCTTTTTGGATTTTTGGTATTGATATGACTGTTCAAAATACAGTAGGAGCTTCGGAATATGGCTTTTATTTTGCGTTATTCAATTTTTCTCTTCTTTTAAATATCTTTTTAGATTTAGGAATCACAAATTATAATAATAGAAATATTGCTCAATATAACCATCTTCTAAGTAAACATTTTTCAAATATAGTAGGTTTAAAGTTTTTATTGGGTGTTTTTTATATAATTCTTATTTTAATAGGAGCTTTTTTTATAGGTTATAATGAAAGACAAATTAAGTTTTTATTAATTTTGGCAGGAAATCAATTTCTACTTTCGCTTATTTTATATATGCGTTCAAGTATTTCAGGCTTACATCTTTTTAAAGTTGATAGTATATTGTCTGTTCTCGATAGATTATTAATGATTATTTTTGTTGGTTATTTGTTGTTAAAACATAGAGAATCTTTTATAATAGATTGGCTTTTATATGCACAGTCTGCTTCATATATTATAACTGTTATAGTTTCTTTTTTTATAATAAAATCAAACTCAATCGGCTTAAAACTATATTTTAATTTTCAGTTTTTTAGAGTTATTTTAAGAAAAAGTTATCCTTATGCTTTATTGGTTTTATTAATGACATCATATACAAGACTTGATTCTGTGATGATTGGTCGCTTATTAGAAAATGGAGATATTCAAGTTGGAATATATGCTCACGGATTTAGGATTTTAGATGCTGCGTCGCAATATGCTCTTTTGTTTGCCACATTGTTGTTGCCTATGTTTTCAAAAATGCTGATTAAAAAAGAAAATATTGCACATTTAGTCAAAATTTCATTTTTACTGTTAGTTATCCCTGCTCTAATTATTTCAATAAACTTATATTTTTATAAAAAAGATATTATTTATGTTTTTTATGAAGAACATATTCAAGAATCTGCAAAAGTTTTTGGGATTTTAATTCTTGGGTTTATTCCAATTGCTTCATCATATATTTTTGGAACATTGCTTACTGCAAATGGGAATTTAAAGGAACTGAACATTATGGCAGGAACAGGTTTGGTTTTAAATTTGGTTTTAAACTTTGTTTTAATTCCAGATTTGAAAGCTTATGGAGCAGCAATTGCAAGTTTAGTAACTCAAGGTTTAACAGCTATTCTTCAAATATATATTGCTTTCAGAATCTTTGACTTTAAACCAAAAATAACATCAATTATTTCAATATTTGCATTTGTATTATGGATTGTTTTATCTGCTTATATTTCAAATAAATACATAATAAATCGTCCTGTTGCATTGGCAGTAACTTTAACTTTTGGAATTTTAAGTGCTTTTGCATTTAAATTAATTGATATTAAAATATTGTATAGAATAATTAAATATGATAAGAGTTAAACTAATAAAAAAAATGCAATATATAAAACATAATATAAAAAATAGAATATCGTATATTACTTTAAATAGGCCTCTAAAAAGGAACGCTTTAAATCCTCAACTTGTTAATGAGCTTAAAGAAATAATAAAAATTTCTGAAACAGATAATACTGTAAAAGTTATTATTTTAAAAGCTGAAGGTAAAGCATTTTGTGCGGGAGCAGATTTAGAATATTTGCAAAAACTTCAAAGCAATACTTATGAAGAAAATTTTGAAGATTCTAAAAATTTGATGGAGCTATACAAAATGATTTATCTTTCTGAAAAGGTTTTTATTGCACAAGTTGAAGGTCATGCAATTGCCGGAGGTGCTGGTTTAGCTACCGTATGCGATTTTATATTTTCCGTTCCAGAAGCAAAGTATGGTTATTCTGAAGTTGCAATTGGTTTTGTTCCTGCAATTGTAAGTATTTTCTTAACTCGTAAAATAGGCGAGGCAAAATCTAAAGAACTGTTACTTACCGGAAGAATTATTTCAGCAGAAGAAGCAAAAGAGATGAATATTTTTAATTTTATAGAAACAAAAGAGAATATACAAAATGAAGTTTATAAATTTGCTCAAAAATTAATAACAAAAACTTCATCTGATTCGCTAAGAATAACAAAACAACTTATTGCACAAATTCAAAGTGTTAATATTGAAGATGCTTTTGATTTAACTGCAGAAACAAATGCAAAATCCAGAGAAACAGATGATTGCAAGAAAGGAATAAGTGCCTTTCTTGATAAAAAAGAAATAAAGTGGTAAATAAAAAAGTTTCGTTTCATACATTAGGTTGCAAATTAAATTATTCAGAAACATCTACAATTGCAAGAGAATTTTATGAAAAAGGATTTGAAAGAGTTAATTTTGGAGAGCCTTCTGATGTTATTGTAATAAATACTTGCACAGTTACAGGAATAGCAGATAAAAAATGTAGGCAAGCAATTAAAAAAGCAAAAAAGAACTCTCCGGATGCATTTATTACTATAACAGGCTGTTATGCACAGGCAGAGTCTGAAAAGATTGCTAAAATACCAGGTGTAGATTTAGTTTTAGGAATGAATGAAAAATTTAATATTTTTAAGTATTTCAATGATTTTAAAAAACTAGAAACTGCAACTATACATTCATGTGAAGCATCTGAAATTGAAAATTTTGATACTGCATTTTCATCAGGAGATAGAACTCGTTCTTTTTTGAAAGTTCAAGATGGATGCGACTATCCTTGTACATATTGCACAATCCCAAGTGTGAGAGGAAAGAGTAGGAGTGAGACAGTTTTAAAAACTGTTGAACAAGCAAAAATGATTGCTGAAAAAGGATATAAAGAAATTATTCTTACAGGTGTAAATATTGGAGATTTTGGTAAAAGCACAAATGAAACATTTTTAGACTTAATTAAAGAATTAGATAAAGTAAAAGGTATTGAACGATATAGAATTTCTTCAATTGAACCAAATTTAATAACAGATGAGATAATTGAATTTTCTTTAAGATCAAAAAAGTTTTTGCCTCATTTTCATATACCTTTGCAATCTGGAAGCGATAAAGTTTTACAGTTAATGAAACGGCGCTATAATGTTGATGTTTTTAAAAATAAAATTGAGAAAATAAACAGACTTATACCCGATGCTTTTCTTGGAATTGATGTTATTGTTGGTTTTCCGGGTGAAACAGAAAACGATTTTAGTGATACATATAATTTTTTAAAAAATATTGATATTTCGTTCTTGCATGTGTTTTCTTTTTCAGTTCGTTCTGGTACTCCTGCTGAAAAAATGCAAGGACATGTTTCAAAAGAAGTAATTAGGAAAAGGAGTAAGATGCTTCATCAACTTTCTGATATTAAGCATGTTGAATTTTATAAGCGTTTTGTAAACACTGAGCATAATGTTCTTTTTGAAGGAGCAAAATATGAGAACTCAATGTTTGGATTTACTGAAAATTATATTAAAATTGAAATTCCTTTTAATAAGAAATTAATAAATAAAATAGAGAGATTTAAAATATTAAAAATAAATGAACAAGGGAATGCAATTGGTGAAGTTTTGTAAAAAAGTTTTATCTTTATATTTTAAAATAAATAAATTATGGATATTGATTTTCGTTTTTTAAAGAATAAGTTTCCAAGTTTTGAAAAAAAACTGATAAAAGATATGTTGTCAAATGGTGTAACAAAAGAAGTTCCAAAAGGGATGGAAGTTATTAGGCATGGGCAATATTTAAAAATGCTTCCAGTTGTAATTAGTGGAGTTGTGAAAGTCTATAGTCAATATGAAGATAAAGAATTCCTTTTGTATTACATACAACCAAATGAAAGTTGTATTATGTCTCTTTCTGCTGTATTAAAGAATTCTCCAAGTAGAATATATGCAACAACGGGAACAGATGCTATAATTATGATGTTTCCAGTAGATAATGTTAAAAAATGGATAAAAGAATATCCGTCATTTAATTCTCTTTTTTATTCGCTTTATGATGAAAGGTATTCAGACTTAATAGAAACATTAAACAATGTTCTTTTTGAAAAATTAGATAAAAGAATTTATGAATATCTTCTTGAAAAATCAAAAGTTTCAGGCTTAAAGAAAATAAAGATTACTCATAAAATTATTGCATTAGAGATGGGTACAGCAAGAGAGGTTGTAAGTAGAATTTTAAAAAAACTTGAGAATAATAATAAAATTACACAAGAAAAGGGTATTGTAGAAATTATTTAACTCTTTTTCTTCCAACAAAGATTTAAAATATAAAATCAAGACCTACATATATGCCAGATTTTCCATCTTGATTATAAACAGCTCTTCCATAATCAGTTGAAATTACAAAGTTTTTGTTCATTACTATGTAAACTCCAACCCCATATGTAAAATGGAATTTATTGTTAGAGTAATTTATGGTTTTTAAATTAGATTCTTCTGAAAATCCAAAGTCAGATTTCACTAGATCACTATTAAACTTATACTCTTCTGTTACAGTAGCCACGTCAGTAAAACAATTCAACGAGAGATAAAAATCTTGTTTTATAAATTTTAATGACCAAAATTTCCACCTTAATTCCATAGTTCCATTTACAAATCCGTTACTAACTATTCTATTTCTTAAAATACCTCTTAAATTTTTAGCACCACCTAAACCATCTTCTGTTTTTTTTGAATCAATGAAAAAAGGTAACATATAATAAGGTATTTCTCCCCAAAGTTTTGTTTGATAACTTAATCTATATGCAAAAGTAAGTTTGTTTAGTTTTAAAGGGAAATATTGGCGATGAGTTAATAATAGTTTCCCAAAATTAGATTTGTTTGCTGAAAATGAAGGTGCATATAAAAGTAAAATTTCTGTCCAAATACCTGAATTACAATTGCTTGTATTGTCTCTGCTGTCGTATATTATGCCGGATTTTATATAATTTATTTTTCCGCCATTCTTTTCAGAGTTTTTTATAATTCCCCATTTAACATATTTATCATATAGCGTTGCTGTGTCAGGCAATAAAACTTTAGTTGATTTATGACTGTTTATTTTATCCCTGTCAACACTTTGAATCATAATATTATAATGCGAAAATCCAATTAACCATTTGAACTTAGTTCCTTTGAATGGATATTGAAAATCGATTTTAAATCGTAGCATTTTTCTTTGATACTTATAATAAATTTTTGAAATATAATTAGTATTATTTTCTGATTGAATTTCATAATTTGTATTGTAAAATGATTTACTTCCATTAAACCCATAAAATCCAAGTGTTTGGTCAGTAATATAACTAAACTCAGAAGTAAGTCTTACATTTTCAATAATTTTATCAGAATCATAAATAACTTGTGTTAATCTACTTCCTTTTGTTGTTCTGTACCATTTTAAAAGTAAGGAATGTTCATATTTTGGATAATTTTCACCATTACCATAATGAAATATATTTGCAGCAATGCCAGTTTTTAAACCAACATCAGAATCAAAAGCAAAAATTGGAACAAAACCTAATCCGAAACCAGTTTTATTCTTATTTAAGGTGTCGGTTTCTTGAGCAAAAAAAATAGTTGATATTGAAGATAATAAAATTAGAAAAAGTCCGTTTCTCATGTGAGTAAGGTTGTTTAATTTGTTGATATTAAATAAGTTACTCTTGTGTTTGTATTTAAGATAACTATGTTGTGCAAAAAATAAATCCGCTAGATTATAGGTATATCTTTGGTTTTCAAAATGCTTGCTAATATTATTTCATTATAGAATATTTGTTTGAAAATAATGTTTTGTATTAAAAAAAGTGCAATTTATTTAAATACAATTTTGTAGAATCAAAAATATTTACTTTTTTGCAATCAAATGTGATATTAGTTACACAACATTGTTTTAAAACATTTTATCTTTGTAAAGACATTATTAATTTTTAATAAATATTTTTTAGAATTTATATTAATTAACAAATTAGTAACAAAATAATCATTGCCATATGGTTTCTGAGTTTTTAGAGTTCCTCAGGAGTCTGGCAATGATTCCTTTTTTAGGGCAAATATTAAAACTGCATAGATTAAAATTAATGATATAAAGTAAGCATTTTTATAATTTGATATCCAAGTATTTTCTAACGAACGAATTAAGTAATAACTCAAAAAAATATCAAATTCTTTCATGTCCTTTTAATTGAATCAAATTAATTTTTAACTTTATACATTTAAATTTATAAGTTTTTTAGACACATGAATCCAAAGGCTCAGTGAAGCTAAACACCCAAGATAAAGATTTTTACACCCAAGGGCATGACATAACAAAGCATACATATTATTTGCAGAACAAAGCAAGTGTTCCTATGTGCAGAGCAAAACAAATATTATCAATAATGGAAGTACGGGTAACTTACTTAATATCAGTTAATTATATAAATATATTCATATGAAATATTCAATAAAAATTATTAAATTTACAGCATTTTTTATAATTCTTTTCTTTTCCTTATCAATAAATGCACAAGAAAAACTTACAAACGGGACAAAAGTTCATAATTTTTCTGTTAAAGATAATTATAATAGAAAAATTGATTTATATCAAATCCTTAATAAACAGCCGGTAGTACTTATTTTTTACAGAGGTGAATGGTGTAAGCATTGCAATTTATATATGAATGATCTTTCTGATTCCTTGTCTATGATTACTGATTTAGGAGCAAAAATAATTGCAATAACACCTGAAAGTAGTTATTATATTGATGAAACTATTAAAAAAACTAATGCAAATTTTAGTATTGTTTATGATGAAGGGCATAAAATAATGGATGATTATAAAGTAACTTGGCATGTTTCCGGATTTGCTCATTTCTTTTATAAACTCAAAGGTATAAATTTAAAAAAATCAAGTAAAAATTCGGATAACGCATTACCCGTACCCGCAACATATATTATTGGAACAGATAAAAAAATTATCAATGGATATTTTAACAAAGATTATACACGTAGAATGCCGGTAAGAGAGATAGTTAAATCATTAAAATCTATTAAATAAATTATAATGAGTTTAGACTAAAAAGTTTAAATACTCGAAAAAGTTCCTTGCCTGAATTTGTTAATTCACTGTAAATCATTAATTAAAATTTAAAATATTATAGAATATACTACTCAGGCAGGGGTGAGATGCCAAATTCAATAATGTATTGAATTTAAAAAGAAACAAATGAATACAAATTACTTTAAAACTCTAACAAAATTATTCGATATTATTATAGATTATATTGAGAATAATATCCAAAATTCAAATAATGTTATTGAATATAAAAATCCTGTTAACTTAAAAAAAGAATTAAATTTAAAAATTCAGAATAAACCTATTTCAGAAGAACAATTAATAAATGAAGTTGAAAACTATCTTAAGTATAGTGTAAAAACAGGAAATAAACAGTTTTTTAATCAACTTTATTCAGGTTTTACTCTCCCTGGGTTTATTGCAGAAATTTTAACTTCCATAACAAATACTTCTATGTACACTTTTGAAGTGGCACCGGTTGCAACTTTAATTGAAAAAGAACTTATCTCTAAAATGTGTAATATTGCCGGGTTTGAAAAAGGCTCAGGAATATTTGTTACAGGAGGAAGCAATGCAAATCTTATTGCTATGTTTTCTGCAAGAAATAAAGTTTTTCCAGATTCTAAGAATAAAGGGCTTTATAGTACAAAGATACTAACCGCATTTGTGTCAGATCAGGCACATTACTCTTTTGGTACTGCAGCAAATCTTCTTGGAATAGGGGCAGATAATCTTATTAAAGTGAAAACTGACAAAGAAGGCAAAATGATTATTAATGAATTAGAGAACGCAATAATAAATTCTTTAAAAAGAAATGAATTGCCTTTTTTTATTGCCGGAACTGCCGGAACAACAATGTTGGGAGCGTTTGATAGATTTGAAGAAATAAGTAAAATTTCTAAAAAATATAATTGCCATTTTCATATTGATGGGTCTTTTGGAGGTTCAATAATTTTAAGTAATAAAAAGAGATATTTATTTAAAGGACTTAAACAAGCAGATTCTTTTGCTTGGAATCCTCATAAATTAATGAATATTCCTTTGGTTGCATCCGTTATTTTATTTAATGACAATAAAGTTCTTAAATCAAATCTTACAAAACTAACAACAGACTATATCTTTCATGAAAATGAAGAAAAAAATTGCGACTTGGGTGAAAGTTCAATACAATGCGGCAGAAAAAATGATGCACTAAAAGTTTGGCTTACTTGGAAGTTTTTTGGAGATTTGGGTTTTGAAAAACGAATTAATAATTTGTTTGAGATTGCAAATTATTTAAAATTTAAAATATTGGAACATAATAGTTTTGAACTTATGGCAGATGTTCAAACTTTAACGGTCTGTTTTAGATATAACACTAAAAATATTTCTGATTTAAATTCTTTTAATATGAAAATTAGGGAAGAATTAAGAAAAAGTGGAAAATCAATGGTAAATTATGGATATATTGAAAAAGATTTGACAATACGTTTTGTTATTTCAAATGCTGATGTTACAAAAGGTGATATTGATGTCTTTTTTCAAAATTTTATTGATATTGCCCATAAAATAAACAATTAATGCCCCAAAAAGATTCAATAATAATTTTAGCATGGCCAAAAACACCTGCAAAAGCAATAGGAAGATGGTATGATGTGGTAACAAAGTTTTTAGGTTTCCTAAAAGATGGATATTATATTGCAGGACATGCAGCAGCAGTTATTGTAAATCACGAAAAAAAAGAATTGCATTATTTTGACTTTGGTCGTTATCATATGCCTACAAAGTTTGGCAGAGCAAGAAGTAAAGAAACTGACCCTGGTCTTAAAATTAAAACATTTGCTGTTTTTTCTGCCAATAATACATTAATAAATATTGAAGAAATTTTAACTGAATTATTTTATAATGAAAACTGCAAAGGAAAAGGTAAGTTATTTGCATCTGTTCTCGAAAATGTAGATTTTAGTTTAGCTTTTGAATATGCAAAAACTATTCAAAATAATGATGCTGTTTCATATGGACCATACTCAATTAATGGAACAAATTGCTCTAGGTTTATTACTTCAATAGCAAAAAAATCTAATCCAAAATTTATGATTAAATTAAAGTTATCTTTTTCTTTTTTACTAACTCCACTAACAAAGGCTAATGTTTTTGCTTGTAATAACTACTATTATACTGTAAATGAACAAGGAGTTTTTAAACATAAAGTTTCTTTTAAAGAGCAAATCAGTAATTATATGCTTCCTGTACAAATTAAATTATAAGAGAAATAAAATTTTGAAAAATAAATGTCTGAAATTAAAAATATAATACCTAAAAATAGCAAGTTTCTCTATGGAACCGGAGAAAGTGCTTGGTTTTTTTTTGAAACAGGCTCTAAAATTAATATTTTCTACATTAGTAGATATTCTACATCAGGTGTTTTAGAATGTAAAAATACTTTTGCACTTCAAAATAAAGGATTTAATATTCTTGAAGATTATGATGTAACTTATGTGTCGCATTGTGCAAAGTGTACAGTAATTCAAGGCAATAGAAAATATGTTTTTGTAAAAGTTAGATGACGATATATTTGCCTGTATTATTTATACGTAGTATAAATAATACGGAGATTAGTCCATTACACATCTTACAGATTGTGCTCTTGTTTTTAAATTCCAAGTATAAATATAATAAGAAGCTGAAGGTAGTTCTTTAAATAAGGTGTAGCCGCTTGCATTTTCAATATCAGTACCGAATAAATCATCAGTTGAAGTCCAAAAGAATGCTTGTTCTCCTAAATATTGAGAATCTCCATCTTCAAATCTTATTCCTCCTGGCAAAACAGTCATTCCAGATTCGTTTGTTGCATCATTATTAGGTGCAAACCAGTGTATAGTTCCTGTTTCTTTTAGTTTTCCGTGCATTATTTCCCAGCCACCAAGGGCATCTCTCATTTCATCCCATTCAATTTCACTTGGAATATGCCACCCTGTTGGACAAACTCCTTGCACATTACTTGGGTTATCGTTAGTTCCTTCTGCTCCATTCATAACAGCATCCCATTTGTATAGTCTGCCATAAATATCTTCATTTGCAGAATTATTGTCATAAATATAACTGCCAGAAATATTTGTACCATTGGAATATTTAGTAGATTTTAGATTTTCTGCCATCCACCATTGAGAGCCTATCTTTACAATAGGGTAGTTGTTATTCTCAAAATCAATACAGCTTAGAAATTCAAAATTATAAGTTGTAGAAGAAGTTGGAGAATCAGTTATAATTGAGCTGTGATTTGAATAAATACCGGTAAATTTTAAAATGTCTCCGAATGTAAAAGTAATATCGTCAGTAGATTTTGTTTCAGTATTTTTTCTTTGATTTACTACTGAAAAAGATAACTCAGGATTTTTGTGAGTAGATTTTTCACAAATTACTGATGAACTTTGGTAAAAGTTTTCTGCAAATATTTTTATTAAATAGATACCACTTTTTTCGGGTATAAAATTTATAATGTTTTCCCCACGGTGTAGAAATTTTGTTTTTGTAATAATTAATTGTCCTAATTGATTGTAAATAAGTATATTAATTTTCTTGCTTTCATTAATATTAAAACTAATATTTGTATTATCTATAAAAGGATTTGGGAAAATTTTATAATTATTTTTATCAACTTCAAAAATAGAAACAGAAGTAAGGTTTAAAACATTAGTTCCGATTAGAGTAGTACTTGTGTTGTTAGATAAGTTTTCAATAATAACTTGTTCTGGAATTTCGGGAGTTCCATTAAAAGTTAATGTAATTGTTTGTGATTCAGTATATAAAATATGAATAAATATTAGATATATTGAAAAAATTATGTTCTTTATTTTCATAAAACAAATTTGTAAATATTTAAAACATATCTTTCATTCTGTCAAAGAAACTTTTTTCATTTTTATCGGGTTTAGGCTCAAAATTATCAGAGTTTTTTAGTTTTTCCAAAATTCTTTTTTCATCTTTTTCTAATTTTGTAGGAACCCACACATTTACCTTAACTAAAATGTCTCCTTTTCCATAACTTCCATATGTAGGTAAGCCTTTTCCTCTTAATCTAAGTACTTTACCTCCTTGCGTTCCAGGTGCTATTTTTATTTTTACTTTGCTTTCAATAGTTGGTATTTCAACAGAAGTTCCAAGAGCTGCTTCCGGGAAACTTATAAATAAATTATAAAGTAAATCTTCCTCATCTCTAATGAGTTCCGGATGTTCATTTTCTTCAAAAACAACATGCAAATCTCCATTTATTCCACCTCTTCTGGGAGCACTACCTTTTCCTCCAACTTTCATTTGCATTCCTTCTGCAACTCCGGCAGGAACAGTTATTTGAACAACTTCCTCACCTTTTACAATGCCCTCGCCATAACAATGTGTGCATTTGTTTTTTATAATTTTACCTTCACCTCTGCAAGTTGGACAAGTGCTAGAGGTTTGCATTTGCCCAAGCATTGTATTTCTAATTTGAATAACTTGCCCTGAGCCTCTACAAGTTGTACAATTGTCAAAAGAGCCGTCAGCAGAACCAGTTCCAGTGCAATGTGAACATTCTACATATTTTTTAACTTTTATTTTTTTAGTTGTACCGTTTAAAATGTCTTTAAGGTCTAATTTAACTTTTACCCTTAAATTACTTCCTTTGTTAACTCTTCTCCCAGATCTAGATCCACTACTAAAACCTCCTCCAAAACCAAAGTTTTCAAATATATCTCCAAAGTGAGAAAAAATATCATCCATAGACATACCTCCACCACTAAAACCTTGTCCACCATCAAAAGCAGAATGACCAAATCTGTCATATTTTGCTTTTTTTTCTTCATTACTTAAAATCTCGTATGCTTCTGCTGCTTCTTTAAATTTTTCTTCTGCCGATTTATCTCCCGGATTTTTATCAGGATGATATTTTAATGCAATTTTTCTATATGCTTTTTTTATTTCAGTTTTGTCAGCATTTTTTGAAACACCGAGTATTTCGTAATAGTCTCTTTTTGTCATTTTGTTTGAAATTTATAATTTTTGATTTGAAATTTAAGAATTAAAACTTCAAACATTTATTCTCCTACAACAACTTTTGCATACCTAATTATTTTATCTCTCATTTTATAACCTTTCTCTATTACATCAACAACTTTTCCTTTAAGTTTGTTATTTGGAGCAGGTATTTTCGTAATAGCCTCATGTAAATCAGTATCAAAAACTTCTCCTTCTGCTTTTATTTCAGAAATTCCTTTATTTGATAAAAAATCAACTATATTCTTATGTATCAGGTTTATACCTTCTTTTATAGAGTCTAAATCTTTTGCATCTTCAATTGATTGTTTTGCTCTATCAATATTGTCAATAACAGGAAGTAAGTTAATTAAAATATCTTCCCCCGCATTTTTCATTAACTCCATACGTTCTTTTAGTGTACGTTTTCTGTAGTTATCGTATTCAGCTGTAAGTCTAAGATACTTATCATTAAGTTGATTGAATTTTTCTTCAAAATCTATTTCAACTTTTTTATTCTTATTGTTTTTTTTTACTGAATTTTTTTTCTCAGAATTTACCGTTTGATTTTTGTCTTTTTTAACGCTATCTTTTTTATTTTTCTTTGCCATTTTCTATTTTTATTAAATATTTAAGAAGAATATTTTTAATATTTAAACTGTTCGAGAAAATATCAAAATTTTTGCCAAATATATACATAAGACAAATTGTCATTTTTTTATTTAATAAATATGAAAAACAGACATATACTTCTGTCGTTTTAGGTATAATATTTGCAAAAGAAAACAAATAGATTGTCAAATAAATAATAAATATTGAATTTATTTAGTTTTATTTGTATAATTTTATGTTTTTATAAGATAAAAAAAAAATAATTAAAAAGTATTAAATATGAAAAAAATTACTTATTTTTTAGTTCTGCTATTAGCTGTTTCTTCTTGTAAGTTTAATGATGAACCTTATTCAATTGTCAGAGAATTTGATGGAGGCACTTTTATTACTCCTGATGGGAAAGTAAAATACATAAGTGCAAACCCTGATAGTTTAATTATTGCTACTGATAATTATGCAATAATACAAACAGGTATTACATATGTTAAGAAAAATGAAGATAAAATATTGTCCGACAGTATTTTAATATATGGGCACATATATTCAAAAAGTCCAAATCCTGTTGTTTGTGGATATGATTCTGTTGGTAAAATTGATTTAATTAATAGATTAAATAAAAGAGCAAAATACACTTTTAAAGGGTCCGGTTCTAGACCAAACGCTTTCTTAACATCAGATGATTTAAAAGCAGGAATGGATTTCAGAAATGGTTTCGGACTATTGTATGAAACAGAATATTATGTTCGTTCATTTGTTGTAACAGGTAGATTTGAAAATGGTGAACCCGTATATGAAGATATTGCATACAACCAAAGAGAATTAAAATTTACAACAGACACACCATTAGATTTATGGGTTGGAGGAACAATGGAAAATGCTCCATCCGATTTTCCCTCTATTGAATACAAAGGTGCTACTTCATTTACTTACGATGGATATATGTTTGTGGTTCAGGGGCATGCAAGTGGTTCTTTGGGAACTCACATAACTCTTTATAGATATGATCCACAAAATAATATTTGGGAAGATAATATTTATAATAGTTTTAATATTGGGTTTGAGAACAATTTTACAAATGCTGTAAGTTTTGTTATTGAAAATGTTAAAATAAATGGTGTTACTTTTGATTATTTATACCTTGGTCTCGGAAAAAAAGATAACAACTCGTTAAACTCTCAATTCTACAGATTAGATTTAAGTAGATTTGAATCAAATTGGACAAATATTACTAATGCTAGTAATGAAGCTAATTTCCCTGGCCAATTATCTCAAAATGCAATTGGTTTTTCCATTGGAGGTATTGGTTATGTTCTTGGAGGTACATATACAGGAAGTGTAGGAAGTAATTATTATGTTTTTGATCCTAATGAAAGATCAGGAAGTGCCGTAGAAGGTACATGGAGGAACGAAAGCAGTTTTATTTTTCAAGGAGGAGCAAGAACAGAAGCTGTATCTTTTAAAATTGGAGAAGAAGTATATCTTTTTGGAGGAAGAGATAATGCAGGAAATTTCAAAAGTGATTTATACAGGTGTAATAAAACTTATGATAAATCTTTAAGATTTACTCCCCGTGCAGGGCTACATGACACTCTTGCAAGGGTTGATGCAATTGGTTTTGCTCTTGGTGAAAATGGTTATATTGGATTAGGTAGAAATGCAAACGGAGATGTTCTAAGAGATTTTTGGAGATATAATCCATTCACAAACTTATGGGATAGAAGAGCAGATTTTGGAATGATAAAAGACGAAGGAACAGGACAGTATGTTGCCGTAGGGAATGCAAGATATGAAGCTGTTGGAGCAGGAATTAAAATTAGCGATGATGACTACCGAGGATATGTTGGAACAGGTTGGAACGGAGCGTGGGTTGGCCCGTTGAACAGCGGAAAATTTAATGATTTTTGGCATTATAGACCTTAAAAAGGAAAAGTCTAAAGTAAAAATAAGTAAAAAAGCATAAAAAAATAGATATGAAAAAGTCAATAGTATTAATATTAATTGTTTTCTATTCAGGATTAAGTTTTTCTCAATGGAATAGTGAATATGATTATTTTTCTTTAAAAGTTGGTGCAACTCACACTTTGTTTAGTAAGCAACCTGCTGAATTACCAAATAAAATGTTAATTTCTCCAGAAGGAGATCATTTACAATTAGTTCCAACAAAAGGAGTTAAATTAAATTATGTTCCTGGTTATTACGGAACTTTAATATATAACCATGATTTAAAAAAAGGTAATTCCGGTATCAGTATTGGAATAGACTACAGAACATACGGAATTGCAGCAAATTATGAAACAACATTTCCATCAGGAACTACTCCTGCACCAGAAATATATAAGTTAAGAGAAGTTTATAATGTTTCGCAGATATCTTTGCCAGTTTATTTAAAATATGGTAAGAAATTCTATAAAACTCAAAAATATATATATGCCGGTGTATCATACAGCTATAATTTGTTTTTATCAAAATCTGAAAATGTTAGTTATAATGAAACAATTAAAAGAAGTCAGCCTGAAAAATATAAAGATATGATGAAAACTGGGAATTTTGCTGGAATAGTCGGTTTTAATTATATGTTTTTAAATTTTGAAGCAAACTATGTAGTAGGAAATTTTTTAAGTAAAAATTATGAAGATGCAACTATTGGAGTTAAACCATTTGCCGGATATCCAAAAGGAACATTCTTTATAAAAACAGGCTTAAATATACCTCTAAATAGTTGGACAACAAGAAAAGTTTATGCTGCTGAAATGTGGCTGAGAAGACTTTTAAGATAAGTTTTTATAAAAAAATATTGAAAGAACTGCAGTTTACAACTAAATTGCAGTTTTTTACGTATTATATTTAAACCTTTGTTATTATAAATAGTCAAACAAATGTATTTATTAAAAAAACATACTTAATTATTTAAGTTTTATTTGCCTTATAATAATGAGATTACTAACTACATAAATAGTAGAACTAATTTTAATAATGAATTCAACAAATAAAGAAAGCCAAATAAATCAATTAATTAAAGAAAAAGATTTTGACAATGCTTTTAATTATATTGTTGAAGAATACAAAGAACAACTATATTGGCATATTAGAAAGATTGTATTGCTTCATGATGATACAGATGATGTTTTGCAAAATACATTTATTAAAGTTTGGAAGTATTTAGAAAAATTTAAAGGAAAATCTAAGATATACACTTGGATATACAGAATTGCAACAAACGAATCAATAACTTTTATAAATAAAAAAAAGAAAAAAGTAGAAGAATCCATAAGTACTTATGAGAATTTTTTAAGTAATAATTTAAAAAGCGACGAATACTTTAATGGAGATGAGGCACAATTAATTCTGCAAAAAGCAATCTTAAACTTGCCGGAAAAACAAAGACTTGTGTTTAATATGAAATATTTTGATGAAATAAAATATAAAGATATGGCTGAAATATTAGAGACTTCCATTGGAAGTCTTAAAGCATCATATCACCATGCAGTCAAAAAAATTGAAAAATTTGTAAAAACAAACCCGGATAGTAACTGAAAAAACTGCAAGCTAGTTTATTGAAAAATATTACAATTTAAAGTATTAACTTAAAAAAATGAACAAAAAAATAAATACAAAAAATCAAGGATTTAAGACTCCGAATAATTATTTTAATGGATTTTATGATGAAATAAAAACTCGTATTTATGAAGAAAAATTAAAAGAAAAATTTGGCAAAAAAAATCCTTTTTCTGTTCCCGATACTTATTTTGAAAACTTTATTCCAAAAAATGAAAACAAAAAACAAAAATCACAAAAAATATTTGAAATATTAAAACCTTATTTAACAATAGCAGCAGGAATAGTTGTTGTTATTGCTATGTGGCAATTTATACTTTCAAAAACTAACGTTAAAACAACAGTTATTAATAAAGAAGAAACTACCATAGGCAATAAACAAAATTTTGATGAATATGATATGTTGGAATTATACTCGGTAACAGAAAATTACATTTATGAAGGAGATATTGTATCTTTATCAGAGCCTAATGAAGAAGAAACAAAATTTGAAATTAACGCAAACGAAGATGAAATATCTAATTTTTTAACAGATTATAGTGATGACTATGATATAAATGAAATCTTAGCAAGTTTATAAAACAAATTTAACTCTTATGTTAACTTTAATAAAAAAGAGATGAAAACTACAATAAATATTTTAATATTAATTATATTCTTTGGAAATACTATTTCAGCACAAGGAGAAAAGCATTTTCAAAAACGAAATGAATTTCTAAAAAAACAAATTGAATATATAGTATCTCAACTTCAGCTTACAGAAAAAGAAAAAAAAGAGTTTATTCCTCTTTTAAAAGAACTAAATGCTAAAAAAGAAAAGCTTTTTATTGAAAAAAGAAACAAAATGCACTATTTTTATAAGAATAGTTTAAATATGTCAGATAAAGAGCTTACTGATTTAGCTGACTTTCTTGCCCAAAACAATTTACAACAAGCAAAACTTGGCAAAGAATATAATGAAAAATTTAAAAATGTTTTACCTCCCATAAAAATAGTTTTATTATATAAAGCAGAACAACAATTTAAAAAAATGCTCTTCAAAAAAATGAAACATAAAGGGCAAGGAATGAAACAGAACAAATAAATCTTAAATTTTGATATTTAATATTTGTTTTTTGTATTTTGATTTTTATTTATCTTTACGCTTCCAAAAATAATGCAATGAAGTTTGAAGAGATAATAAAAGAACTAAAAAACAAGATATACAAGCCAATATACTTCCTATATGGAGAAGAATCTTATTTTATTGACAAAATTACCGATTATATTTCCGAAAATATTCTTACCGAAGCAGAAAAAGCATTTAATCAAACTGTGATGTACGGTAAAGACTCAAAAATTGAAGATGTAATAAACGCTGCCAAACGCTTTCCAATGATGGCAAATCATCAAGTATTAATTGTCAAAGAGGCACAAAACCTTAAACAAATTGAAAAACTTCAATTTTATGCTGAACAACCCCTAAATTCTACAATACTTGTAGTTAACCTTAAAAGTAGGAATTTCGATAAAAGAAAAAAAGTTTATAAAGCTCTAAAAAAAACTGCAGTAATTTTTGAGTCAAAAAAACTTTATGAAAACCAAGTTGGAAGCTGGATTACGTCATACCTTAAAAGTAAAAAGTATTCAATTAGCCCTGTTTCAAGTAAACTTCTAACAGATTTTTTAGGAACAGATTTAAGCAAAATATCAAATGAACTTGATAAATTAATAATCTCTTTGCCCGAAAATACTACAATTACACCTGAACATATAGAAAAAAACATAGGGATTAGTAAGGATTATAATATTTTTGAGCTACAAAACGCACTTGGACAAAAAGATGTTTTAAAAGCAAATAGAATAATTAATCATTTTGCAAATAACCCAAAAGCAAACCCCATGGTTATGGTAATTATCAGTCTGTTTAATTATTTTTCTAAAATTCTTACTTATCACTATACAAAAGATAAAAGCCAAAATAATATCGCCTCAGTTCTTGGAGTTCACCCTTTTTTTGTTAAAGATTATGTAATGGCAGGAGGAAAATACAATATCCGAAAAACAGTTTCAATAATTTCTTTATTAAGAGAATACGATATGAAATCAAAAGGATATAATAATGTAAGTACAACAAATGGAGATTTGTTAAAAGAACTTGTTTTTAAGATTTTACATTAAAAATATATTACTTTTGCAAACCAATTAAAATAAAGTAATAAAAATGTATTTAACCCTAACACTAATAGTATTAACATCAATTGTTTCAATTATTGCATTCAATAATTTAGAATTTTTTAATAAACTAAAATTTAATGCATATTTAGTATATCATAAAAAGGAATATTCAAGAATATTATCTCATGCCTTCATACATAGTGGTTGGATGCACCTTATTTTTAATATGTACGTTCTTTGGATGTTTGGAGAAATGATAGAACCAGCTTTTTCATCTCCTGATTTTTTCCCACATACATATAAAATTGGCAGTCTTTTATATATGCTAATGTATGTCTTGGCAATTCCTATTGCAACAATTCCTTCAATAATTAAACATAAAAATAATCATTATTATAATTCTGTTGGAGCATCGGGAGCAGTTTCAGCTGTTGTTTTTACAACAATATTATTAGCTCCAACATTGCCTCTAGGCATAATTTTTATTCCAATTCGATTGCCTGCATATATCTTTGGTTTGCTCTACTTGGCATACACAGTATATATGAGTAAAAGAAACAAAGACAATATAGCACACGAAGCCCACTTTGTAGGTTCAGTTTTCGGATTAATTTTTCCAATAATTTTAAATCCGGGTTTAATAGAAAATTTTATATTTCAAATAACACATTAGTAAAAAATCAAAAATACAAGTATCAAATTTCAAAATTATGCAAAAGAAAAAAATAGTTATAGCACTCGGAGGAAACGCACTTCTCAGAGGAGACCAAATTGGTACAATCGAAGAACAAGAACAAAATACAGCAGATACGCTTAAAAATATTATACCTTTCATAAAAGAAGGGCACGATATAATTTTAAGTCATGGAAACGGTCCACAAGTAGGGAATATTCTTATGAGAAATGATGCCGGTGCCGAAATGTATGATATACCACAAATGCCTTTGGACATATGCGTAGCAGATTCGCAAGGAGGAATTGGCTATATGCTAGAAAGAAGCTTAAGAAATATTTTAAGAGAAGAAGGAATAAAAAAAGATGTTGTTACATTAGTTACTCAAACGCTTGTTAAAAAAAATGACCCTGCGTTTTTAAATCCAACTAAACGTGTTGGAAAAATTTATCCTAAAACAGAAGCAAATAAATTAGAAAAAGAAAAAGGATGGAAGTTAAAAAAAAGCCCAAAAGCCGATGATGCGTGGAGGAGGGTGGTAGCATCTCCCGAACCTTATGATATTTTTAATATTAAAACTATTGAAAGTATTACAAAAAGCGGAGCAATTGTTATAGCATCAGGTGGAGGAGGAATACCTGTTTATATTGATGAAGAAAACAATAGCATAAGACCCTTAGAAGCAGTTATTGATAAAGATAAAGCAACAGCAGTTTTAGCCTCAAAAATTAATGCAGACGAATATTATATTTTAACAGATGTTCCATATGTCTATATAAATTATAGGCAGCATAATGAACAAAAACTAGATTTCTTAAATAAAGCTGATGCAGAAAAATATATGAAAGAAGGAAAATTTGGAGAAGGAAATATGGCTCCAAAAATAAAAGCTTGTTTAAATTTTGTTGAAAATGGAGGCAAAAAAAGTGTAATTACCGAAGCAACAAAACTTACAGATAAATCTTTTGGAACAAAAATTACATTAAAATACGAAGATTAAAAATAATATTTTGAAAATTACATTTCTTGGAACAGGAACATCACAAGGAGTGCCATTAATTGGCTGTGATTGTGAGGTTTGCAGTTCAAAATATGCAAAAGATAAGCGACTCAGAAGTTCGGCATTAGTTTCAGTAAATAATAAAAATATACTGATTGATGCCGGACCTGATTTTAGACAACAAATGTTGCGAGAAAAAATCATAAAACTTGATGCAATACTTCTTACACACGAGCATAAAGACCATATTGGTGGTTTGGATGATGTTAGAGCTTTCAATTATATTCAAAAAAAACCTATGGAAATATATGCAGAAGAACGTGTATGCAATTCTTTGCAAACAAGAGATTTTGCCTATGTTGTTGAAAGAAAAAATTATCCTGGAATTCCAAAAATGAATTTTCAAAATATTGAAAATAAAGATTTTAAAATTGAAGATGAAAATATAATCCCAATTAGAGGCACTCATCACAAATTACCTGTTTTTGGTTTCAGAATTAAAGATTTTGCATATTTAACAGATATGAACTATCTTTGCAATGAAGAAAAGAAAAAACTTAAAGAACTAAATGTCTTGGTAATAAGTGCTTTAAGACGAAAAAAACACATTTCACATTTTAATCTGGAAGAAGCATTAGAAATAATAAAAGAACTAAAACCTAAAAAAGCATATTTAACGCATATAAGTCATAAACTTGGTTTTTATAATGAATTACTAAAAGAATTACCCAAAAATGTTTTCCCTGCATATGACGGTTTAAAGATTGAAATTAAATAAAGAGTAATGAAGAAGATAATAATTATATTAATAAGTTTAGGAATTTTATGTGTTGTTGGATACATAGGATGTGATTATCAAGAACAACAAATTACAAAACTCGAAGATAAAATCCACTTTTTAAAAGAAGAAACAGTCCCTTTGAGATTTAAAATTATTGAAAAAAATGAAGATAAAATTACATTCTTATTAAAGTTTTATGAACAAGATGAAAATAAAGAAGCATTTATTTCTGATACTATTACACTGAAAGGTCAAGAACTTTCTTTCGACTTTTATGTTGTTCCGGTAAAAGATGTAAAAAATAACAGACAAATTAAAATAGCTTTTCCATACAAAATTTTTACAAATAAAATACCTGCAAAAAATGGTAAACTTCTTTTTAACTATTACAACGAGCACGGATTCCCGCAAGTTTTTAATAATGCCAATGCAGACACTTCTTTTATTAACATAATGACAGAATTGTTTGCAAAAATAAAATCCGGAAAAACAGAAGAAATTGAAAATATCTATGGAAGTATGGTTCAAGACATTTATAAATTAAATGAATTCTCAGAAGGACATATTTATCAAATAATTATTCATTCAAAAGGAGGAATAGAAATAAAAGAAAATATTGAATAACTAGTATTAATAATTTTTACTGTAATTAGGGGCTTTCATGAAATAAAAGATTGACTTTTACTTAAAGTCTCTAATTAATACTACTATAATTAAGAACAATTAAATTTATTAAAAACTGTAAAATCATTAAAATATAAGCATAAAAGAAAAGCTTTAATTTAATATATTAACTTCATAAAATAATAAAATTATGAATAACTCACAAGAATTATTAGAACAAATTAATTGGTTTCTAAAACCAGTCTCAGACTTTGTATTGTTTCTGTTTACAACAACAACAGGATACGTTTTAATGCTTCTTTTTTTAATTTTTTATCTACTGTTTACCATAATGAATGCAATGCGTATTCGGAAACTAGCACATCAAGCAATCAGTAGAAATTTGAGAGTACCAATTATTGAAAAAATATATACCATTTTTAGTGAATTAGTAAAGACTTTTATGGGAATTATTTCCAAACTACCTGTTTTGCTAGGAATTTTTATTCTTCTATGGGCAATTGTTGGAATATCAACAGGTTTATCAGGAATAAATGATTTTATCGACAACCAAAACAAAATTAAAGAATTAAAAACGGTTGTTCGAAATCTTGATAAAAGTTATATAGTTGCAAAAATGGAAATAATGGATGTTAATTATATCGAAAATAAAACATCTCTAAAAATCTATTTTTATGATTATGAACGTGATGATTATTTGCCTGAAACACAAGATGTTGAAATTAAAGGAAGAGATATTTATTTTCTAAATTATGTAATGAATTTCGACTATTCAGAAATTGCATCCGGCAAAAAAGTAAACCTTGTTCTACCATATAAAATTTTTAGTGAACAAGTAGCAAAAGATGATGGTATTTTGTTGCAATCAACAGATAAAGACGGAATCCCCTATATATTTCATAGAGACGATGATGAAATTTATGGTATTGAAAAAGATAATTATTATAAAAGATTAAAAGAATTTTCAGAATATATCCAAGATAATGAAAAGGCAAGAAAAGCAGGCATAAAAACTTTTTATGCTGCCGCTCCTCATTTTGTAAATAATATATATAAAGGTCAGAAAATTATAATTTGGTCTGAACAAACAGGAGGATTAGTTCTAAAAAAAGAAAGAATGTTTTAAATGAAAATTTATTATTAAAATGAAAAAACTAGCATTTCTAATAACAATAATAGTTTTAAATTTTCCTATCTTTTCCCAAATAGGAAATGACTTTTATGAACAAAAATTTAAGGAAGCAAATCAACTATATTCACAAAATAAATTTGAAGAAGCAGCAGAAAAATATCAAGAAATAATAGAGGCAGGATATGTATCAAAAGACTTATTTTACAATGCTGGAAACACATTTTACAGACTCAATAAAATTGGCGAAAGCATATGCTTTTATGAAAAAGCATTATTGTCGGACCCTAATAATGAAGATATTAAATACAATCTTGAATTAGCAAATTTAAGAGTAAAAAATCGCCCTGCAATACTTCCCGAGAATGCAATTGTTAGTTTTTTTCAAAATCTAATATTTTTACTATCGCTTGTCTTTTGGGCTTACATTAGCATTTTCTTATTCGTTGTTTTTCTTATTATGTTTTTTATGTATATAAAATCCCAAACAACTAAATTAAAAAAAATATATTTTTTAATTTCAGCAATTGTTCTTTTCTTTTCATTAACCGGAATGTTTTTTATGCAATACCAAACAAATTACATAAATTCTCACAATTTAGCAATTGTTATTGAAGATGAAGTGCAAGCAAAAAGCTCACCAGACGAAAAAGCAAATACAATATTCTCAGTATTTGAAGGATTTAAAGTGAAAATAGAAAACAAAGCAGGAGATTGGTGCGAAATAAAATTAACCGATGGAAAAAAAGCATGGATTAAATACAAATATCTAAAAACAATCTAATGACTAAAAAACAAGAAAAAATAGCGAGAATATTTATGCTTGTAATCGGAATAACTTTAATTAGCTCCGGAATAATAGTGCTTTTGGCAGGAAAACAAAATTTTAATGAAACATTAATTAATAACTTTCATTTTTTTATAACAGGTGGAATTCTTACTTTTCTTGGACTTACATGGCGGAAAAATAAAAATTGAAAACAAATTACTTGTTAATTTGTAATTTATTAATTTTCAAAATACACCAAAAACACTTCTTGATTTTTACTTCTGTATTTATAATTCAAAATTTATTATATACTTAAAACTATTCAATGAGTTTAGTGAAAAAAATCAATACAACGGTAATATATGATTATTAAATTCTTATAGTATATTTGTCCAAAATAAAATATTATTTTGACTAAAACATATAAAATAACCGACTTTCTTCCCACAACAAAAAAAGAACTTAAAACTTTAGCGTGGGAACAACTTGATGTTATCCTTTTTTCCGGAGATGCATATATCGACCACCCGGCATTTGGAGCTGCTGTTATTGGAAGAATAATTGAAAAACATGGACTTAGAGTTGCAATTGTTCCACAACCAAACTGGCGTGACGATTTACGAGATTTTAAAAAACTAGGAAAACCTCGACTATTCTTTGGTGTAACTGCCGGAAATATGGACAGTATGATAAACCATTATACAGCAAACAAACGACTTCGTTCCAATGATGCCTACACAGCTGGTGGAAAAGCTGGGTTTAGACCAGATTATGCAGTAACAGTTTACACTCAAATATTAAAAAAAATATTTCCTGAAACTCCCATAATTATCGGTGGCATTGAAGCATCTTTAAGACGTTTAACGCATTACGATTATTGGTCTGACACCCTAAAACCATCAGTAATTATTGAAAGTGGTGCAGATTTATTAGTCTATGGAAACGGAGAAAAATCAATTGCTGAAATTGCTAGGCTTGCAGATAAAGGTGTGCCAATTTCAAGCATGAAGAACATTCCGCAAACTGTATATTTAACTCAAAATGTACCAAGTTTAAAAAAAACAAAATCAAAAAAAGCTATTATTTATCTTAATAGCCATGAAGATTGTATAAAAGATAAA
Source organism: uncultured Chlorobiota bacterium (assembly GCA_947311255.1). Taxonomy (GTDB): domain Bacteria; phylum Bacteroidota; class Bacteroidia; order Bacteroidales; family JAADGE01; genus JAADGE01. The sequence goes on along the minus strand of CAMZKL010000043.1, from coordinate 43,749 downwards.
AAAAAGTTTGCTCAAAATTTCAAGCAAATTGAAATTCAATCTAATATGATTCATGCAAAAATATTAGAGCAAAGAGTTGGAGAGTTTTCAATAACTGTCAATCCTCCACATCCTTTAATAAGTGAAAAAGAGTTGGATAGTTTTTATGATTTGCCTTATACACGCCTCCCTCATCCCAAATATAAAGGAAAAGGCAATATTCCTGCATATGAAATGATTAAATTCTCAGTTAATATGCACAGAGGTTGTTTTGGAGGATGCAGTTTTTGTACAATTTCTGCACATCAAGGGAAATTTGTTTCAAGCCGTTCAGAAAAATCAATTTTAAAAGAAGTTGATTCTATTGCAAATATGCCCGATTTTAAAGGAACAATTAGCGATTTGGGAGGACCTTCTGCAAATATGTATAAAATGCAAGGCAACGATTTAAAAATTTGTGAAAAATGTAAACGTCCTTCATGTATTTTCCCTGAAATTTGCTTTAATTTGAATACAAATCATTCTGCACTAACAAATATTTATAAAAAAACTCGTAAACATCCTAAAATTAAACACGCTTTTATTGGAAGTGGAATTCGCTACGATATGCTTTTTGATAAAAATGGTAAAATAAACAAAGATAAAGAAGAATATTCAAAAGAACTCATAAAATACCATGTATCAGGTAGGCTTAAAGTTGCTCCAGAGCATACAGAAGACAAGGTTCTTAAAATCATGCGTAAACCAAGTTTTAATTTGTTTTATAAATTTAAAGAATATTTTGATAAAATAAATAAAGATTTAAGACTCAAGCAACAAATTATTCCTTATTTTATTTCAAGTCACCCAGGGAGCAAAGATACTGATATGGCAGAACTTGCAGGAAAAACTAAAAAACTAGATTTTCAATTAGAACAAGTTCAAGACTTAACTCCTACTCCAATGACTGTTGCAGCAATAATTTATTATTCTGGATACCATCCTTATACTCTTGAAAAAGTTTATACAGCAAGAAGTAAAGAACAAAAATTATCTCAACGAATGTTTTTCTTTTGGTACAAAAAAGAATATAGACAAAAAATAAAAGATAAACTTATGAAAATGAAACGAAAAGATTTAGTTAAGAAGTTATTTTCATAGGGCAATATAGCATTTTAATCAAGTATAAAGTACTTTCTATCAAATAATGATAGATAAACATTTTAATAAATTATTTTTTTACTAAGTTTGTATTGAATTTTTTAAAACCATAAACTATGAATAAAATAATAATAATTGCATTTATACTGCAAATGAACTTGTCTTTTTTTGGGCAAGAAATTTTTATTGCTTCCGGAACCTCTTTTAATATGTCAGATAATACAGGTTTAGTTTTATCCGAAGGTACAGATTTTAAGAACAATTCTTCTGATGTAATTTTAAATGGAGATGTAAAATTTGCAGGCTCATCAGAACAAGAAATAAACGGTAGCTCAGCAATTCAATTTAAAAAATTATATGTAGATAACGTTGGTTTGCTTTTAAACAATAATGTATCGGTAACAGATGAGTTAAATATGCAAAACGGTATTATTGACCTACAATCAAGCACTTTAACATTAGAAGACGGCTCAGTATTAAACGGCTCTTTTGATAATGCTTGTATGTTTGTTTCTAACACATCAGGCAATCTTATAAGAGGAATTTCTTCTAACGGAACATATCTTTTTCCAGTAGGAGATATTACAGGAAGTAATGATTATACTCCCGCCTCAATTGAAATGACTAGTGGAACATATTCAAATGCAAGTCTTGCAGTAAATGTTCAAAACTCAAAACATCCTAATAATTCAAGTACTAATGATTATCTGAACAGATATTGGAAATTGTCAGCAAGCGGAATAACAAATCCTGAATATGATGTAACACTAGATTTTGTTGCAGGAGACATTGCAGGAAATGACGCAAATATTTATGCTGGTTATTACATCCCTTCTCAATGGTATGTATTAAATCTTATTTCTGGAAACCAAATTAACGAATCTGCACTAAATCAATTTGGTGATTTTTCAGGTGGAGAATATTCAGTTTTTACAGGAATTAATGAAATTTTTAATGATGATATAAAAATTATCGGATTAGAAGATGGGTTTAAAATAATTTCGGAATCTGATGTTAAAGTAATTAAAGTTGATGTCATTAACACAATTGGGCAAGAAGTTTATAATCAAAAGAATTTACCTTCAAACACAATTAAACTTAATAATTCAGTAAAAACAGGAATATATTTAATTAGACTTTTAACAAACAAAGGATTTGTTTCTAAAAAAGTTTTTATAAGATAATTTTTAGAAGTCCCCTTAAAATAGGATTAAAACATAAATAGACCCACGACTTTAGTCGTGGGCTTTTTTATTATACCATCAACACTAACCCAAAAAAGTTTTTAAATGTTTACTTCGTGAGTTTTTTCTAAGTTTTCTTAAAGCACGTTCTTTTAATTGTCTTACTCGCTCTCTGGTAAGCCCAAGTTTATCCCCAATCTCTCGTAATGACAATTCCTTATCGTTCACACCAAAAAAATGTTTAATAATTAAAGCCTCTCTCTCTGGTAAAGTTGATAAGGCACGTTCAATTTCTTGTAGCAAAGATTCTCTAATTAAATAATTGTCAGAAGGATCAATCCCTTCGTTTTCCATTATATCAATTAGGCTATTACTGTCAGAATCTGTTGTAAGCGGTGCATCCATAGACATATGTTTTCCCGCAGCTTTAAGAACCTGAAATATTTTTTTAGTAGTAATATCTAATTCCTCAGATATTTCTCGTGTTGTAGGTTCTCTGTTATACTTTTGCTGAAACTCAGAAAAAAAACGATATATTTTATTCACAGAACCAACTTGATTTAGAGGAAGTCTTACAATTCTAGACTGTTCTGCAAGAGCCTGTAAAATAGATTGTCTTATCCACCATACAGCATAAGAAATAAATTTAAAACCTCTTGTTTCGTCAAATTTCTTGGCAGCTTTCATTAAACCTAAGTTCCCTTCATTAATTAAATCAGGCAAACTTAAACCTTGGTGTTGGTATTGCTTTGCAACAGAAACTACAAACCTAAGATTTGCTTCTGTAAGTTGCCTTAGAGCATCTTGGTCTCCCTTTCTAATTCTTTGGGCAAGTTCTACTTCTTTTTCAACAGAGATTAAATCTACCTTGCCAATATCTTGTAGGTATTTGTCTAATGAAGCACTATCTCGGTTGGTTATGGATTTGGATATTTTTAATTGTCTCATAGTTATTTGGATATCTTGTGTTTTTGTGTAATTTTTATTTAGTATTAAATATTTTCCTTAATACTAATAATCATACAATTATGTAATAATTTAAGAAAGTACTTACATTTTTTTTAAGTATGAAAATGTGTACCTAATTTAAGTAATCTAACAAAACTATGTTTTATTACTTTCTTACAATATACGTTTTTTTTTTAATAAATGTTGCATTGACTATAATATAAATAGTAGAAAATACTATAAAAGTTGCATTTTTTTTAAAAAATTAAGTTTTTTTAACATTTTCTCAAAAAAATATTCAAACTTTATTCTCTTGTAATATTCTTATTGTTAGTTTATTAGGACTATATTTAATTGTTTTTAATTAAATATTTAAGAATAAAGCTACGATATTTTAATAAATTTTAACATTTTTTTTTAATTTTGCACAATCAATAAGCGTTTTAAACGTTTTTTGATTGAATTTTTATAAATATAAAAAACGATTAATTATTTTATTTAACTAAATTATTTAAATTATGAAAAAATTAAATTTATTATTTGTTGCTTTTTTTGCAATAACAGCTGCTTTCGTAACAAGCTGCAAACCTGAACCAGCTGCAGTTGCTCCACCTGAAGTTACTATTAGTAGTGGAGATGTAACTGTTATAGCAGGAACAGAAGTTACAATTACTTACTCTGTAAAAGCAGAGGGTGAATTAGAAAAAATTTCTTTTCTTAAAGGTGATGCAGGGTATGGAACACCTATAACTAAAAACTTTGATAGTAAAACTGCACATGCGGGAACTGTTGTAATACCAGGGAATGATGTAACTGAAACTTTTGTTTTTGAAGTATTAGTTGAAGATAAAGAAGGTCAATCTAAAAAAGGAAAAGTAACCGTTACTATTGATGACCAAATTACAGAAAATACAGTAACTCTTGGAGACCAAAATGATACTCCTGCAAGTTTTATTGATTTAGCTAATGCTACTGTATATAAAGCATCAGAAGCTACTGCAAATCAAACAAGTATTGATTTATTACATTACTGGGGAGATTCAGGAAATGCTTCTATATATTCAGTTGCTGGTGCTGTTGCAGCAGGAATAAATCATTTTGATGCTGGTTTAGATATGTCATCTTGGAATTCTCCTAATACATTATTTATTTCAGGAGCTGGTACTGATTATAGTGCTGTTGATTATGCAAGTTTAACATCTGGAGCTGCTAATGCTGACTTAGCTGGTATGACAAATCTTGCAACAGGAGACTTAATTTATTTTAAAACTGAAGCAGGTCTTTCAGGATTAATAAAAGTTGGAAATGTTTCTGAAAATAAATTAATAACTGACATGACTTATAAAATTCAAGATGTTGCACCTACAACAAAATAATTTTATAAAAATATAAAATAAAAAAAGAGAGGCTTTAATCCTCTCTTTTTTTATTTTAATCAAAAACAAATAAATTTGTAGCAAATAAAGTTTTTTATAATTTTGCGTAACAATTTTATATTAATATTTAATTTTAAATCAAAAAAAGGTATCATGAAAAAATTAACATTATCATTACTAGCTGTATTATTTATTTTCAGTTTATCAACAGTATTTGTTTCTTGCGGAAGCGAAGAAGATGCTGAAAAAACTGCAAATGATTTAACAAATCAAGCAACAGAAGAATTAGACAAAAAAGTAGAAGAAGTAACAGAAGAAGTTACAGAAGTTGTAGATTATACAGCAGGAAAAACTGTTTATGTAAGTAAATGCCAAGTTTGTCATCAAGAAAATGGCGAAGGAATGGGCGAAACATTCCCAGCATTAAAAGGAAAAGCAATAGACCTAAAAATTGTTTTAAATGGAGCTGAAGGTACAGCAATGGCTGCTTTCAAAGATCAACTATCTGACCAAGAAATTGCAGATGTAACAAATTATGTTAATCATGCATGGGATAATAATTTTGACAATGTAACGGTTGAAGACGTAGCTGCTGCAAAATAAATAATAACTCAGCTTTATTATTAATGAGCTCAGTCTAAAAAACTTAGATACTCGAAAAAGACCCCTGTTATGTCTTACTAATCGGTTGTGAATCAGCAATTAAATGTTTTAGTATTTACTGTATAATATCCTTGCAGGGGGATTAGACCAAGCTAATTAAAAATATTATAAAAGGTTGCCTCTGTTTTGAGCAACCTTTTTTTTACTTATAAAAAGAGATAAAAAGTAGTTTAATTTAGGTAACAAAAAATAAATAACTAATTTTGTAAAACAAATTTTTAAGGATGGATTTATCAACAAAATATTTAGGATTAAACATTAAGAATCCCTTAGTAGTAGGAAGTTCAGGATTGACAGATAGTGCAGATAAAATTAAAAAACTTGAAGACAATAATGCCGGAGCTGTTGTATTAAAATCTCTTTTTGAGGAGCAAATAAATCAAGAAATATCTCATGCAATAAATGTTGGAGACAATGATTATCCCGAAGCATATGAATATATAAGAGAATATACTAAAGATAATACAATTAGAAAATACCTTTCATTAGTTGAAAATTCTAAAAAAAGTGTAAATATTCCTGTAATAGCAAGCATAAATTGTGTTACAAATACTGAATGGATAAGTTTTGCAGAAGAAATTGAAAAAGCCGGAGCAGATGCCTTAGAACTCAATATTGCCTTATTACCTTCTGACACTTTTGAAGATAGTTGCGATAATGAAGATATTTATTTCAAAATTACAGAGAAAATTAAGAATATTATTTCAATCCCTGTTTCTCTTAAAATGAGTTATTATTCTTCTAGTTTAGCTAAATTAATTTATAATTTAAGTGCATCAAAAAATGTTGATGGCTTTACTTTGTTTAATCGTTTTTATAATCCTGATATAGATATTGAAACATTAGATATTACTTCTTCAAATATATTCAGCACACCTGACGAATATACTTTACCTTTAAGATGGGTAGCTTTATTATCTGATAAAATTGACGCTGATATAGCAGCAACTACCGGGATTCATAACGGAAGCAGTATGGCAAAACAAATTTTAGCAGGAGCTTCTGCAGTTCATGTTGTTTCTTCAATATATCAACACGGTGCAGAATATATCAACACAATTTTAAAAGAATTTGACGAAATAGCATCTAAACATAATTTTCAAAATATTGATGATATGAAAGGAAAATTAAGTTTTGGTAAAAATAAATATAACAGAGCATTTGAACGTGTTCAGTTTATGAAATATTTTGGAGATTTTAAAAATTAAAAAAGAATGAAGAAACTAATATTTTTAACTATTTTTATTTTATTTCTTTTTTCTTGTAAAGTAAACAACACTATTGTTGATGAACGTACAAAAAAAGTTGAGTTAATAGGAAATTGTAATAGAAATGCATTTGAAAAAGAAGAATTCAAAAAATGGTTTACTTCTGAATATAACAGTTATGAGCCTGATGAAAAATTAATTGTCAAATTAAAAAACAATTCAAATATAGAAAATTTAAAAGTTGTCGTTATTTTTGGAACTTGGTGTCATGACAGTAGGAGAGAGCTACCAAGATTTTACAAGATTGTTGACAAAATTAATTTCTCAGAATCTAAAATAAAACTAATTGGAATAGATACTGAAAAATCATCTCAAAATAAGTTGCTTTCAAATATTGAATTTAAAAAAATACCAACTTTTATTTTTTATAAAAAAGGTAAAGAAATAGGACGAATAATTGAAAGTACAAAAATAAGTTTAGAAGCAGATATTTTAAAAATTTTAAATAAAAACTAATGGATAATAAATTAAATGCAGTAGTATCTCAAATTATTGACGTTTCGCCTTCAATGAAGATATTTAGAATTTCACCGGATGGGTGGGAATTACCTACTTTCTTGTCAGGGCAATTTGCCGCATTAGCATTGCCAGCAACCGCTGAAAGAGTTGAAGGGGCAGCACCTGATGCCGAAGAATACGAAGATGGCAAAATGATTAAAAGAGTTTATTCAATTGCATCTTCATCAAAATCAAAAGAATTTATTGAATTTTATATTTCTCTTGTACGTTCGGGAGCATTAACTCCAAGATTGTTTAATCTTAAAAACGGCGACAGAATTGAATTAGGAAAACGTATGGTCGGAATGTTTACTTTGGAACAAGTGCCGCAGGATAATAATATTGTTCTTATTGCAACAGGAACAGGAGTTGCTCCTTATGTAAGTATGTTAAGATCAAATATTATGAGTAATAATACAAGAAAAATTGTTGTTATTCATGGAGCTGCAAATTCTTGGGATTTAGGTTATCGATCTGAACTAATGCTTTTGCAAAATATTTCTGATAGATTTAAATATATACCCACTGTTTTGGAAGCACACAAAGAAGAGTCTAAATGGATTGGAGATAACAGATTTGTTCAAGATATGTGGGCTGCAGGTGTTGTAGAAGATGCTTTGGGATGTAAACCAACTCCCGAAAATACTCATGTTTTTCTTTGTGGAAACCCTAAAATGGTTGAAAGTATGTTTGAACATCTTGAAGCTGACGGATTTACTGAACACAAAAAGAAATCACCAGGGCAAATTCATATAGAAAGTTGGGGATAAAAATTTTTAATTAGAATAATAAGCAATTCTTAAAAATATAAATTAAGATAAAATATAATTAATTAAGAAACCGAGCAATTTTGTTCGGTTTTTTAGAAAAATTAAGCACAACAAACATGAAAGTTTCATAACTAAAATATTGACTATTATCTAGTACATTGATTTCTTGCCGAAAAATGCAAGTGTTCCAATGTGAAGAACACATAATTATTATAAATATGAACGCATAAGCAACTTATTTAACATAAATTAATTAGATAAACTTAGACACATGAAACACCCATGATAAAACATAAACAGTCAAGTAAATGACTATAACTTAGTATACAGATTACTTGCAGAAGAATGCAAGTGTTCCTATGTGCAGAGCAAAACAATTATTATAAATATAAAGACACAATCAATTTGCTCAATATTAATTAATTATATAATTTTAGACATATGAAAGCAGATATAATAACTATTGGAGATGAAATTTTAATAGGTCAAATTACTGATACAAATTCTCAATGGATTGCAGAGCAAATAAATAATATCGGTTTTGAAATTAGAAGAATAACAACAGTAGGTGATGATAAAGAACAGATAATTAGTGTTTTAGATTCAATAATTAATGAAGTTAACTTAATAATAATAACCGGAGGATTAGGACCAACAGAAGATGATATTACAAAACAAGTTCTTGCAGAATATTTTAATTCTGAGCTAAAAGAAAATAAAGAAGTTCTGGAAGATGTTACAAACTTTATCCACTCAAAAGGTTTTGAACTAAATAACGAAAGAAATAGAAAACAGGCAGAAATTCCCATAAATTGTAAAGTTTTAAGAAATAAAAATGGCACAGCTCCTGGAATGTGGTTTGAGAAATATGAAACTATAATTGTTTCTTTGCCTGCCGTTCCTTTTGAAATGAAAGAATTAGTTGAAAGAGAAGTAATTCCCGAACTTAAAAAAAAGATGAAATTGCCAAATATAATTCATAAAACAGTTTTAACTTATGGAATTCCAGAAGCATTTTTAGCGGAAAAGTTATCTGATTGGGAACAAAATCTTAATAATAAAATAAAATTAGCATATCTTCCGTCTCCTGAAAGAATACGATTGAGATTGAGCATGATTTGTGAGCAAAAGAAAAAAGCAGAGGGAATTATTAATTTTGAGATTGAAAAATTAAAAAGTATTATTGGAAAATATATTTTCGGATATGGAGATAAGTTTTTAGAAAACAGAATAGGGGAATTATTAATTAAAAATGAGACAACACTTTCAATATCAGAAAGTTGTACAGCAGGAAACGTTTCAAGATTAATAGCATCTGTTCCAGGAAGTTCTAACTATTTTAAAGGAGGAGTTGTAGCATATTCAAACGAAATTAAAAATAAACAGCTTAATGTTTCAAAAAATATTCTTGAAAAATACGGAGCTGTAAGCAAAGAAGTTGTTGAAGCTATGGCAAAAGGACAAAGAGAAATTTTTAATACTGACTATTCCATTGCAATTTCCGGAATTGCCGGACCTGGTGGTGGAACAATAGAAAAACCTGTTGGAACAACTTGGATTGCTATTGCTGGAAAGAATAAAATAATTTCCAAGAAATATACTTTTGGAAAAAGAAGACTACTGAATGTAAGATTTGCAAGTTCAAAATCGTTAGATATGCTAAGAAAGTTTATATTAGGATATTATGAAGAGAAATAAAAAATAGTATATTTGTATATGAAAATAAGAAAAGAAGAAACCCCAACGACATAAAATTTGACACCAAAGGGCACGACTATTATTCAGCACATTGATTCCTTGCAGAAAAAAACAAGTGCTCCTATGTTCGGAACAACACAATTATTTTAAATGTAAATCACGTAACTGCGTATAAACTCTGGAAAGTTGCAAAAAAAAAGAAAGACACATGAAAAAACAATTTAACATAAGTTTGATATTACTAGTTTCAATACTTCTTAGTTTTAGTTTAAGTGCTCAAAAAACTAATGTAAGCACAAATAATACAAGTTTTAAATTAAAAATAGAAAAGCCAAGTTTCTCAATAAATTTCCCTGCTGAATATAAAATGGAAGAAAGTTCCGATAATGAAGGTCTTAAAACAGAATTATATAGAGCATTGTTGGGAAATGAAGTTTATATGTTAAAATATACGGAACATTCAAATCCTGTTGTATCTTCTGATAATGAGATATATATGAATGCTTCTTTGCAATCTTTTGAAACAGGAATAAAAGGAACAATTCAAAATAGTAAAAAGATAAAATATAATAAAATAAAAGGAGCAGAAGCTTTTTTATCTTTGGATGACAAAAATATGTATGTTTTTTATCGTGTTTTTATAATTAATAAAGTTCAGTTTCAATTAATTGTTATTAGCAATGAAAAAGAAAAAACGAAAAATATTAAAACTTTTTTTGAATCATTTAAATTTTAGAACTTAGAAATCCTAAAAATGAAAAAATCCCTCAAAAACAAATTTTGCAGGGCCAGTTAACCAAATATCTTGAAATTTATTTTGTTTTTTTGTAAAACTTACTTTTAAAATTCCTCCTCTTGCGATAATTGTATATTCGCCAGATAGTTCATTATTTTTATTTGCAAAAGTTAGTGCAGTAGCAACAGCACCTGTTCCGCAGGCAAGAGTTTCATCTTCAACACCTCTCTCGTAGGTTCTTATATTTAATGTTTTATTATTTTTAATTTTAATAAAATTAACATTTATTCCTTCATTTTTAAATTCATTACTATATCTTATTTTTTGTCCTTCAAGAAAAATATTTTTTTCTTTTATATTGTTGCAAAATTTAATGTAATGTGGTGAGCCGGTGTAACATAAATAGTCATTATTAAAATTTGAAATTCTATTAACATCATTCATCTTAAGTTTTACAATATTATTTTTATCAATAAAGGCTTCATGTTCCCCGTCCGAAGCAATAAACTTTGCGTAATTAGTAATTATACCTAATCTTTTAGCAAAAGCAACAATGCATCTTCCTCCGTTTCCGCACATAGTTCCTCCACTTCCATCAGAATTATAATAATCCATTTCAAAATCAAAAATAGAATGTTTTTTTAACAGCATTAATCCGTCAGCACCAATTCCAAAATGTCTATCACACATTTTTTTAATTTGAGAGATTGAAAGATTAACAGAATTTTCCGAAAAGTTATCAATTAAAATGAAATCATTTCCGGCACCGTGGTATTTATAAAATTTAAGCATAAAAAAATATTTATGCAAAATTACATCTTTTAATGTAACTTCCTGTAAAAATATCCGTTCTATTTTTAAAACTGAAAAATTGTCAGTATTTTTAAATATGGCAAACAAATTGTTTTTTTATACAAGTAATTCTAAATTTTATTATGTCTTTTTATATTACAATTTATTCGTATATTAATTTATAAAAAATAACGTTTAATTTATTTATTAAGAACTAAAATTTTATTAAGATGAGACCTCCACCATAAATATTTTAAATGTAAATTACATTTAAACTGTTTAATGTCAGTTAATTATAATATTTTAAACATAAGAAACTATATTCCAAACGTTAACACCCAAAGGAACTTTCTCTCTAATAAAGAGAGTAATTACTAATGTAGTTTCACAAATAAATATATTTAAAATGCTCAAATACGGGTGTTCTTATGTGCAGAACAAAATAAATATTATTAACAACAAAAATACAAGCAACTTATTTAATATCAATTAATTATAAAAATTTAGACACATGAAAATAAGAAAATTTTTAAGCCTTTTTTTGGTTGCAGTAGTAGGAGGACTTACTGCATACGGAATTAATTACTATTTTGGAGAAAAAAACATCCAAAAATCAGCAGAACTTAATAATATTCTTCCTGTAAATAATATTCAAGAAAGCATAGTTACAACTTTACCGGATTTTACAATTGCAGCAGAGAAAACTTTAAATGCAGTTGTTCATGTAAAAACTACTTATACTCAACAAAATATTGGACAACCCTCAATACAAGATTTCTTTTTTGGAAATCCTTTTGGAGGAGGAAGTCCTTATGGACAAAGAATGCCGCAAATGGCATCAGGTTCAGGTGTAATTATTTCTGGTGATGGTTACATAGTTACAAATAACCATGTTGTTGAGAATGCAAAAGATATTGAGATTGTTTTAAATGATAATAGAACTTATAATGCAAAACTCATTGGTAGAGATCCTGCAACAGATATTGCATTAGTAAAAATTGAAGCAAAAGATTTGCCAACAGTAACATATGGAAATTCTGATAACCTAAAAGTAGGCGAGTGGGTTCTTGCAGTTGGTAATCCTTTTAATTTAACTTCTACTGTAACAGCAGGGATTGTTAGTGCAAAAGAAAGAAATATTAATTTATTAAGACAAAAACAGAAGTATGCAATTGAATCTTTTATTCAAACAGATGCTGCTGTAAATCCCGGAAATAGTGGAGGTGCACTTGTGAACACAAAAGGTGAATTGGTAGGAATTAATACTGCAATTGCTTCACAAACAGGTTCTTACACCGGTTATTCTTTTGCAGTTCCTGTTACAATAGTTAAAAAAGTTGTTTCAGACTTAAAAGAATTTGGAACTGTTCAAAGAGCCTTGCTTGGTGTAAATATTAAAGATGTAGATGCAAAACTTGCAGATGAATTAAATATGGATAAACCAAAAGGAGTTTATATTGTAAATGTAAATAAAGGCAGTGCAGCAGAAGATGCCGGTTTGGAAGAAGGAGATATTGTTATTAAAATTAATAATACAACAATTGAAAAAAGCTCTGAACTTCAAGAAAATATTAGTAGATTTAGCCCTGGCGATAAAATTGATGTTTGGGTTCTTAGAGATAATAAAACAAAGAAATTTTTAGTTGAACTAAAAAACAGTTTAGGCACAACAGATGTTGTAAATAAAAATATAGTTGATGTTCTTGGTGCAAGTTTTGTTGAACTATCTGATAATAAAAAGGAGAAACTTGGCATTAAAAATGGAGTGGAAGTTGCTGATTTACAGGCAGGTAAATTAATGGCAGCAGGAGTTAGAAATGGATTTATAATTACTCATATAAATAGAAAAGAAGTTTCTTCTCCAAAAGAAATAGAAAAGATATTGAAAAATATTCATGGAGGAGTTTATGTGCAAGGAATATATCCTGATGGAAATATTGCATATTATGCTTTCGGAATGGAGTAAAAACATTCAATACATTATATAAAACTTTCTATTACGATCTCAAACTATTGCAGAATATACCACTTTTCTAATTTTACTACTTTAATCGTAGCATTTCTATGGTTAAAGTAGTAAAATTTTATATTTTAGTTTGTACACTTATAAGAAAATACTAAATCATAAGGCAATAAACTTAAAGTTCCGCATTTTTTTATGTGATACATTTAACGTTAATATCTATTAACTTGCACAGTCATTTTCTATGCAAATACCGTTGTATGTCATACCTTTGTATTGTTAATAACAATAAAAATTAAAGTTATGGATTTACAAAAAAACATATTAAAAGGATCATTAATTTTTGGAGTTTTAGGTATTTCAATTGTTTTTATTTTGATTATTGCGGGAATATTAATGAATGCATTTGGTTTAAGTTGCAATTGCTTTAAAGTGTTTTCTTTTTCTTTAATTGGAGCAGAAACTGTATTTGGAGCAGCTCTTTGGTATTTCTCATGTGTTGAAAATCCCGAAGGAGATGAATGTAAAGGTGTAAAATAGTATTATCACTTTATTCCAATGTTTGTTCATATATTAATATTTTGGTTCATTCAATTAATGCGATTTTTTATAGTGCAAAGCAAATTATTTCAACCTGAAAAACTAACTACTGTGCTAATAAGCGTTTTGGACTTGTTTTGTATTAAATATCATACGGAAAAAGTAACAAAATTCTTTTTGCCGTTAAAATAAAACAAAATCCAAAAAGGATTTTGTGGGGCTCAAAAACAGAACAATATCAATGCGAGGCTCGTAACCAAAATTATTTTTAGCGTTTGTTGTAGCTCGTTTTTATTCATTTATTTTTTAAAAGTAAGTGTTTACTGCAAATTCAAATTGTTCAATAAATATATTCTTAAAACTTGAAATATTATTTTGCTCATAAAACAGAAGCATTGCTTTTTTATAATCAATACTGTCAACAGTTCTAAATGATATTGGACAATATTTATGATTTATTAATATTGCATTACTTACAATTCTTGCTGTACGCTTGTTTCCATCGACAAATGGTTGAATATATGAAATCAAAATCAATGATAATAAAGCCTTTTCAAAAATAATCTCTTTCTTATTTATCAAATCGCACATTCCTTTTAAAGCTTCTTTTATCTGAAACTCATTATCAATCGGTTTGTAATTTGTTCCTGATATACCAACCCTTCTTTTTCGGATGTTTCTGTCAACAGCAAGTTCTTTTGTTAAAATACTATGAATATCTTCAATTTTAGAAACAGTTAAATGAATTAAATAATTAGGATTTTCAACAATAAAATCAATAGTTTCTTTGTGGTTTAACAACATTGCCGCTTCTTCTTTTGTTTTTCCCGATGCTGTTTCTTTTTCTTTTAATAATTTTTCTGTTTCCAAAAGAGAATATGTATTTCCCTCAATTTGTGATGATTTCCAGCTCAAATCAATGGCAAGTCTTTCCAATTCCTTTTTAAATTCTAACCCACTTAATTCTGAAATATTATTTGTAAAATTTTCTTGTAGTTCATTTAATTTCGTAAGTTCATTTTCTGTAAATAAATTTGTTTTCGGTAAGATTTCAGAGATTATCGAAAAATTAAAATTTTCTTTTATTATTCTTTCGTCAATCTCTTTTTCATAATATTTTTCAATATCAATGGGTTCAAACAATTTATAAACGGGAGATAGATTGTATCGTGTTGATTTTCCCTTACCCGTCGATACAATTAATTGTTCTTGTATTAGTTTTGATAATAATCGTTTTACCGTTGCAAGACTTTTTTGTCTTCCAAAACCTTCAAAAATTTCTTTTGATGATGAATAGGGATTTTTCTTTAAGTATTCTATTATCAAGTTCTTATCGTCCATATCATTTATTTAGCTCACAAAGATAGTGTATTTAGCTCAAATATCATTGTTTATGAGCTGGATTTATTTTTCAAATGAGCTACAACATCTCTGTAACCCTAAGTTTGTAATTTCATAACTTAGATTTTATTGGGGTTTTGAACACTTTTAACGAAAAATACTAATACTCAAAGCTTGGTTTGATTAAATATTTTAAAATAAATAAAAAAGGAGGCGATATTTACTATCGCCTTTTTTTATGAGTAATGTATTGTGCAAACTAATATTATGATAAAAAATTAACTAATATTTTTTTGACTTCAATAATAACGTCTTCCAAAATATTATTTATAACAACTACATCAAATTCTTTTGAAAAAGTCATTTCTTTTTCTGCTTTTGCAAGACGTTTTTTAAGACTTTCTTCTGTTTCAGTTCCTCTATGTCTGAGTCTTTTTTCAAGTACTTTTACTGATGGTGGCATTATGAAAATAGTTAAACATTCTTCTGCAAATTGTTTTTTAATATTAATACCGCCAAAAACATCAATATCAAATATAATATTATTACCTTTGTTTATAATCCTCCTAACTTCTGATTTTAAAGTTCCATAGAATTGGTTTTTATATACCTCTTCCCATTCAATGAATTGATTATCAGATATTTTTGATTTAAAATCTTCAACAGATAAAAAATAATAATCTTTTCCATTTTTTTCATTGCCTCTTTTTTTTCTGCTTGTTGCCGAAACTGAAAATTCAAAATTAAATATATCGTCTTTTAAAACTTCTCTTACAATAGTTGTTTTTCCTGAACCGGAAGGTGCTGAAAAAACTATTAATTTTCCTGCCATTGTTTTGATTTTAGTTTGTAAAAATAATTAAATAAAGCATAAATATTATATTGATTTAAAAATACTTTTGTTAAAATATTATCATAGAAATAAAAAAGCATCCTAAAAATAAGGATGCTTTAAAAACAATACATTAACTTTTTGAGTTAATTTTTTATTTTACAAGTGTTTATACCTAAAATAGTATATAGTCCGCAGAAATTAATTAAAGCAGTTGCAACTGAAACTCCGGCAGCTACAAGAAAAATAATTCCTAATGTTCCATTTACAACATTTGTAAAGTATAGTGCTACTAGAATAATTGCAATAACAATTCTAATAATCTTATCTGTTTTTCCTACATTTTTTTTCATTATAATTTATTTTTTAATGTTAATAATACTGCAAAATTAAAATATATGGAAAAGTGTGTAGGTAACTTTTATCACAAAATATTATATTTATCTAGAAATAACAAACTTAACAAATTCAACAGATTTTTTATTTATAAGTTTACATAAATAAATTCCGGAAGAAAAATTTGAAACATCAATAGTACTTTTGTTTTGATATGAATTGATAATTCTAATCAATTTTCCTGTTTGATTGTATATTTCAATATTTAAATTTTCTTGTTCATTATTAAAATCAAATGTAATATATTCATTAGCAGGATTAGGAAATAGTCTAAAATTACTTGATTTGAAGGTTTTAATATTAACACTACTTTCTGGTAATGTTATATTATCAATCCATGCGCAGTCATCTCCCGTAGAAATACTGCCATCTTTCTCATAAGACCATTTAAGTATATGTTCTCCTGCATTAATATTATAATTTTCTGAACTCCAAGAAACTTCACCATCCCATCTATCTTTTTCTACTCCATCTATTGAAAATTTTAAAAAATCCCAATTATCAGAGCCACTGTCTTCGCAAGATACTTTTTTAAAGAATGAAACTTGCCCTGGTTCATTACAAGTAAAAGATATTGAAATTATTGATTTTTGATTGTCATCAATATTTCCTGATTTTGCAGAAAAACTTCCATCTTGGTGTTCAGAGTTTGTTACAAACCAGTTTTCTTCACCTGATAAAATCCAATTATGACTAAATTGGTTTTGTTCAAAACTTATACGGTCAGTTATAGTAAATTCATTGTATCCGCTTGTAGGATAATATGTTGTATGAGGCGAATTTGCATTGTCTGTTGCAATTAGTCTATATTTTATAACATCGCCAATATTAATGAGTGTATTTGGAAAATTAGCACTATAGTTATTGCCTTGTGTTAAAGCAAAATTGAAATTGGATTGGGAATTATTATTAATAAGCCATTCAACATAACTTTCTTGTAAATTAAGACCTGTATTATCTGTAATTTCGGCATTTATTTTTGCTTCTGAAAAAAGATTTTTATAGTACTCTGCTATTGGAGTGTGATTTATTACAGGAAAAGTATTATCAATTATTATTGAAAAACTAAAAAATGATGATGGTGCATTTTCTGGTAATGTTCTAGTGGCAATAGTATTTTTAGCACTAAAATAATAATCATAATTTGCATTTGTACCGTCTCCGGGAATGTCTGCCGAAAAGGTTCCGTTTTCTTTTGAAGAATTCATAATTATGGTTTGCCAAGCACCGTTATTTCTTCTCCAAAATAATTTTTGTTCATTTAAAATTAAATCCGATTGGCTATTTATATTAACAGTAATGTGGTATGGTCCAGAAGTATTTTCAGTGTCGTATAATGGAGTATGATTTATAGAAGGAGCAAAATATTCATAAGCAGCTTTTACATTAATAATTCCCCAACCGTATTCATTATTTGGAGAATTACTGTTATTTGCAGTCATTCTCATTGCCTCAATTATTTCCATATTGCTTGCTGTTGGAACCATTTGAACAAGTAACGCAGCTGCTCCACCTGTTAAAGGGCAAGAAAAAGAAGTTCCACTTGCAGTTGTGTATCCAGTCCCAGAGGGAGCTTCTGCAACAACAACACCTGAACCCATAGCCATTACATCCGGTTTTATTCTTCCGTCTGCTGTTGGTCCTACAGAACTAAAATATACTCTGCTATTATCTGCAGATACGGCTCCAACTGCAAGAACACTATCTCCATCAGCAGGTGCTCCAATTGTGGTTACCCCGCTTCCTTCATTTCCAGCAGAATTAACAACAAGAATTCCAAGGCTTGCAGCAATATCTGCACCTATTGTAATTGTTGCAGTATTACCATCTAATTCCGATGTACTGTAACCAGTTCCATCATCAAAATCAATGTACCCAAGAGAAGTTGAAGTTACATCAGGACCATAATTGTCTTCTGCCCATTGCACGGCAGCTACCCAATTATCTTCTTCTATTGTTGTTTCGGAATCTGTATTTTCTGTTTTTGCAAGAATAAAATTTGCACCGTATGCTGGGCCTATTAATTGAGCTTCTTGAAAACCTCCAATTGTACTTAAAGTCATTGTTCCATGATTTCCTGTTCCCATGTCTCCTTCGTCGTCAACATTTCCATCATCATTCACAAAATCATATTGTCCGATAATGTTCATGCTGTTAAAAGTAGGATGTTCAAGATTATTAAATCCGGCATCCATTACACAAATAATTACGCCTGAACCGTCATAGCCCATATCGTGAACAATAGGAACGTTAATTTGTTCCAGTTGGGTTAATGAAGCTCCGTAGTTTAAATTATATTTTGAGTTTTTAGGTGATTTAATAAAGGGATTGTACATTCTATTCTTTGAAAAATCAATCTTATTGTTTTCCCTGTTTATTGTTCCTTTTCTGACAATATCAATTTTTTTTACAAAGGGTAAGTTTGCAATTTTTTTTATGTTTTCTTCGGAAGCTTCTGCTGAAATTGCATTTAGCCATTTTAATTTATGCCTTAGTTTGTTTATGTATTTTTTTGTTTCATTAAAATAATATTTGTTTAGAGGTATATCATAGAAAGTTGCTACAGAACTTTTGTTTTTCATTAACTTTTTTCTTCTTTTTATTGCATTTGAAGGTAACAATTTTTCAGCATCAACCATTTTTTTTGCTAAATTATCTCCTTTATCTTTATAAAATATAAAGACTGAATATTCAGATTTATTCTTTGTATCAAATAAGTTTTGGAGTTTATTTGAAATTTTAGAATTGTTTTGGGAATAAATACTAGCTGAAATAAGTATTAAAGTTGTTAAAATAATTAGTTTTAATTTGTTCATTTTGTTTTATGTTTATTTACTATAAGATTGTTTTTTATAATTTAGTTGCATGTTTTAGGGCATAATTTTCAGCTTCAATTAAATTTTCTGGTTTTCCAATGTCGAACCAGTAAGAATGTTTTGTTTTATATGCTGATATTTTATGTTTTTCTGCTAATCGTAAATATAAATTTATAATTGAAAATTTTCCTTTTTCGGTTATCTCGTTAAATATTTGATTATTTACAATATGAATTCCTGAAAAAGCCCATGCTATTAATTTGCTGTTAGTTTTTTTTGCAATTTTAACTTCGTTTGTTTGAAAATTTTTCCATTGGCAAAGTTCATTGTTTTCATTAAACAATAATTTTCTTGCAGTATCTCTATTTTGGACTGCAAGAGTTGCTATGGCATTGTTTTTTCTATGTGCTGAAATTAATTTTTTAAGATTAATATCAGAAAAAATATCAGCATTATATAATATGAATTCTTTTGAACCTGAAAGAAATTTTTTTGCTTTCAAAAGACCACCCCCAGTTTCTAACAGTTTTTCTCTTTCATCAGAAATGTATATATTAGAGTTGAAATTATTATTTTTTTTTAGGAAATCATCAATTTGGTCTGCAAAATGATGCACATTTATTACAAAATCATTAAATCCTTGCGATTTTAAATTAAGTATTAAATGTTCTAAAATAGGTTTTTTATTTAACTTGACAAGTGCTTTTGGGGAGTTATTAGTTAGATGTTTGAGTCTTGTTCCAAGACCTGCTGCAAATATCATAATTTTCATATCCTACAAGAGTTAAAAGTTGAAAAGTTAATTAAGGTTTATATTCTAATTCTTTTGAATTTTGTACAAAGTTGAGTTAAAAAAAGTTGTTTTTGTATTTTAAATAATTATTCTGTTTATTCCTGTTTTGTATTCTTTATTTAAAATAACATCTTTAATTTTATCATAATCTGTAATGTTTTTTACAAAATTAATTTTATTTGTATCAATAACTAGGAATTTATATTTTTCTCTGTGTTGTTTCATGTATTCAAAATATCCTTTTTGTATTTTATCAAGATATTCTGGTTTTATATCTCTTTCATAGTTTCTTCCTCGTTTTTTTATGTTTTTCATTAAATTATGAATGTCAAGATATAAATATACATATAAATCTGGCTTAGGTAGTGAAGTATATATTATATCAAAAATTCTGCGATATAAACTGTATTCGTCTTCTGATAGTGTATTTCTTGCAAAAATTAATGATTTTGTAAAATAATAATCAGAGATTACAAATGATTTGAATAAATCTCTATTTCTAATTTCTTTATTTAATTGATGAAACCTATCTGCCAGAAAAGAAAGTTCTAGCGGGAATGAATATTTTTCAGGGTTTTTGTAAAATTTTGGTAAGAAAGGATTTTCTGCAAAATCTTCGGGAATGAATTGAGCATTATATTCATTTGCAAATTTCTTGGCTAATGTTGTTTTTCCTGCTCCAATATTTCCTTCTATTACTATGAAATTGTTATTCATTTTAATTCTGCGATATATACTATTTTTTTTTAATTGCTTAATTTTTAAATGGATTTATTCCCATATTATACCATGCAAATGCATATTTGTCGGCAATTTGTTGAATTATTTTAGATGTTGGAGTTCCGCCTCCTGCACCATGTCCTGCATTTGTTTCAATTCTAATTAAAATTGGGTTGTTAGTTTTTGCTTTTGCTTGTAATTCAGCAGCAAATTTAAAAGAATGAGCAGGAACAACTCTATCGTCGTGGTCTGCAGTTAAAATTAGTGTAGCAGGATAATCAATTCCATCTTTTACCGAATGAACAGGGGAATAGTTTAAAAGATATTTAAACATTTTCTCAGATTCTTCTGATGTACCATATTCACTTGCCCAACCGGCACCTCCGGTATAATTCTGATATTTTAACATGTCTAATATTCCAACAGAAGGTAATGCAACTTTTGCTAATTTTGGTCTTTGGGTTATTGTTGCTCCAATTAATAAGCCTCCATTTGAGGGTCCTGCAATTGCAAGAAAATTATTAGATGTATATTTTTTTTCTATTAAAAATTCAGCAACTGCAAAAAAATCATCAAAAACGTTTTGTTTTTGCATTTTTGTTCCTGCTTTATGCCATTCTCTTCCGTATTCTCCGCCTCCTCTAAGGTTTGCTTCGGCATAAATTCCGCCATTTTCTAACCAAACAATATTTTGAGTTATAAATGATGGTTTTAAACTTATATTGAAACCTCCGTAGCCAAATAAGTATGTAGGGTTTTTTCCGTTTAGTTTTATTCCTTTTTTATAAACAATAAACATCGGTATTTTTGTTCCATCTTTGCTATTAACAAAAACTTGTTTTGTTACATAATTTTCCGGATTAAAATCAATATTTGGTTTCCAAAACATTTCAGTTAATCCATTTTCAATATTATATTTAAAAATTGTTGAAGGGTATGTATAAGATGTAAATGTATAATATAAAAAATGCTCATCCTTTTTGGCATTAAACCCTTTAACTGTTCCGGGTGCCGGTAATTCTATGTTTCTAATTTTTTCTCCGTCATAGTCATATTGAATAACTTTTGATTTAACATCAACCAAATATGTTGCAAAAAGGTATCCTCCTGCTTTTGATATACTCAAAACATTATTTCTTTCGGGAATAACATCTTTCCAATTATTAATTGAGATTGCATTTGCATCAACTTCAATAAGTCTGTAATTTGGGGCATTATAATTTGTGTAAATTAATAATCTTGTATCTTGATTGTCAATAATAACAACATCATTGTCAAAATTCTGAATCAAAGGAATTAGTTTGCTGTTAGAATAATGTAAATCTCTGATATATAGTTTGTTCCCCGAAATTCTTTTCCGTACATTTATAACTAGAAATCTTTGATCTTCTGTTAAGTAGGCTCTAATATATCTTATTTTATTTTTATTTCCATCAAAAATAAGTTTGTCGTTTTTCTGAGAGCTTCCAATTTTATGGAAATATAATTTATGATATTTTGAAGAGTTTGAAAAAGTATTGAAATTATTCGGATTGAAATAACTACTGTAATAAAAACCTTCATTTCCTTTCCATGAAATATTACTGAATTTTATGTTTTTTAATGTGTCATCAACTTGCTTTTTAGTTTTAGTATCTAAAATAATAACTTTCATTTGGTCTGAGCCTTTTTCGGAAATTTGATATGCCATTAATGAGCCATCATAAGAAAAACTTGTAGATTTCATTGAAGTTGTTCCGTCTTTTGAAAATGTATTTGGGTCTAAAAAAATTTCAATATCATTGCCTTGTAGTTCTTTTGAACGATATAAAATATTCTGATTTTGTAAACCATTGTTTTTATAGAAATAAAAATATTTACCAATTTTTACTGGTGCCTGTACTTTTTCATAATTCCAAATATCTTCAAGCCTTTTTTTTATTTTATTCTTAAATGGAATTTTATTTAAGTACGAAAAAGTTATGTTGTTTTGAGATTTTACCCATTTTTTTGTTTTCTCGGATTTATCGTCTTCTAACCAAGAGAAAGGAGTATTTACTTTTGTTCCAAAATATTCCTCTTTTGTAGTATCTTTAAAAGTTTTTGGGTATTTAAAATCAATATTTTGACTATAACTATTTTTAATAGAAAAGAATAAAAAGAAATATATTATATAAATAGTTATTAGGTGGTTCATGTGTCTTAATTTGTATAATTATTTGATATTAAACAAATTGATTGAGTGTTTATATTTTCAATAATTGTTTTGCTTTGCACATAGGAATTCTTGCCTTTTTCTACAAGAAATTAATGTGCTAGTTTATTACCATTCTCTTAAGTGTATGAATATTTGTCATGAGTGTTTCATGCTTTTTTTAGATAAAAAGAGTGGCTATAAGTGTGTAAATTTAAGATTTTATTTTAAAATGTTTAATATTTTGCAAATAAAAAATCTGACTTGTTTTAAAACAAGTCAGATTTAGTTTTAATAATTATCGATTATTCAAATGGATTAATTCCCATATTATACCAAGCAAAAGCATATCTGTCTGCAACTTGCTCAATTTGTTTAGATGTAGGTGTTCCAGCACCGTGTCCGGCATTTGTTTCAATCCTAATTAAAAGAGGATTATTGCTTTTTGCTTTTGCTTGTAAATTTGCAATAAATTTAAAAGAATGTGCTGGCACAACTCTGTCGTCGTGGTCTGCAGTTGTTACCATAGTTGCAGGATAGTTTACTCCTTCTTTAATTGCATGAACTGGGGAGTATTTATAGAGGTATTTAAACATTTCTTCGGAATCTTCGGAAGTTCCATAATCGCTTGCCCAACCAGCTCCGGATGTAAACTTGTGGTATTTAAGCATATCCATAACTCCTACTGCAGGGAATGCTACTTTTGCTAAATCAGGTCGTTGAGTCATAGTTGCCCCAATTAATAAGCCTCCATTTGAGCCTCCGGCAATAGCAAGATAATCACTTGATGTATATTTTTCTTTAAATAAATATTCAGCAGCAGCAATAAAATCATCAAAAACGTTTTGCTTTTGCATTTTTGTTCCTGCTTTATGCCATTTTTCTCCATATTCTCCTCCTCCTCTGATATTTGGTTGGGCGTATATTCCTCCATTTTCTATCCAAACTAGTTTTCTTAAATCAAAACCTGGTTTTAAACTGATGTTAAATCCTCCATATGCGTATAAATAAGTTGGATTTTTTCCGTTAAGTTCAATACCTTTTTTATACACTATAAACATAGGTACTTTTGTTCCATCTTTACTTTTATAGAATACTTGTTTTGTTTCAAAATCATCAGGATTAAAAGTAATACTTGGTTTCCAATACATTTCAGAAGTTCCTTTTTCAATATTGTATTTGAAAATTGTGGAAGGGTAAGTAAAAGAGGTAAATGTATAGTATAGTTCTTTGTCTTCTTTTTTTGCACTGAAACCATAGGTTGTTCCAATTGCAGGTAATTTAATTTCTCTTATTTTTTTCCCTGAATAATCATATTGAATTACTTTTGATTTTACATCAACCATATATGAAGCAAAAAGGAAGCCTCCACCTGTGTTTATTGATAAAACGTTTTCTGTTTCAGGAATTATATCTTTCCAGTTTTCTGGTTGTGGTGCTGACGCATCAACTTCTACTAGTTTGTTATTAGGAGCTTCATGGTTAGTGCTTATTAATAATTTGCTTCCTATATTGTCTACTACATACAAATCACTATCAAAACCTTCCATGATTGGAGTTATTTTACTGTTAGGTGTAGATAAGTCTTTGAAATATAGTTCGTTACCGCTAGTGCTTTCGGCAGCAGAAATTATTAAAAATCTTTGGTCTTCTGTTAAATAAGCACCCAAATATCTTCTTTTTTGTTTGTTTCCTCCAAAAATTAGTTTGTCATCTTTTTGAGAAGTACCTAATTTATGGTAGAATAGTTTATGATATTGTGTTAAGCCCGAAAGAGTACTACCTTCTTTTGGTTTGTCATAACTACTATAGTAAAACCCATCATTTCCTTTCCAAGCAAGTCCGCTAAATTTAATGTCAACAAGTGTGTCTTCAAGTTGTTTTTTGCTTTGGGTATCTAAAATTATAACTTTTCTCCAATCGGATCCTCCTTCGGAAATTTGATAAGCAACTATTGAGGCATCTTTTGTAAAACTTGCTCCACTCATTGAGACAGTTCCGTCTTCCGAAAAAGTATTTGGATCAAGAAAAACTTCTTCATTTTTACCAAGTTCTTTTGTTCTGTATAAAACATATTGATTTTGAAGACCATCATTTTTATAGAAGTAATAATAATCTCCTCTTTTAGTAGGAGAACTTATTTTTTCATAGTTCCAAATTTCTTCTAAACGTTTTTTAATATTATCTTTAAATGGTATTTTATTTAAGTATGAAAACGTAAAATCATTTTGTTTTTTTACCCATGTCTTAGTTGCTTCTGAATTATCGTCTTCTAACCAAGAATATGGATCTGGTACTTTTGTTCCAAAATATTCATCAACAGTTGAATCTTTCATTGTTTCCGGATAATTGTATTTAGTATTATTTGTTGTATCTGTTTTGCACGAAAATAGAAATGCAAATAAAACGATTGCTATATTAAAGGTGTATTTCATTTTTTTATTTTTTTATTAATAAAATTTTGTGTTTTGTATATTTTACAAATTTATAAAATTCTATTTTAATTTATGTTTAAAATATTATTTTATTGAATTTATAAAATTAATCCGTTTTTTTCTTGCTTTTTGTCTTTTTTCTTTCCCATAATTCTTCCAATAATTATTCCTATTGTGAAACCCATTAATATTGTTGGAACAATAAAATTAGGATTTATGAACCACATAACAGCTCCAAAAAAAGCAGAACCGGAAATTATACCTATAAAAGAATAAGATGAAGTATAATACTCTTTATATGATAAGTTATGATTTTTTTGCAAATGTTTCACTATTTTCTCGTTTCTTTTCTCGTATTCTGAGCGTAATGAAGGGCTTCCGGCAAGATATGTAGATAGTTTTTTTGAAATATCTTCAATGTCAGTTTTAAAAGCATTGCATTGCTTACAGTCGTCAGAAAATTCATCAATTTTTTCAGCCATTCTCTCTAAACGATCAATTTTATAGAACTTATAATCTCTTTTATAGATATCATTTATTTGAATATTTATTTCAGTTTTTATTTTTTTTGACCAGACTTTTAATTTTTTGTTATATGTTGTCATTTTATATATTTATTTTTAACAAAAGTATAAAAAGAAATTCAATAAAAATTTAAGATTTATGTCTAATTCATGGTTTTGTTTTAAGAAGTTTAAAATTAATCAAGATAAAACTGCTATGAAAGTTGGTGT
This sequence comes from uncultured Chlorobiota bacterium, assembly GCA_947311255.1. Lineage (GTDB taxonomy): Bacteria > Bacteroidota > Bacteroidia > Bacteroidales > JAADGE01 > JAADGE01. The sequence goes on along the minus strand of CAMZKL010000043.1, from coordinate 17,954 downwards.
TGACAGCTTATTGTTTGGAGTGTCTGCCGGTTTTTGTAATCCGAATAATGTTTTAGATATTGGAGCAGGAACAGGTTTATTATCTTTTATGGCGGAGCAGAGAACAAATGCAAAAATTACTGCAATTGAAATAGATTATGATGCATATAATCAATGTGTGGAGAATATTATAATGAATAGCAAGGAAAGTAAAATTGATATATTAAATATTTCAGTTCAAAAATTTGTATTAAAGACTGATAATAAATTTGATCATATTATTTGTAATCCTCCATTTTTTGAGAATTCATTTTTGTCTAAGGATAATACAAAAAACATTGCGAGACATACAGTTCAACTTACTTATAATGAGCTTATTATATGTGTTTCGAGTTTACTTTCAAAAAATGGAATCTTTAGTGTTATAGTTCCTTTTGATAATCTTGAAAAACTCATGCAACTTTCTTTAGAAAATTTTCTCTTTTGTAAACGAGAAATATTAATTTTTCCGAAAGAAAATAAAACAGCTAATAGAGTAATTCTTGAGTTTTCAAAACTAAAAAAGAAGATGAAAAATGAAATGATAATTGTAAGAGATAAAAATACAAATGAATATACAACGCAATACAAAGAATTGACAAAAGATTTTTATTTAAACTTTTAAAATTTAACACGTTTTTATAATTTTAACAAATTTTTTTAACTTTTTATTATGAATTTAGAACAACATTTTCAGAAATTTAGAAAAAATATTGTAGGAATAGATACTGAATTTGAAACACCCTACGGTACTAAAAAAATGATTTATGCAGATTGGATTGCCAGCGGAAGGTTGTATTCTCCAATTGAGGATTTAATGAGAAATAAATTCGGACCAATGGTTGGAAACACCCATTCGGAGGCAAGTGAAACAGGTGTTACAATGACTATGCTCTATAAACAAGCAAAAAATATTATTAAAACACATGTTAATGCTGGAGAAGACGATTGTTTGATTGCAGAAGGTTCTGGAATGACTGGTGCTGTTAATAAATTTATGAGGATTTTGGGATTAAGTATTCCTGATCAAGCTGAAAAATATATTATTAAGGATATTGCAAAAGAAGATGTGCCGGTTGTTTTTGTTACTTATATGGAACATCATTCAAATCATACTGCATGGCTGGAAACTATTGCAGATGTTGTTGTTTTATTGCCGGAGGATGATATTGACTTAGTAGGAGAACTTGAAAAAGAGATAAAAAAATATAAAAACAGAAAAACTAAAATTGGATCTTTTAGCGGAGGTTCAAATGTTACTGGAATTATACCCGATTATCATAAATTAGCTGAGATAATGCATAATAATGGTGGTGTTGCTTTTGTAGATTTTGCTGCTTCGGCACCTTATATAAATATGAATATGCACCCAGAAAATCAACTTCAAAAATTAGATGCAATCTTTTTTTCTCCACATAAAGCAATGGGAGGTCCTGGAAGTGCCGGTATTTTAGTTTTTGATAAGAGACTATATAAAAGCAAACGTCCGGATAATCCAGGAGGCGGAACAGTGTTATGGACAAATCGTTGGAATGAATATGCATATTTGGAAAATATTGAAGCTCGTGAAGATGGTGGAACTCCTGCTTTTCTTCAAACTATGAAAGTTGCTCTAACTTTGAGATTAAAAGATGAAATGGAAGTTGATAAAATTCTTGAAAGAGAGCATGAGCTTTTAAAAATTACATATAAAGCTTTTGATGAAATTCCTGAATTGCATATTTTAGCTGATAATCAGAGAGATAGAATAGGCGTTGTTTCTTTTTATACTGAGAATATTCATCATAATTTAATTGTTAAACTTTTAAATGATAGGTTTGGGATTCAGCTCAGAGGTGGCTGTTCGTGTGCTGGAACTTATGGGCATTATTTGTTGCATGTATCAAAATCTGATTCTCATAGGATTACAGAAATGATAAATAATGGAGATTTAACAGAAAAACCAGGGTGGGTTAGGCTTTCATTACATCCTACACTAAAAAATGATGAATTGTATTTTATACTTGATGCGATTAAGCAAGTTATTAGGAGTGCAAAAGAATGGTCAAAAGATTATATTTTTGATAAATCAGTTGGAGAATTTTTCCACAAAGATGTTGAACGAAAAATTCCGGAACATTATGATAGTTGGTTCAATTTTTAGCTTTTATATTTTAAGGTGATTATAATTTTATAATCACCTTAACCCGCATTATTCATAATCAGTACCCTTGTCTTCTTTTTGTTTTTTTCTAAGTCTTCTTTTCTTTTTGGATTTAATTTCTATTTTTCCATCTTCGTCTTCATCAATTTCTATTTCTCCATCTGAGCTATTATTTTGCGAATTATTGTTAAAATCATCTATTGCTGGATGAACACCTGTAAATTCATAAATATATAAATTCTTTGTTTCATTATTTGTGAGCATATAATTAAAAGTTCCGTTTTTAGTTTTTTTCTTTTTGTGTTTTGTTTTTAAATCTGCAATAGTTTGGTTATAATCATGAATAGAGGATATTGTACGCATGATACCGCCTGAAAATGTGAAGAAAAACCATGTGCCTTTTTCTGGTTCAAGATAAATATACACTTTATCTCCTGTCTTTCTTTTACGAATTTGAATATATCCATCAACATATTTATTTATCATTTTATCTCCAATATTTGAAATGCCTATTTTTCCCATAGATTTATATGATTTACTGTCAGCATCCCATTTGAAAAAAAGATTAGTGAAAACAATTGTTTTATTAAGTTTTTTAGGGAATTTCTTTGGTTTTCCTTCATTTATGGACATTTCTGTTAACATTTCGTCTGTTTCTTCTTTGCCAATAAGACCAGACATTGGTTTCTTATAGGAATCTTTTTGTAAATCAACAGATGGTAAGTTAAGGTTTTGAATTATTTTGTCAGACATAATACTTAATGACTTTTTAGAAAAAAGAAAATCTAAATATGTTAGAGTATTCATATTAATCTTATCAGAATTTGAATCAAAAGAAATTTCTCCAATACTACCAAAGTCATCAATTTTTATTGAGTTAGATAATGATAATTTTCCCTCAGCATTAAATAGACATCTATTTCTACTCAACTCGAAATAATTATCAGGTAAACTTTTGTTATTAAATTTATTTAATGATGTTATTTCGTATCTGTTATCAATTTGATTATATGTAACATAATTTCCGCTATCTCTGACAGAAAAAAGAGATTCTGAGTTTCCGTATGGATCATTAGATAAAAATACAGGAAAAGTATGAATTGAATCTTGTGATGACATAATATCTCCAAAAATTCTAGCTTTATTAAGTGCAATATCTGAGTGTAAATGTTTATCTAATGGCAAATAAATACTATCGGGATTAATTTCGGATTTAAAATAAAACCATTGAGGAGGAGATGTACATTTATGAATTATTTTTGCATGTCCATCAAAATTTAATCTGTCTTTTGAGGCATTGAAGAAAACATCTCCATAATATTCAAACCAAGGGTTTAAAGTAAACTTTTCATATTGCTCAATAAAACCGTGAGCAACAGAGGCTTCTTTTTCTTGATCATATGTAATATTGTCAAAATTAATATTTTGTAAAACTTTATTCATGTCTTCATATTGGTAAATACCAGATGAAGCAGTATATTTATTACTACTTTTAATTAAAATATCAACTTCTGTTATATTATGAACCTCTTTTGCTCTTACTGTTGTTTTTAAAAGTTTTTCCATTTCGCCATTTTTATCAATAATTACATCGCTACTTGGTGTAACAACTATATCTGCAACGATAATTTTTTGAACATCCTTTGTGATAATTCTTTTACTATCAAGACTATAGTTTGATCTACTGCCTAAGAAGGTTAAAGAGTCATTATCTTTATTTGTTGAAATAAATTTAAGGTTACCATAAACAGAACTAAAAATAGAATCACTAAAACCATAAACATCTAATAATTCTGTTCTGCTTAGTAAAACATCTTCTTTTGAAAATTTTGAATTAGTAAATTTCTCCATATTATAATTCAAATTAATTTTTCTTTTACCGGTGTGCCAAACTAAATGAGATGGATAACTTTTATATTGATTTGTTACAAAATTTACATGAGAATCTTCTCCTTTAATTTTTGCAAAAACAGCTTTGTCTGATTTTGTATCCACATAACTCCTCATGTTTTTTATTATAACACCAGGATCTTTTTCATTTTTTCCTTTTAAACTAATATCTGCTTTTTCAGAAAAAAAACTTTTTTTATTAAATGAATATTTTTCTGCAGTTAATGTTCCTTCATCAACAGTTACAACACCATTTCCTGTTAAAGATTTTGGTCTGTATTCAAATTCGCCTGTAAATTGAACTTTCCCATTATACATCTCAGCAGGTTTTCTAGTGGTTGTGTATTTTACTACATTTTTTACTGCATCCCAGCTAGTTTTTATGTTCTCGCCTTCTAGTTGAGGAAATTCTGCATAATTTTCAGTATTTACAAATTCAGTAATTTCAACTTTATCTGCTAAAGCTGTTAACGAATCCAGATAAAGATTGAATTTTTTAGTTGCAACTGTCATATTGTTCCACTTTGCCCTACCATTTGCTTGAAGTCCCTGGTTACTAAGTGTTATAAAACTTTTTAAATTACTGTTTTGTGAAGAAAGAGTTCCTTTTCCACTAAAAAGTTTAAGTCCTTCATCGGGAGTTTCATAAATTAGTCCTAGAGAATAGTCTTTTTGTACCTCTAATGTGTCTTCAAAATTAGGGAATATTCCTCCTGCAATTAGTTTCCCGTAGATTTTTAAATTGTCTTTTGTTAAATATAGTAAACTGTCATGCGAAAACGGATAATTTGTAAAGTAAAACCTGTCTTTTTTAAAAACTTCATTTCCTTGTTTGTTTCTTTGGTTATAATAAACATATGAAGTATCAGTACAATCAAAAGTTGGGTAGATAGGGTTGTTTTTAGCTCCGGATTTATTTTCTTTTATGTCAATTTTAATTTCTCCTGTAAGCTGTTCAATATTTGAAGTAAGAAATTTTGGTTTCATACCTTTGCTGTCTTTTGTTAATTTTTCATCCCAAACCCTGTATGTTAATGAATCTGCATTTGTAAATTTAATATTATAGTTTTCATAATTAAAAGCAAACCCATTTTTGCTATAAAAATCCGCTAAACCAACACGTAATCTTCCGGAAAAGAACATATTTCTGTTAAAATCTAATAATATTTCATTTTTGTAGGGTTCAAAACCAACTTTTTTTCTTTTGTTTAAAACAACTCTATCAACACCATACACTGCCATTTGGTTTGTCTTAACATCAAAAGTTGCATTTACTATTGGAAAAAGTTCTGCATCTTTTTTTCTTGCTTTCCCTTTAGATTTTATATTAATAACATCATAATCTTTTTTGTCAAAGAAATATTTTATGTAATTATATAGTTTTTCTCTCACAAAAACTTTTTCAGTTTTAGGGTTATAGTCTAAGAAACCCTCATACCAAAGTCCCATTAATCTGTGTTTTGTTGCAGTTGGGTTTATTTTAATATAATTTGCATAATCTGATGCGTAAAAATCTCGAGTTTCATAATCTCTTGTGTAATTTCTTATATCGAATAATGGGTTTCTTGTTTCATACATTCTATGTTTTGTAAAATCATTTTTTGTAAAATAATCAAATGATTTAAATTGTGCAATATTACCGGATTTAGAATAAAACCGTATTAATGAGTCTTGTATATTCCAATTAATATTATCAACAGTCATATATACTTTTTGATATGAATTATAGAAAGGTCTTTTCCCTGTCCCTGATTTATTTCTGGTAAATGAAAAGTCATTTTCTTTAACAAATAGAAAAACATTAGGGTGGGTAATAGAATCTCCATTTGCAATGTATAGTGTTATACCTGCTTCTGTTGCTTGCAAAGATTCTTTTAAAGAAATAAAGTTTTCTGATTTTGCTTTTAAATATTTTTTACCATTTTTAATATATTCAGCGGTCGCAGGTTCAACTTCTGATCCTACATAACTTAACGAATATCCTTTCATTTCAATACCACTTGTAAAAAATACATTATCTTGTTTGCTTTTTATTTTAAAATCAGATTTATATGATCTAAATTGCGGAAATAATCCGTTTTTATACGCTCTCATAGATGCTCTATGTGATAATTTTCCTAGAACATCACTCTCAAGAATATCTTTATTTGTGTATGTTACAGAATCAGCTGAAAATTCTGGAATGTGCATATTTATAACATAATTATTTAATTTTGCATTCATTTCGTCGGGAGAATAATCAAATTTTTCCCATGTTACAGTTCCTTTTTTTCCTTTCCATTGATTTTTTATAATATCAAACTCCCCGGAGGTATTTATGATTTTAATTTCGTCATTATCTTGACTTTGTGAGCTTAAAAGAGTATTAGGAACATTAATAATAAAAGATTTTTTTTCATTATTAAATTTGAATTTGTAGGCAGTATTTTCTTCTATTTTCCATTTTGCCTTTTTAGTTTTTGAAAGATAGTTTTCGTAAACTAAAACCTTAATATTTGTAATGAAATTTTTAATGCTTGAAGATGATATCAGCGGAGACCCCGTCATGTATTCTAACATTTTTAACCATTGATTAAAGTTTTGCGAATTATTATTCTTTAAATAATTTATTGTTGTAATAAAATCCCAGATTGTTGTTTCTTTTTTATATCTTTTTTTAATCTGAAAATTTAAAATATTAGTAATAACTTCTTTAGAACTATTCTCAATAGAAGAACTCCAAAATTTTCCTAAAACAGAAATTACAGAATCTTTTTTAAAAGCATCTAAATTTTTTTCTAAATTGGCTTCATTTAATTCATAAAAAAATCGTAGTTCTGAAATTAAACTGTCAGAAGTAAACTTTTTTATTGTTTGAGAAAATACAAAATTGATATTAATTGTAAAAGTCAAAAACAAAACTATAAAAATGCTTTTTTTATTCATGTTTAATAAATTTTATTAAAATGTTATATTAAATTTGCAACGAATGAGTAAAGATAATAAAAATAAAGAAAAATTTATATTTACTGTATTAAAAACATTAGTTATAATGTTATTAATTACTTTATTAACATACTCTGTTATGTCTGTTATTACCCATTTTTCTCTATTTTATGGAATAAAGGATTATAGTTTCAAACAATCAGTTAATTATATTTTTAATACAAACTCTTCAATATTTATGTTTTTTTCTAGATTTTTAATTATAAATATTCTTTGGATTTCGATTGCAGTATTTATAAACTACATTAAAAAACTTTTGTAAAATAATTATTATGTATAATATTAAAACACAGTTACTTATATTATTTTTTGTTCTTGTTATATTTTTAGATTTGAAATCTCAAATACTAGAAGAATACGAATTTCCGAGAGGAGATATGAGAATAATGTTTTATAATGTTGAAAATCTATTTGACATTTATGATGATACTTTAAAAATTGACGAAGCATTTACTCCCGAAGGAGAAAGACATTGGAACAAAGGCAGATTTAATAAAAAATTATATAATATTTCAAAAGTTATAACTGCAATAGGACAATGGGAACTTCCCGAAATTGTCGGACTTTGTGAAATAGAAAATAGATTTGTTCTTGAACAATTAATAAATAGAACCGCCTTAAAGAAATTTTCATATAAAATAATTCATAAAGAATCTCCCGACAGAAGAGGAATTGATGTTGGGTTTTTATATAGAAAAGATAAATTTAAACCAATTTCTTATGAAGCTATAAATGTTACTTTTCCTTTTGCAGCAAACAAACCTACTCGTGATATTTTATATGTTAAAGGTTACAATAATTCAAATGATACTTTACATATCTTTATCAATCACTGGCCTTCAAGATGGGGTGGGCAATTAGAAACAGATAGAAAAAGAATGTTTGTTGCATCTGTTGTAAGAAAAAAAGTAGATTCTTTGTTTTTGGCTGATAAAAACCCAAATATTATAATAATGGGAGATATGAATGATTATCCTGATAATAAGAGTGTTACAGAAGTTTTGAGAGCAAAACACCAATACAATGAAATTCAAGAAGAGGAACTGTATAATTTAGCATATTATCTTCAAGAAGAAAAGGGTAAAGGAACTCATAAGTATCAAGGAGAATGGGGAGTGTTAGATCAGATTATAATTTCAGGTTCTTTGCTTATGCAAAATAATAGTATAAATATGACAAAAGATGATGCCCATGTTTTTGAAGCTCCTTTTCTTTTAGAACCAGACAAACATTATGTAGGATCAAAAACTTTTAGAACATATATAGGATTTAAATTTCATGATGGTTTTAGCGACCATTTGCCTATATATATTGACCTTCATACTAAATAGTAATTATTAAAATATTATAAAAACAAAAATGCAAAACAAAATAATAATCCTTGATTTTGGATCTCAATATACAAGACTTATTGCTAGAAAGATACGAGAATTAAATGTTTATTGCGAAGTTTACCCCTATAATCATTTTCCTGAACCTGATGAAACAGTAAAAGGAGTAATCTTATCTGGGAGTCCATTTTCTGTAAGAAGCAAAGATGCCCCAGTTCCTGAATTGAAAAATATTAAAGGAAATAAACCATTATTAGGAGTTTGCTATGGAGCACAATACTTAGCACATAATTTTGGCGGCAAAGTTGCACCATCAAAACATAGAGAGTACGGTAGAGCAAATTTGAAGTTTATAAATAAAAAAAATCCATTATTTTCAAATATTAAAATTGATACTCAGGTATGGATGTCCCATGCAGATACGATTGTTGAAATACCTGAAAATTTTAAAATTACTGCTGGAACAGACGATGTTGAAGTTGGTGCATTTCAAATAAAAGGAGAAGAAACTTTTGGTCTGCAATTTCATCCAGAAGTTTATCATACTACCGATGGGCAAAGAATTTTAGAAAACTTCGTTGTAAATATTTGTAAGATTAAACAAGACTGGACCTCAGAATCGTTTATTGATGTTGCTGTAAAAGAATTAAAAGAAAAAATTGGAAATGATAAAGTTATTCTTGGTTTGTCTGGAGGAGTTGACTCTACTGTTGCCGGAGTTTTGTTAGATAAAGCTATTGGAAAAAATCTATATTGTATTTTTGTTGATAACGGACTTTTACGCAAAAATGAATTTATTGAAGTTTTAGATTCATATAAAGGAATGGGGCTAAATGTTATAGGAGTAGATGCAAAAAATGAATTTTACAAAGCATTAGAAGGTATTATAGAACCAGAAGCAAAAAGAAAAGCAATTGGCAATACTTTTATCGATATTTTTGATAAAGAATCTGCTAAAATAAAAGATGTTAAATATCTAGCTCAAGGAACAATTTATCCTGATGTTATTGAATCAATTTCTGTTAAAGGACCATCTGCAACAATAAAATCTCATCATAATGTTGGAGGTTTACCAGATTATATGAAACTAAAAATTGTTGAACCGCTAAAACTTCTTTTTAAAGATGAGGTAAGACGAATTGGTGCATCTCTAGGCATAAGTAAAGAACTGCTTGGCAGACATCCTTTTCCTGGTCCGGGTTTAGGAATTAGAATTCTTGGAGATGTTACATATGAGAAAGTTAGAATACTCCAAGATGCAGATAATATTTATATTAATGAATTAAAAACATCGGGTTTATACAAAGATGTTTGGCAGGCAGCAACAATTTTATTACCAGTTAAATCAGTTGGAGTTATGGGAGATGAAAGAACATATGAAAGTGCAGTTGTACTTAGAGCAGTCGGTTCAACTGATGGAATGACTGCTGATTGGTCGCATCTTCCATATGATTTTTTGGCTAAGGTCTCTAATAAAATCATTAACCAAGTTAAAGGAATTAACAGAGTTGTTTACGATATAAGCTCAAAACCTCCTGCAACTATTGAATGGGAGTAAAAAAAATTATCTTTCACCTAATTTCAGTTTAATATCTTTTTTATTGGCACTTCTTAAAATTTTAAGAGTTATAACATCATTTGGTTTAAATTCTTTCAATAAATCTGAATATTCTTTTAAAGTATTTACTTTTTTATCATTAATTCCTACGATAATATCATCAGCTTTTAAACCTGCTTTATCTCCGGCTGAACCTTCAATTACACTTCCAACTTTAACTCCTCTTCCTTTGTAGCTGAACGAAGGAACTGTTCCGGTGCTTACTCTTCTTTCAGTTTTTTTATCAAGATTTTGATTGTTTTTTCTGTTAGCATCGGGAGTTTTGCCTGTGTAAAGCATTGGTTTTTCTCTGTCGGCAAGATATGTAATAACTTCTTTTGTTACAGTTGCAACTTTTACTAAACCTTTCCCGTCAATTTTTTCGTAAGTGTCTGAGGGTCTGTGGTAATTTGATGTTGCTCCTGTAAATAATTGAACAGCAGGAATACCTTTTTCAATAAATGCTCCCTGGTCGCTGGAATCTAATTCTTTATCAATAACATCCGATTTAACACCGGTTGTGTAATCAGTTCCCATAAAAATAAATTTCCATTCTTTTGCAGTATTTCCATTAAGAACGAGAAGTTTTTTGTCGAATAAACTTCCATTAGTATCAAGGTTAACATCTGCAAAAATATTTCCGCTAAAAAAATCTTTGCTATGCTCAACATAGTACCGGGAACCTATTAAACCAGCCTCTTCGCCTGTGCATGCAAGAAACACAATTGTTCGTTTTGGTTTTACGGTTTTTGCCATTGATTTTGCAAGTTCAATTAAAATTGAAACTCCGCTTGCATTATCGTCTGCTCCAAAATGTATTTTTCCTTTGTCGCCTTTATGCACATCTGGCCAACCTATACCAAGATGGTCAAAATGTGCAGAAAGTACAACTGTTTCATTTTTAAGTTTTGGGTCGTTGCCTGGAATTATTCCTATTACATTTGTAAGGTTTAGTTTACCTTTGTCTTTAAAATTATGTATAAATTTCTGATAATATGAATTGTCTTTTATAGTTTCCAAACCGGCATCTTCAAATTTTTTTGCAATAAATTTTGCAGCATCTTCTAATTCAGGTGTTCCTAAACCTCTGCCTTTCAGTTCTTTTGATGTAAGAAATTTGATAGTTGCCATCATCCTTTTTTCTGAAAAAACCGTTTTTAGTTCAGCAAGAGCTTTCCTTTCTTCATTTACAGAAAGATTATTTACACCTTTCATAAAAGTAGTAACTAATGGCGAATTTAAAACTTCCCATTGTCCTTTTGCAATATTTGTAGGTTCACCTCCTTTAAATGCCAAATAACTGTATTTTCCGTAATGCGGAAGTTTTCTAACAAGTCCGGCAATAGCTTTTTCATTATCAAAAGTAATAAATATTTTTTGAAAATTTATGTCCTTTTTTTCGTAGATTGTAAAAACAAAACTGTTGCCTTTTTTTAAGTATTTTTTATTATTAAAAATAATATGGTCGTTGTAAAAAAATGTATGATGCTCTGTTAATTGTTTTTGAAAATCTGTTGCAAACTTATTTTCAAAACCTAAAATCCAAGCTGTTATACCTTTGGGAACTTCCTTTAATTCACTATCAAGAACAATCTTAAAATTGTCATTGTCAGTCTTTTGCCACTGCTCTGCAAATTTCATATAAATTCTTTGTTGTGTTTTATTTGCTTTGCTTGGTATTACAATAATATTTTCTTTGCTTCCCCAAATTTTAGAGAGAGTTGGAGGAACTTCATTCGGATTTAAAATTCTAAATACATCATATTGTGGGTCAATTGCAATTTTTAAAGGCTCATTTTTTAATGTTATTTGAAAATTTTGCACCTTTTTATTCATGCTAAAAACAAAAGTTTCAATACCATTTTTTGTTGCAATATTTATGGGTAAATCAATATTAAAAACGTCATCTTTTTGTTTTTGCTCAATAGTTATATTTACACGATATTTTCCTGCATACATATTCTTTGTTAGGTCTTTTATTGCAATTTCGGGTGCCGATTTTCTTTTTGTCCATTGCTCAAAGAAGTTTTTTAAATCAATTCCTGTTACTTCTTCGGTGGTTTTTCTAATATTATCATAAGATGCAGTTTTGAACTTATAATTTTCATAAAAAAGTTTCATTGTTTTTAAGAAGTTTTCATCTCCAATTTTTCTTCTTAACATGTGCCACATCATAAGTGCTTTGCCATAACCAATTGCTTCACTTGCTCCGTTGTGGCGAGAAATAAATTTGCTTAAAGGAAAATCATTTTCTTCGTTTACAAAATTACTGAATTTTTGCAGAGTTGAACGCCTGTATTCTTCACCTGCACCTCTTTGCTCTTTCATAAGATGGTCTGCCATGTATGCCGTAATGCCTTCGCACCAATTCCCTTTTGAAAAATCAACATACACGCTATTGCCCCACCAATTGTGCAAAAGCTCATGCGGGTATGATGAGTGCAAAATAAACGGAAAGCGAATAATTTTTTCGCCCAAAAGAGTAAAAGAAGGCATTCCGTAGCCGGTTTCCCAAAAGTTTTCGACCAAAGCAAATTTTGTGTAAGGGTATTTTCCTAACATACTTTCGTACATATTTGCGTATTGCTCAGTAACTTCCAAATATTTATTTGCCAATCCTTCGTCTGGTGTTCGTAAAAATGCCATTGCTTTAATTCCATTATTCATATCGTAAGAATACTCATGGAATTTTGCAGCAATTAAGAAAATTTCTTCTTGTGCTTTGTTGCAAACCCAAGTATCAATATGCTTTTTATTAATTGTTTTGTCCGAAATTCTTTTGCCTTGTGTAACATTTTTCCAACTTTTAGGAAGTTCGCTAGTTAAGGAGAAAGTCATTAACTTATCATTAAAAACAGGCACCCAATATGTTGAACCTGCAAGATAAATACCTTTTTCTGAAATTATTCCTGATGTTTGCGAAAAACCCCTTTGGTAGTTTTGTTTATTTCCGTCAAAACCTCCTGTAATTTTACCTTTATATGAAATAACAAAACTTTTTGCTTTGCCCTTAATTTGCCATTTTGTAAGTTTTAAACTTGCTTCATTTTCTGCATTATCTCTGTCCATTCCAATATCAGAAGCATTTACATTGTCAGAAATTTTCTTAATTTTAATGTTTTTTGAATTTGAAAAAGGAACTAATTCAGCATTGAGCAAAAATTCTTTATTAAAATCTTTAAAAGTTGTAATGCTATCTGTTACAGCTATTTCTGAGCTTATAGGATTTATGTTTACATAAAGATTGTGGTTTAGGGTATTATTATTTTGTGAAAATAATGCAGTATTTAAACTAATTAAAATCAGCAATAAATATATATGTTTCATAATTTTATCTTTTTTTTGCAAATGTAAAAAATCTTATTTAGAATTAATGTAAATAATATAAAAACTGTTGGAATTTCATTCGCTTTTTTATTTGTTTTTAGCCGATAAAAAAACAGTGTTTATAGATTTTATTTGAAAACTTATGTAATCTATAATACTTTTGGTAAAAATTTAGTTTTAAATGCATATAAAAAGAAAATATTTAAAGATATTTATTCATATAGTCATTTGGCTCCTTGCAATATTATTGCCTATGGTTCTTTTTAACAATCCTGAAAAAGAATTTACAATAGATAAAATAATATTCTTTATAATACACGTATCTTTATTTATTATTATTTTTTATTCAAATTATTTATTTTTTATTCCTATCCTACTTTCAAAACGGAAATTTATTTTTTACACATTAGCAATAATTATTAGCATAAGTTTTCTTGTTTTATTTAATCATATTGCTTCCTCAATTATTTTACCTGATATTGCAGCACCAAATACACACAATTACAGATTTAAAGGATCATTAGTTTTCTTTTCTACTTTCTTAATTGCTATAAGTACAAGCATTAAGGTAACTCAAAATTGGTATGAAAACGAAAAACAAAAAAATATAATAAAAAATGAAAAGCTAAATTCTGAACTTTCATTTCTTAAATCGCAAATAAATCCACATTTTTTATTCAATACACTTAATAACATATATTCTTTGGCAAACAGAAAATCTGAACATACGCCTAATGCAATTATTAAACTTTCGCATTTGATGCGATATATGTTAGATGATGCAAAAAAAGAAACAGTTGAATTAAGCAAAGAAATTAATTATTTGTCGGATTATATTGAATTACAGAAACTTAGAATGGCAGATAAATCAAAGATTAAATTTAATGTTATAGGAGATGGGATTAAAAAAGAAATTGAACCAATGTTATTAATTCCTTTTGTAGAAAATGCTTTTAAGCATGGAGATATTTTTTCGGATGATGCTAAAATTGATATTTTATTGAAAATTGAACAAACAAAAATGCTCTTTAAAGTTGAAAATAAAATTGATAGATCGCAAAAAACTAAAAATGACAAAGGAAGTGGAATAGGGCTAAACAACTTGAAAAAAAGACTCGAACTTTTATATCCTGAGAAGCATAGATTTACTACAGAAATAAAAGATGATATTTTTGTATCGGTTTTAAAAATTTGGTTTAATAAGTAAAAATGAAGATAACAATATTAAATGGCGATTTGGAAACAAAAAATTCTGATTTTTCTGATTATATTGAAAATTTAGTGAAACAATTTCAAGTGAATAACAATATTGTTGATGTTTTTCATCTTAAAAAAATGGAATTAAGTTATTGTCATGGATGTTGGAATTGTTGGTGGAAAAATCCCGGTTTATGTTCAACAAAAGATGATGCGGAAATAATTTTTAAATCTTATATAAATTCTGATTTTGTATTATTTGCATCGCCATTATATGTTGGTTTCACAAGCTCTTCTTTAAAAAAGATTTCAGATAGACTTATTGTACTTTTACATCCTTACATCGAAATTAGAAATAAAGAAAGTCATCATACAAAACGATATAAAAACTATCCTGATTTTGGTCTTTTAATTAAAGAAGAGAATGATACAGATAAAGAAGATATTCAAATTTTGAATGATATTTATGATAGGTTTGCAATAAATTTTCATTGTAAAAAAAGATATTTAAAATCTGTAAATTTTAATACTGTAAAAGAAATAGTAAATGCAAGTTGTAATATTTAATGGTTCGCCAAGAAGAAAGAAAAGTAATACTAAATTGCTGATTAATAGTTTTTTATCGGGATATAAGAAGGTTATTGATACAAAAGTTCCAGTATATTATATTGCATCGTTAAATAAAAAAGAAGAATTGTTATATGCTTATAAAAATGCAAAAACTGTAATTATATTTTTCCCACTTTATACTGATATGATGCCGGGAATTGTAAAAGAATTTTTTGAAGATATTTCTAAAATTAAAAATTCTGAAAGAAAAAAAATTGCATTTGTTGTTCAGTCTGGTTTTCCAGAAGCATACCAATCAATATTTGTTGAAAAATATTTAGAAAAATTAGCAAAAAGATTAAAACTGGATTATATTGGAACAATTATTAAAGGTGGAGTTGAAGGAATTAAATTAATGCCTTCTTGGATGACAAAAGAATTATTTACAAATTTTAGTAGCTTGGGAGAATATTTTGCAAAAAATAATGAATTTGATGAAGAAATTAATAGTAAATTGCGGAAACCATATAAGATGTCAAAAATAAAAAGAAATTTATTTTCAATTATCAGCAAAACAGGTTTAACAAATTTTTATTGGAATGGAAATTTGAAAAGAAATAAAGCATACGAAAAAAGACACAATCATCCTTATGCACAAAAATGGTCTCACTAAAATTAAGATATTGCGGGTTTTTAAAGCTAGTAGGGTATAAAAAATAATACAATGAAACAACTAAACTGCATAGCAATTGACGATGAGCCTTTGGCACTTGATATAGTTGAAGATTATATTAAGAAAGTTGATTTTTTAACACTAGAAAAACGGTGTTACAGAGCAACAGAAGCAATTGATATCATTGAAAAAGGAAATATTGATTTAATTTTTTTAGATATTCAGATGCCTGGTATAACAGGAGTGCAATTTGTAAAAAGTATTAAAAATATTCCGCCTGTAATTTTCACAACCGCTTATTCAGATTATGCAGTTGAAGGCTTTGAACTTGATGCCATTGATTACCTTGTAAAACCATTCACTTTTGAACGTTTTTTGAAAGCTGTAAGTAAAGCATATTCATTACATAAAACAAAGAATAACAGGCAATTAGAATATGATAATAAAAAAGAATGGGTTTTCGTAAAATCTGAATACAAAAACATAAAAATTAATTTCAAAGACATATTATATATTGAAGGGCTGAGTGATTATATTAAAATTCATCTAACAAGTGGAGAAAAAATTCTTTCCTTGCAAAGTTTAAAAGCTTTTTATGTGAAGTTGCCAAGCAATGATTTTTTAAGAATTCATAGGTCATTTATAATCTCACTTGATAAAATTAAATCAATACAAAAAAATAGAGTTTTTATAGGCAAGAAAGAACTCTCTGTTGGAGAAAGTTATAAAGAAACATTTTTTAAAGAAATTAAAAAATATGGAGTTATGTAAAGGTTAATTATTATTAAATTAAAATTTACCATCATATAACTTGAATATTTTAACGAATACAAAAATATATATTAGAATAAAAACAAAATAAATAAAAATGAGAAAAATAATAATTGTAGTAGTTTCCATTCTTGTGTTTTTAGTAGTTTCAGCTGGTATTGCAATGAAACTTAAAGGAATGAAACCAAAAGAAGAAATAAAAAACACAGAAGAAATTAAGCGTTCAGTTAAAGTAAAAACTGTAAAATACCAAGATATTAAGTCAAGTTTTAAAGAAACAGGTAGAGTTTCTTCGCAAAGTATAATTGATTTAAGTGCAGAAGTAAGAGGTAAAATTTTACCCGGACAAATTGTTCTAAAAAAAGG
This sequence comes from uncultured Chlorobiota bacterium, assembly GCA_947311255.1. GTDB lineage: Bacteria > Bacteroidota > Bacteroidia > Bacteroidales > JAADGE01 > JAADGE01. The sequence continues at coordinate 1,107 of CAMZKL010000043.1, read as the reverse complement.
GCAAAGTTTTAGAAAAGGACAACTTCTGTTAAAAGTTTATAACCAAGAAGCAAAATTAGCACTTCAATCTAGAAAAAGCAGATTTTTAAATTCTCTTGCAAATATTTTACCAGATTTAAAAACTGATTTTAATGAAAGTTACACTACTTGGTTAAACTTTTTTGAAGCTATTGATATACAAAAGAAACTACCAAAACTTCCAGAAACAAAATCTAGTAAAGAAAAAATATTTCTGGCTAGTCGTAATATTCTTGCAGATTACTACACAATAAGAAGCTCTGAAATTACACTTTCTAAATATTATTTATATGCACCATTTAATGGTAGTTACACAATGGTTTATTCCGAAACAGGAGCAATTGCAAACCCAGGACAAAGAATTGCGAGTATGATACGAACTGACAAATTAGAACTTGAAGTCCCAATAGAAGTTGAAAATGTGCATTTTGTAAAAACAGGGCAAATAGTTACAATTACATCTTCTTCCGACCATAACGAATTTAAAGGAAAAATAATTAGAATTTCAGACTTTGTTGACCCAAAAACTCAATCTGTTTCTATTTTTATAGACATTTCTGCACACAAAAAATCAAAAGTTTTTTCAGGTGAATATATGACAGCAATTTTTTCAGACATAACACTAAAAGATGCACTTGAAATAAAACGTGATGCTATTTTTAATCAAAATGAAGTTTACATTGTTAATGATGGAAAATTAAAATTAAAAATGATTAATGTATTAAAGTTAAATAATGAAACAGCAATTATTAACGGCTTAAAAGAAGGCGATTTAATTGTTAATGAAGCACTTATAAATGCTGTTGAAAATATGAAAGTTAAAATTCTAAAATAAGCTGTACACTGTTCTGATTTTTTTTTTGATACTTTTAAATAAAAGTTATCATACTAAGTCAAAGAAGATTACAGAAGAGAATATCCGCAGTAATTAGTTAGTTTAGTATCAACAGTCTTATATTTTATCATAAAAATCATAAAAAATCAGCGTCCTATAAAAAAAAAAAAAATGAGAAAATTAATAGCAACATTTATAAAATATCCATTTTACGCTAATATTATTATAGCAATATTAGTTCTTGCAGGAGGATT
>CAMZKL010000042.1 GCA_947311255.1 uncultured Chlorobiota bacterium | reverse complement strand
CTTTGCAGTATTCATCTACAGCTGCAAAGTTTGTCGCCTCGTCTCATAAAAAGAAAAAACGCATGAATAATACGGGTTAAAATTTTCTAATGATTTATATTCATTTATTTTTTGAATATCGCAAAAATTACTTCTTCCACGGGAATATGACTTATCCTTGAATAATACCAATTAGCAAAGTTTTTTTACTAAAAAAAAGGAACACAATGTGTTCCTTTTTTTTGTAAGGTGTGAATTAAGGATTTCTTAATTAACTTTTCTGTTTAAATCAGTACCAGCTTTAAACTTAATAACATTTTTAGCTGCTATGTTAATTTCTTTACCTGTTTGAGGATTTCTTCCTTTTCTTGCGTTTCTTTTATTAACAGCAAAAGAACCAAAACCTACTAGTGCAACTCTATCACCTTTTTTAAGTGCTCCTTCTGTTGCTTCAATAAATGCGTCTAAAGCTCTTCTTGAATCTGCCTTAGTTAAACCTGAATTTGATGACATTGCATCAATTAATTCTGCTTTGTTCATAATTTAAAAAATTTTTTATGATTAGATAAATAATTAATTTGTACTGCAAATATAGGCTTAATCTACAATATAGCAAACTTTGAGCATTTTTTTTTGTTATTTTTTTTTAACAAACTATCTCTGTAACGCAACGATATCAAGGCTTTCAAGTCAAGATACTGATAATCAATAAGATGCGTAAAGATACCATTTTTCTCACTAAACCTTTTTTTTATTAATTTTTTTATTCTTTTTTATAAAAAGATTAAGTTTATAAACTTATTTGTTATATAAATATTAAAAAATAACTAAAATAATGTATTCAAAACACTACCATAATGGAGGTTTTCAAGTATTTTTTTTAAATTTTAATCAAACAATAATTTAAAATAAAAAAAATAAAAAAAATATTTTATTTTAAATATAGTTTATATATTTGCATCCGCTTTTAAGGAGAGATGGCAGAGTGGTCGAATGCAGTAGTCTTGAAAACTACCGTACTCACAAGGTACCGGGGGTTCGAATCCCTCTCTCTCCGCAAAATAAAAAACTCGAAACATATGTTTCGAGTTTTTTATATATAAATACCTGAGTGTTTTTAGTGATTTTTACAGATTAATCATAACTTTCAGGTTCTATTGGATTTTCTAGTGCTTGATTATACATAGTCATAGCACGTAGGCTCATTCCCATACTAGAGAAACCTCCATCGTGAAACAAATTCTGCATAGTAACTTTTTTTGTTAAATCTGAAAATAATGTAATACAAAAATTTGCAAACTCTTCTGCTGTTGCATTTCCTAGTGGGGACATACGTTCTGTAAAATCTAACAATCCGTCAATACCTTTAACTCCGCCTCCAGCAGTTGTCATTGTAGGAGATTGGGATATTGTATTTATTCTTATTTTTTTCTCTCGTCCATAAATATACCCAAAACTTCTTGCAATAGATTCGAGCATTGATTTTGCATCTGCCATATCATTATAACCATATAATGTTCTTTGGGCAGCAACATATGATAAAGCAACAACTGAACCCCATTCATTTATAGCATCTTTTTTCTTAGATACTTGTAGTAATTTATGAAATGAAATTGCTGAAACATCTAATGTTTTATTTAAATATCTATAATTTAAATTATCATAAGGTTTATTTTTTCTAACATTAAAAGACATTGCTACTGAATGTAAAATAAAATCAATTTTACCGCCAAAACGTTCCATTGTTTTATCAATTAAATTTTCTAAATCTTCTACACTTGTTGCATCAGCAGGAATTACAATTGTATTGCATTTCTCTGCTAATTCGTCAATATTGCCAAACCGCATTGAAGTAGATGTATTAGTAAGAACAAACTCAGCACCTTCTTCATAAGCTCTTTCAGCAACTTTCCATGCTAAGGACATATCATTTAATGCCCCGAATATTATTCCTTTTTTCCCTTTTAATAGATTATACATAAAATATTAGTTTTTTATTAAAATATTTAATTTACAAATATATAAAGTTTCCTGAATATTGCTGTTTTTTAACATGTTTTAAGATTTAACAATTAATTAAGAAGTAAATATAAACATAATGCTGTTGTTTTATAATTATATGGAATATTTACATATGGCAAACTCATATTGTGTTAAAATATATTTAAAGTAATAATTTGTTTTGAATCGTAATATGCTTAAACAGCTTACGTTAACAATATTTCTCGTTTTTCATATTTTTTAGTTTCATTATTATTAAAAATAATATTTAAAATTGTTAAATTTTATAAATTTTGTTAAAAAATTAAAGTATCAGTTTCCATAAATATTTACTTAATTTTTTTATTCAAGTTCATTTTTTATAATATTTTTGTATATCTATAAAACAGATATATTTGAAACAGACAAGAACATAGTTATAGGCATTCACATATATTTTTGCAGAATAAAGCAAGTGTTACTATGTGCATAACAACACAAATATTACAAATATATATGCGTATGCAACTTGCTTAATAAAACTTAATTAGATAATTTTAGACACATGAAAAATTTAATATATTTAATTATAATAAGTATTTCAGTAAACACTTTCGCTCAGAAAACTTCTGACTTATTTATGACAAAAGAAATAAGGCAATCTTATGATAAAGAAACTCGCTCTTATGAGGGAATTCCGGGAGAAAATTATTTTATAAATAAAATTGACTATTCAATAAAAGCAAATTTTAATCCTGCTACAAGAGTTCTTTCTGGAAAGGAAAAAATTACTTATACAAATAATAGTCCTGATAGTCTTAGCTTTATTTATCTTAACCTTTACCAAGATATATACAAAAAAGGTAACCAAAGAGATTTTTATTTAGGAACAGCAGATATAACTAATGGTGTCCGAATCACTAAGATTATTTACAATTCAATAGATATTAAAACGGACTCTAAAGAAGTTATAAACAAAAACTCTATTTTAAGCATTAAGTTACCTGAAAAAATTGCACCAAATTCAAATTCAATAATTGAAATTAATTGGAATTTTATTTTACCTGGAACAGTTCCTGTAAGAATGGGAACATATAATAAAGATAATTTTTTTATAGGGCTTTGGTTTCCCAAGATTGCTGTGTATGATGACATTTTAGGGTGGAACACAAAAGGACATTCCGGAAGTCAAGAGTTTTATAATGATTTTGGAAATTACGATGTGGAAATAACAGTTCCTGATAAATATAATGTTTGGGCAACAGGAGTTCTACAAAATGGGAAAGATTTATATTCAAATAAATATCTTAATCGAATTAATAAATCAAAAGAAACAGAAGATGTTTTACATATTATTTCAAAAACAGACAGAGAAAAAGGCGATATTTTAAAAACAAAAGGAAGCCATGTTTGGAAGTTTAAGTCGGAAAACACTCCTGATTTTGCTTTTGCAATTAGCAAAACATATATTTGGGATGCAACAAGTATAAAATCAGGGAACAGGCGTATTTCTGTTAATGCTGTTTATAAAGAAAACTCAAAAGACTTTCATGAAGTTGCCAATATCAGTAGAAATGTAATTAAATTTCTTAGCGAAGAAGTACCTAACTTGCCCTATCCTTACCCCCAAATTACTGCGTTCAACGGTGGTGGAGGAATGGAATATCCAGGAATGGTTAACGATGGAGATGCAAGTAATATAAATGGCACTTTATATCTTACTTCGCATGAAATTGCCCACTCATTTTTTCCTTTTGCAACGGGTCTAAATGAGCAAAAATATGCATGGATGGATGAAGGGTTAATTACTTTTATTCCAAGTTTCTTTATTGAAAGATATTCTGAAGATGATTATGTTTTCTTTAAAAATAACATAGACTGGTATAATAAAAATGCAGGGACTTTTGTGGATGTTCCTTTAATGATTAGTTCTGATAATATTAACGGTAGTGCATATAGATTTCAGTCATACAACCATTCTTCTGTTGCATTTTATTTATTATATAAATATCTTGGAAAAGAAAAATTTGCAAAAGCTTTAAAACAATTTGGCGAAGTTTGGAAAGGAAAACATCCTTTGCCATATGATTTTTTCTATACTTTTAATAAAGTTGCAGAAGAAGATTTAGCATGGTTCTGGAAGCCTTGGTTTTTTGAAATGGGTTATGCAGATTTATCTTTTAAAAAAACTTTTAAAACAGAAGTAAACAGAACAATTATTATAATTGAGAACAAAACAGGCTATCCTGTTCCTATTGATTTAACAGCTGAATACGATAGCGGAAAAAAAATAAGTATTTATAAAAGCATGGATATTTGGAAGAACAATAAAAAAACTTACAAATTAAACGTTCCTCTTGATGGTTTAAAAAAACTTATTTTAAATACTGAAACTATTCCTGATGCTTATGAAAATGATAATATTCTAGAATTTTGAGAATTTTTTGTTTGAAAGACTTGTTTTATATTTACAATCAATCTAAAATTTGTAATTTATACACTTTTAAAGGAAAGTATCAAACATTAATTTTATAAACAAAGACCTACGCCGAAACTATTTATTAAAAACAATGACTTTATATATACGCTCTAATTAACAATTAATTGACCACTACCGGATATAATTACTCTATTTGCGTCATAGATACAGTTGGTAACTTCTAACTTACTTGTCCCATTTATTATTATATCAGTATTATTCATTTCACAATCAAAAGCAAAAGCATTGCTATTGTCTTTCACTGCGAACTCACTATTAATTGGGTCATCCGGATCATCACTTCCTACAAGGCAATTGTGAATAGTTAGTTTAGAATTATTGTTTATATGAAATAGTTGCCCAAAAACATGGCAGTCAGAAATTGTTAATTCAGCATTGTCAATAAGCAATATTTCTAAAAATTTTGTATTATATATATTTCCAACTTTTTGACCTTGTATTGTTAATTTATCATTTCCAACAAGATACAAATTTATAAAATATACTTCTGTATTAATTATATTTATATTAGAACCAAATTCAGTTATTGAAAAATTTGTTGCTATTCCTGACGGATTTACTAAATTTAATGTTGCATCTGTTGTTCCATTAGACCATAGTGCTAGGGTAACATCCATAGAATTTTGAATTGTAATATCTGTATTTGGTTTTACATCTACTTGCCATCCTTGTGCAATTGAATTAGTCATATCTAATTTCCATCCTCCGTTTGATGAATTGTCAATAAGATAGTTTACGTGTTCATACGAATTTGGAAATTCTAATGGAGAGTTAGTACTAAAAAAGAATTGCATATTTGGATATATTTCACAATTATTGATAGTTGCAACTCCCTGATTGTCCAATCTAAGTTCTTCAATTAAAGAATTTAATCCAACAAGAGAGCAATTGTCAAACAATTTCACTGCTGAATGATTTTTCAAGAAAGAATTTGAAACATCAATTGAAGCATTATTTCGCAATTCAAATTCCCACATTTTATTTAAAGATTTAAGGGTTGAATTATTTTTTATAATAATTTTAGCATCGTCTTCTAAATATATACCGTATTGTAAATCTTCAATTAAATCAAAGTTTAAAATTGCACCATCAATAATTAAAGTTGTTTTTCCTCCAATATTTATACTTCCGGAAATATCATTGATATCTGTATTAATAATGTATGTTTTATCATCATATAAATCGATATCAGAATTTATACTGCTAATGATAGTTGTATCAGTAGGAGCTGTGGGTTCTTCATCTTTGTTGCAAGATAGAAATGTTAATGTTAAAATTAGTAGTATGTATTTCATTTAATTTCGTTTAAAATGATGTGGTGTAGAGACAACAATTTCTAATATTTTATAATTTGTTGGGAATAATTTTCTTGTTTGTTTTCAATCTTAAAACCGTAAACCCAATAATTGCAGAAATTAAAGAACCAATAAGTATTCCTATTTTTGCTGAGTCAATGTACACTGGACTATTTTTAAAGGCCAAACTTGCAATAAAAATTGCCATAGTAAACCCAATTCCTGCTAAAAACGAAACACCTATAATATGCTTATTACTAATGTCTTTTGGGACTTCAATAAGTTTTATTTTTTTTGCTAACAATATAATAGATGAAATACCAATACTATTTCCTATAACTAAACAAATAATAATATTTTGGATAAGTGCTGTATCCAAATTAATATCACTATTTATAAGTACACCTGCATTAGCTAATGCAAAAACAGGAATTATAAAATAAGCAACCCAATCGTGTAATTTATGTTCTATATGTTGTAATGGAGACTGAAATTTATTTGTCCAGTTTTCTAAATTATCAATATGCTCAATTTGTTCCTTGGACAGAATTGGTTTTTCGCATACAGTTGCCTGTTTAATATTATTAGTAATACTAACTAAATTATCAATGAATGTAGCTGTACGAATTTTTTGTCTTACAGGAACAGAAAAAGCTAATAAAATACCAGCAAGAGTGGGATGAATACCTGATTTTAAAAATAATATCCAAATTATTATACCAAGTATAATATTAAAGAACTTAGAATAGTATCCTTTATAAGATAATGCGTATAAAATTCCCAATAGTAGCAATGCAATAAGTAATAAGCCTATATTTATGTTTCCGCTATAAAATACAGCTATTACTATTACTGCACCTATATCATCAACAATTGCAAAGGCAGTTAAAAACAATTTCAAACTTAAAGGAACTCTATTTCCTAAAAGTTTTAAAATTGCCAAAGAAAAAGCTATATCAGTAGCCATTGGAATTCCCCAGCCTTTTGTTGTTTCAGGATTTTGATTTAATAATAAAAAGAGTATTACAGGCACTAACATTCCTCCCAATGCTCCAAATATTGGAAAAGAAATTTTCTTGATAGAATTTAATTCTCCAATTATCAATTCCCTTTTAATCTCCAATCCAATCAGGAAAAAGAAAATTGCCATTAGCCCATCATTAATCCACAAAATTAATGGTTTATTTAATTCAAAATTTTCTGTGGAAAAGCCAATTTTATATTGCCAAAGAGATTGGTAACTTTCTGCAAAGGGAGAATTTGCCCAAATAAGAGCCGTAATAGTTGCAATCAACAATAATATTCCACTAAAACTTTCAATTTTAACAAATTTTTGAAATGGTGATAAAATTACATTTTTATTCATTTTTTATATTTTAATCATTATTTAGGTATTCCACTCCATATTTCAATATCGTCAATCCACTGATGTTTTGGATTTGAATCTCCATATATTTGAGTTAATATAATAAAATCTATTGGTTTTGAATTTCGAGTAGTCGGTCCATAATGTTGTCCTATTATTTGACCATTAACTCTCCATAAAGCTCTGCCATCTTTGCCTTCGCTCCAATGCCAATAAAATTCTGTCATAAACCATTCATTCAAAGGGACAGGTATTGTTTTGTTATCAATTTCCCAAATAGGATGTTCTGGGTTTCCATCTCCTTGCCAATGCCAATAAGGAGTATTGTCGTCCTCATCCGTATAAATAAATGCAATTAAACGAAATCCATTATTTTGACCTGCATCATAGTCTTTTGTTTTATACTCAAAAAAAGTACGCCACTTATCAGGTTGCACCAAACTTGCACTATCAATTTTAATCCAATATTTGATATATAAATCCTTTCTTCCTTCTGTAATATCTAAAATTTCATACGGACACTGTGTATCATCAAGAAATTCATAATTTTCTTTTTGAAAAAGCACAGTTGTAGAATCTCCATTGTGTCCTATAACACGTTGAAGTTCAGCAAATGTCGCTTGCTCATTATCATCAGAAATGTAATGTAAGCCACTATTGGTAGCCCCTAAAATATCTATTGGCCAACTAAAACCGGTTTCATTGTCAGTGCCTTTGATGTATCTATAATCTTCATTATCTACATAAGCCGTATTGTCGATATAAACACTACTTTCAAAGCCTGACTTAAATAAAAGTTTTGGTTTGTAAGGTATTGACTTATGGCAAGAAGTACTTAGGGCTAAAATTACAATTATTGATATATTTACAAAGTTTTTCATTTATTTCAATTATATAAACAAAATTATACTCATTTTTAATATCATTTTCTTTTAACACTACTTATTTTTGGCATGAAACTCAACTAATAAATATCAAAGATTCTACTCAATAGTTGCTTTCAAATCTTTTTTGCGAAGTTGTTGCATCATTGGTTTAAGTGTTGTATATTTTCCTTTTTTTACATCTGCTTTACCCTTATAATGAACAAGATAGGTGCATTGAACGGCTTGTTCAGTATCATGTTTACAGACATCAATTAGTGCATCAATTACATAATCAAAAGAGTGGTAATCGTCATTATGTAGCACTAAAAATTTATTTAAAGATTTCTCTGTTAATACTATTTCTTTTTCTTGTTTATGTGTTTTTTCTTGATTGCTCATTTTATTCTTTTAGTGATAATAAAAAAAATTACTATTGAAAAGACACTATTTGTTCTTTTTTAAAAAATCTTTTGCATCTTTTGCACTAATTCTGTTGCCATTTTTAAATGCAATAACAAATCCATCAACTCCCATGTTTTTAATGTCTTTTTTTACTATTGTTGCTTTTTCATAGGCATTAAATTTACCAATTGTATAAAGGAATAATCCACCATCAACTTTATTTACAGTTAATTTATATTTAGGAGTTATTTTATCAAAAGAAGACATTTCTTCATTGCTTAATTTGTGCGAGTATGCACCTACTTGAACTGTAAAATAAACATTTACTTTATTTATTGGTGTTGTAGTATTATTTTCTGATAGAGATTTTGCTTTGTCTAAAGAAATTTTTGCACCTTCATTATATGCTACTACAAAAGTTCCTTCGTACCCTTTATTTTTGAGTTCGTTTGCTTTTTGTTTTGCTAATTTATATGATGGAAAAGTTCCGCTTACATATTTGTATGTTGTTAAATTATCTTCAAAAAACACAGGTTCAGCATCTTTAAAATCTGACAAACTTTTCTTTTTTGAAAAATTTCCAAGCTGAACACAATATACTAATCCTTTTACATATTTAATATTGTTAATTCCTATGTGTTTTGGAATTATCACATTATTTTTATTAATTTCATTATTAGTCTGATTATCAACTACTTTCACATTTATTTGCTTTATTTTTTCTCCTGTAAGATATGCCATTTCCTCTGCTTCTGTTTTTTCAAAACTATCGTTTCTTATAAGTTTAGAGATTCCGTATGTAGATGTTTTTCTATTTCCGTTCTCGTAGGCTACAATAAATGGGTCGTCCAAGCCATTCACGGCAACTTTATTCAAAACATATTCTGCTGCTTTGTAGCTTCTGTATTCGCCTAACATAAATCTTTTATAGGGATTATTTTTGTATGTATCGAAACTAATGGGGGAATATTTTCCGTATTGTTTTAATGAAATTAAATCTTTAAAAAGTCCGAGTTGCACTTTAAAAACTATTCCTTTTTTTTGAACTAATTTTTTTGGTGTTGGATTTTCAACAGAATAATAATATGAACCGCTGTAATTATATGTAAGTTTTTTATTATTTGTTTTGCCTTTTCCGGACTTATCATTGGTTTTACCTTTATTATTTCCTTTTTTTGAGTCATTTTTGTTTTCAACTTCAGCAACAAGCTCATCAAGAGGCGTAACTTTCATTTTAAAATATGTGCTGAATGCGTTTTCTTGTTCCTGAATTGCTGACATCTCAGTTTGTACGGCATCCATCAGTTTAATATATTTATTAGATTTGTGTCCTGAATAAAAATTTGCTTTATTGTATGCTTTATTTGCATATGAATGAAGAGATAAAGCATTTGCTTCGTATTTTCTACCTTCTTTAAAGTTTTTTGAATTTCTGGCTTGGGGTAAATATTTGTCGTAAACTTCATATTTTGTGTTATTTGCATCAAACATCATGTTTGCTGCCTTTATCATTTTATCAAACAAAGATTTTTCCATTGCCGATGCCATTTTGTTTTGCAACTTTCTATCAGTTTCGGAATTTGTATTTGTTGCTTTTTTTCTGATTTTTGAAATTTTTTCATATTCAGCATCAGTTTCTTTCATAATTGTTTCTGCATAAGATTTTTTATCATTTGCATCTTCTAATTTAGATTTATCAGAATTGCTAATGTTTATTTTTGACAAAATTTCTTCTTCTCTTGAGACATAAATATTGGGGTCTTTTAAAGGCTTATAGGTATCTTTATCATTTAAATTATTTGTTTTATTTGTATTTGTAACAACATTACTATTTTCATCTTCCAAATAATTTTTAAATTCTGGATCATTCATAAAAATGCCAAAGGCAGTTTCTTGGCGCTTTATTGCTAATAGATGTGTTTTAAATGCTTCATCGAGTTTATTAATTTTTGCTATTCCTTTTAATGAGTTTGCTTCATTTTTCAAATCAATACCTTCCATATATGTAGATCGTGCATTAATTCCAATTCCTTCTGCTTTTAGATGTTTTTTACTGTTATTATTTTTAATTTTCTTTAAATTTTCAGAATATACATGAAATTTTCTATCGCTTGCTTTAAAAAATAATTTGTATGCTTTAATAGCATTTTTCACTCCTTTCTTATTATATCTTTTAACTTTATTTGCAGATTTCCCTGCAAACTTTTTTGATATTTTTTGGTAACCTTCTGCTTTTTCAAAATATTTGTTTGCACTAAGTAATTTTATTTTAGCGTTTTTATAATCTTCATCGGCTTTTTCTAATTCAGTTTTTTCGGCATCATTAAATAGTGTAATATAATAACTTTTGTTTTTTAAATTCCCAAAATTATAATCTCCATATTTAGTAGGAAATGTTCCTGCAAATGAGAATATGAAAATTGCTATTAATATTATTGGGGAAAAGTTTCTGTTTGAAAATTTCATTTTATTCATAACTTTTTTTTCTAAAATTCTATTATAATTTACAAAATTACAAAATTTGCTTAGAATTTAGTAGTAATTACTACAAAAGTTATTAACTTTTTATTGTAAAAGCATATAAAACAAAAGGAGATTGAATTAATGTCCCATCCTGAAATAGGTTGACTCTTTTTTCGAGTTTATTTTGTTAATAATTATCTCCAAAAAGTTATTTCCGAATAATTTTCTT
>CAMZKL010000041.1 GCA_947311255.1 uncultured Chlorobiota bacterium | reverse complement strand
GATTACGAAAAAAACAAAGAGTGGAAATATGAAGGAAAAGTTCCTTGTATGATTGATTTTTATGCAGATTGGTGTGGGCCTTGTAAAATGGTTGCTCCTGTTTTAGAAGAACTTCAAGCAGACTATGGAGACACAATTCAGATTTACAAAATAGACACAGAAGTAGAAAGAAACCTTGCAGGAATGTTTGGTGTTCAAAGTATTCCTTCATTATTGTTTGTTCCTATGGAAGGGCAACCACAAATGGCTGCGGGAGCTTTACCAAAAGAAACTTTTGAAAAAGCAATTGCAGATGTAATGAAAGTTGAGAAGCAATCATAATGTTTTTATTAAAAGGAAGTTGTTGATAATCAATAGCTTTCTTTTTTTAGTAATATTTTGGTACAATTATCGTTATACTTCTAATGTATTTAAACCTTAAACAAAAATAAAATGAAAAAAATTATTATTACATCAATATTTCTATTTGGTATTTTATATGGCTTTTCTCAGCAAGTTACTTTTTTAAATGAAAAATCATTTAAAGAAAATGTTTGGGATTTTGAAAAGAACTCAGAATGGAAATTTGCAGGAGATAAACCTATGATTATAGATTTTTATGCTGATTGGTGCAGACCTTGTAAAATGATTGCCCCACATTTGAAAACACTTCAAAAAGAATATGGGAGTAAAATTCAAATTTATAAAATTAATACTGACCAAAATAAAAAATTAGCTCAATTATTTAAAATTAGAAGTATTCCTTCTTTACTATTTATTCCTGCAAATGGAAAATACAAACAAGTTGTAGGTTATAGAAATGTTAAACAGTTTGAAGAATTAATTTCAAGTATTCTAAAAGTAGAAAAATAAAATGTTATTAAATATTTTTTTAAAAGTTGCCATAAAGGCAACTTTTTTTGTTTTTATATAAAAACTATTCAATAATCCCGTATTTCTTCATTAAATAAGAAGCATTAAGATTTTGACTTATACCTTCTTTTAATTTATAATCAAAAACAAGCTCATTATTTATATTGTTAACCTCAAAGTGTTTGTTATAAATGTTTTGTGGGTGCTGTTTCGATAAATTTCCCAATTGAACATCATGGGTTGCAACTAAACCACTTGCATTAAGTTTTATAAGTTGTTTAATCAATCCTTTTGAGCCGGTATGTTTATCGTTTGAATTTGTTCCTTTTAGAATTTCATCTAAAATAATAAATAGTTTCTTTCCTGTTTTTAAAAAATCTGTAATTTTTTTTAATCTCATAAGTTCTGCATAAAAATAAGATTCGTTTTTGTGTAGAGAATCATTAGTTCTAACGCTTGTATATATTTGAATGGGGGAAAAGCTGAAATTTTCAGCACATACAGTAGTTCCACACGCACCAAGAATCATATTAATACCAACAGTTCTTAAAAAAGTACTTTTTCCCGCCATATTTGCACCAGTAATAATTATAATTTTGTGGAGTCCGTTTATTTCAAAATCATTTGTAATTCTATCTTTATTCAAAATTAAAGGATGTCCTCCGTTTTTTATTTTAAAATAAAAGTTTTTTTTCGAAACTTTTGGGTAAATAAACTCCTTATTATTAAAAGATTGATTAGCAAATGAAACTAAAGCATCAAATTCTGCAATAACATCAAACCAAATTGGAATTAAATTTTGTAATTCTTTTTTTTGTTTTTCCAACTTATGTAAAACTTGCAAATCCCATAGCAATGTAAAGTTTAAGATAACACCTACAATAATATTTAATCTTGCATCAAATGATTGCAGCCTTCTGTTTAATTTATTAATTATAAGACTTGAAATGTTATTTTTGCACATCAATTTTTGTTTCTGTGCTCGAAGATATTTTGAGTTAAAATCTTTATTTTCAATAAGTAACAATAGGTTTTGAAGTTTAGAAAGAGAACGTCTTTTGTTTTCTAGAATTGAGTGTTCTTTATTTATTGTTTTTAAATTAAAGCCTACAATTGATAAATTAACTAATCCCCAAAAAGCAACAAAATAATTCGATACAAAACCGAAAGAGCTAAGAATTGACATAATTAGAAAAAGACTCGGAAAAATATAAAGTATATATTTCCAAATTGGTTTTGTAATAAAACTTACATTTGTATTAGTCCATTTAATTAGTTCATTAAGAGTATCATCTTGCTTGCTGTTTATTTTTTCATGAAATTTTGAATCATTTGCAATGGAAGTTGCGGAAAAACATTGTCTCCAGCCAATCTGTTCAGAAAGTTCTTTGTTTGCTTCTTGTCTTTTCAGAATTATATTTTTATTTGTTTCAACATTTTTCAAGTATTCTGCAAGTTTCAATTTTCCAGAAATAGTTGTAGTACGATTTAGATATTGAAAAATTGAACCTTCTCCAAAAATATCAAGGTCATAGGAAAAACTATGATCAAAATCTATAAACTCCTTCCCGGAATGAAAGATACTAAAATCCCCTTTATTTGCTTTTTTCTCATTTTCGTTTATTTCAATATATGCTTTTAAAATATTTATTTGTTTTTTTATTTGAAAACTCTTCTTTACCAAAAATAAAAAAATGATTAATGAGGGAATTATTATTGCAACAGGAGTCGGATATTCAAATTGTAAAAAATAAGCAGAGATTATTGCAACAATAAATACAAACCCTCTAGCGTATGCAACAATTTTACTTTTAAACGTTTGTTCAGAAAGTTTTTGGGAATATTTTATAATATTTTTTGTATATATATTCGGCATAAATTTTTAAAATGGAAATATTAGATTTCTTACATAAGTAAAATAAAATTTAATCAAAATTTTAAACTATAAGCAGTTTTCATTAAATATTACAAGGATTTACTTTTTTTTGAAAAGAATAAAATTTTTTCTTTAAAAATAACAAATGCTAAAAAACCTATAATAAATGAAGTATTAATAACATATTTTAATAATCCTTCTGCTCCGGAATAAATACTTCCGATATAAATAAAAGCAGCAATAATTGTGTAAACAAAAATATCTTTCAGTGGATATTTAATTTTATAATATTTTTGCCCCAAAAAGAAAGATACAAGCATCATAACAAAGTAGCAAAAAAATTGAGCCCATGCAGAACCAAGGTATCCTAATAAAGGAATTAAAACAATATTTAAAGTAATAGTTATGGTAGCTCCTATTCCGGCAATATATGCTCCGTACATAGTTTTATCAGTAACTTTAAACCAAACAGAAAGATTATAAACCACTCCTAAGAACAATTTAGCAATAAGCAAAATTGGAATTATATGCAAACCAACCCAATAACTTTCGTTGTTAATGAAATATTTAACAATATCAATGTAAAGCATAACTCCCAAAAAGATTAATAAGCCAAATATCACAAAATATTTCATAACAGATGCGTAAACTTTTTTTGCATCAGCTTGTTTTTCTTGGCTAAAAAAGAATGGTTCAGCAGCATACCTAAATGCTTGAATAAAAAGAACAATTAAAATTGATAGTTTAAAATTTGCACCATAAATTCCGATTTGCGACATAATGTATTTATGAGAGTCCACAACACCTTCTGGTACAACAATTAATTGTTTCAACATAATTCTGTCAACTACTTCGTTAATCATACCTGCCAAGCCAGCAAATAAAAGAGGGAAACCGTATATAAGTAATTGTTTTAATAATTGTTTTGAAAATGAATATTTTACTTTTAAAAATTCAGGGATAAACAATAATAAGGTAACGGTAGATGCAATCAAGTTAGAAATAAAAATATATCCTATTCCAACATCCTCTTTATAAAATAAAGCTATGAAAGAATCCGGATTATTTTTTTTAATAATTGGGCAAAGAATTAAGAAAAATAAATTTGAACCAATATTTAAGCCAATATTTATAAATTTAAAAGCCACAAATTTTACAGCTTTATTCTCTCGTCTTAATTTTGCAAAAGGTATTGCAGTTATTGAATCTAAGCCTATAATAAAAGCAAACCAAACTATATATTCTACATTTTGCGAATATTGCAATGCTGTTGCAATTTGTTCTGCGAATATTACAACAACTGCAATGAAAAGGCTTGATGTTAATAAAATAGGAGATACGGCTGTCGTAAAAACTTTTTGAGGATTTTGGTGTTTTTCAGAAAAACGAAAATATGCTGTTTCCATTCCGTAGGTTAAAAAAACCATTAAAAACCCCGCATATGCAAATAATTCTGTAACTTCTCCGTATTGTGAGGTAACAAATATACTTGTGTAGAGTGGCACCAATAAATAGTTTAGAAACCTACCTACAATACTGCTTAAGCCGTAAACAGCTGTTTGTCCTATTAACTTTTTTATTGGACTGCTCATTGTAAAATTTTTTTCTAAATTAAAATATTAGATTTCAAATAACAAAATTCATTTGGTTTTTAACAAAAAAATGAGCGAAACAAATAGGTTTCGCTCAAATTTGTTTAAAAATTTTTAAGTTATTTTATACCAGCAATTTTTTCCAACATATCTGTTGTGAGAGATTTTGGTCTTTCAATTGCGTAACCTAATGCTCTATCCCAAGTTAAGTTTGCAAGAACTCCTATCGCTCGTCCTACTCCAAACATAACTGTGTAGAAATCATATTCTCTTAGTCCGTAGAACCATTGAATAACACCAGATTGTGCATCAACATTTGGCCATGGGTTTTTTGCTTTTCCATGTTCTTTTAGAATCTCTGGAACAACTTTATAAAGAATATCTACAAATTGAAAAACCTCGTCATTTGGAAGGTGTTTTAGACAAAATTCTCTTTGCGATTGGTATCTTGGGTCTGTTTTTCGGAGAACTGCGTGTCCGTAGCCAGGAATTACATTTCCTGAATTAAGAGTGTCCCAAACAAACTTTTTCATTTCTTCTTCGCTAGGTAGTTTTCCTCCCATTTTTTCTCTAACTCCTTGCACCCAACTAAGAACTTCCTGATTTGCAAGTCCGTGAAGCGGTCCAGCAAGACCGTTTAATCCGGCAGACAATGAATAATAGGCATCTGAAAGTGCAGAGCCTACTAAGTGAGTAGTATGTGCAGAAACGTTTCCTGATTCGTGGTCTGAGTGAATAATGAAATACATACGTGCAACATCATCATAAGGTTCGGCTATTCCCATTTGGTGGGCAAAGTTTCCTCCTAAGTCTAAAGAATAATCAGGTTCAATAATCATATCGCTTTTAAATCTCATTCGGTAAATATATGCTGCAATTGAAGGAATTCTTGCAAGAATATCTGACGAGTCTTCATACATATATTCCCAAGCATCCATTTTATTAAATTTACCGGAATTATAATATTTTGCAAACTTTGATTCTTGTTGCATTGATAATAATGCAGCTGAAAACATTGCCATTGGATGAGTTCCGCAAGGCATATTTCTCAATAAATCGATAACATATTGAGGTAGTTGTCTTCTTTGTTTAAAGTCTTCAACAACTTCTTCTGCTTCTTTTTGAGTAGGAACATCTCCCGTTAATAAGAAGAACCAAAAACCTTCAACATACGGATAATCTTTTCCTTTTTGCTTAGGCATAACTTCCATAACTTCTGGAATAGTTTTTCCTCTGAAACGAATTCCTTCTTCAGGGTCAAGATAAGAAATATCTGTTGTCAGCCCTTTTACTCCTCTCATTCCATTCATTGCCTGTGCAATTGTAACCTCTCCAACTTTTACATCTCCATACTCTTTTAATAGTTTTATTGTACGTGGTCTGTGTGCTTCAATTTTTTCTTTTAACCTTTGCTTTAATGTTGACATAGTTATTTTGTTTTTTATATTAAATTTTCGAGTGTATAAAGATAATAATTATCAATTCAAATGTATAACTAAATCATATATTTAACAATATAAATAAGTATATTTAATAACATAAAAAACACAATAACCTCATAAACAGTGTAATATAATGCAAAAAAAGAGCAGTGTTTCCACTGCTCCCAATTGTTTAACTATAAAAAGTTAATTTACATAAAAAAATGAAGGTTATTTTCTTATAATTTTAAATTCTGTTCTTCTATTTTGTTGATGTTGCTCTTCCGTACAATTAAGTCCAGCACCTTTTCCTCCCTCGCAAGGACAATTATTTATAAGTCTGCTTTCTCCGTAGCCTGTACCATATATTCTAGAGGGTTTTGTAATTCTTCTTTTAATGTAGTTTGCAGACTCTTTGGCTCTTCTGTCAGAAAGTTTTCTGTTATAAATTGTTGTCTGTCTACAATCGGTATGAGAAGACAATTCTATTACCATATTTGGATATTTGTTCATAATATTAACAATATGATTAAGTTCATCTTTAGCATCTGACCTAATGTATGATTTGTCTAAATCAAAATATATAGGATTAATTTCTAATATCTCACCTAAATCCTCGCCTATTTCAATTTTATTCATTTTTATATCATATCTATATTCTCCAATATGGTCTAAAAGTTCTGAGTAGCTAACTGTTTTAGGCGCATAGCCATCTTTTGTCAAAGAAAAAGTATAATTCAAATTGTCGTTTAATTTAGAATCTAGTAATTTTATTAAAAAATTCCCGTCAGAAAGAGTATTATCTGTTTTGGTTAAATTTTTATTATTATCAATAATACTAACATTTACACCTGAAATTGGCTTGTTTGTTTTATTATCGGATACATTACATAATAAAGTAAAATTAGGAAGTTTTTCAAGAGCTAAATCTTTAATAATAACTAACTCATCGGTATTAGTGTCAACCTCTTCAATATCAGTTATATATTTTAATTTTTCTCCTTCTAATTTATATTCTTTATTTTGTTCAACATCAAATTCGTAGTTTCCGTTTTCATCTGAACTTACTTTTTTGATAAGATCTCCGTTTAAATTGAACAAACTTACATCTGTATTAGCTAAAATTTTACCTTTTGTATCTTTAGCAGTTCCTTTAAGAATAACATTTCGTGTAAAAGGTTTTAATACTTTGAAAGAATAAATGTCATCATCTCCTTTGCCCTCTTCTCTGTTTGAAGAGAAAAATCCTCTTTTCATTTCTTTATCAAGAATTAGAGCAAAGTCATCATGGCTACTATTAATTGGAATACCAAGATTTTTTGGCAAAGAAAAACTATTTCCGGAAACATAGGTTAAAAATATATCTAATCCCCCCAAACCTGTTAAACCATTAGATGAATAAAATAACATCCCTTCTTTTTCTTGTATAAAAGGAAACATTTCATTTCCTTCTGTATTAATTTTACTTCCAAGGTTTTTTGGTGTTCCCCATTCTCCGTCTTCTGTTCTTTCTACAACATAAATATCTACACCTCCATATCCTCCAGGCATATCCGATGCAAAATACATCTTTTTCCCATCAGCGGTTAAGGAAGGATGTCCAACAGAATATTCACTACTATTAAAGTGCATTGGAATAGGTTTTTTCCACTTTTTATTTTCTTTTTCTGATGTAAAGATTTTAAGTTTTACAATACCGTCTTTGCTTTTCCCTTCATAATTATTTCTAGTGAAAGCTGAAAAGTTTCCATCTTCTGTATAGGAAGCTGGTCCTTCATGAAACTTTTTATTAAATGTTCTTTTAAATTTTTTTGGATTACCAAGTTCTGATTTTTTATTGTCTGCTATATATAAATCTAAAAAAGCTAATTTATTCCAATTCCAGATTCTTTTAATTAGTTTTGCTCCAGATCTGGATGATGCAAAAACAACCTTATCAAGATAATATGCTGTGCCAAAATCTTCTTGTTTTGTATTAACATCAATATTCTTAATTTTAAATTGCTCTTTGTCTTTTAATAAAAAATTATACATTCCTTTGTTTTGAATATGAAGTTTTGCTCTTTTATCTTCTTTTTCAAGAGCAGAAAATTTATCCATCCATTGTTCATATTCTGGATATTTTTCATTAACTGCAAGTACTGATGCATAATTATATACATCTTCACTTGTACTTTCCGAAGAATTTGCAATTTCAGAATAATATTTCTCTGCATTTTTATAATCCGCAGTTTTATAATAACTTTCTGCAAGCTTTTTATTAATTGCATATGTTTTATCTGATATTCCTTCAAACTTATTTATGCATTCAGAATATGAATATTCTTCATATGACTTTTCTCCTTTTTTTATTTTTCCAGTTTGAGCATTTAGATTGAACGAAAAAACAATCAAGCCGAGAATTGTTAAATATTTTATGTTTTTCATCTGTTTTTTAATTTTGAAATTTTTAAAATTACTTATAGATTAAAATTATCTAAAAATATCTTGGCGAACGTATCTTTCCATCATTTTTATAAATAAAATCATATCTTAACATAATTTCATGACTACCACCATTATACTTTGCTGTTGTATTCAAATATGACCAATCAAAGGAGTAACCCAAAGCTAGTTGTTCTGTAATATTTATACCAGCAAGTAAGCCAACAGCATCACCTGTTCTAAACATTCCTCCTAACCAAAATCTTTCTCTAAAAATAAATGTAGCAGTAATATCTCCTTCAATTGGTGCAGCATTTGTAACTTTTAAGAACCCAGTTGGTTTTAATTTAATTTCATCTGTTAGTGTGAATACTGTTCCAAGAATTACAAAATAATGTCTTTGTTCTGAAGCTAAATTTGTTGATCCTTCTGTAGTATTAGCTGCAAAATCATTTTCTAACAATTTAGGTATTGCCACTCCTGCGTAAAATCTATCAGTATAATAATACATTCCAAAGCCAAAATTTGGCAACATTTTACTTTGTACATTGTGCATAAAAGCAGGATCTGATGCTTCATCAGTTTTCAAATCTGTCATATTATGAGTCATTAAATTCATTCCTCCTTTTAAGCCAAAAGCTAAGGTCGCTTTCTTAGAAACTTTCATTCTGTATGCAAAATCAGCATAAAAAGAAGTTGTATTTACGGGCCCTATTCTGTCATTAATTATTGAAAAACCGATACCTGCTTTTTGGTTTAGAATTGGAGTATGAAGCGTTAATGTTTGAGTTTTAGGTGCTCCAGGGAAACTCACCCATTGCGATCTATGTAAGCCGGTTATAGTAAGTGCATCACGGCTTCCTGCGTAGGCAGGATTAACCTCCAATGTATTAAACATATAATGTGTAAACATTGCATCTTGTTGAGCACTAACAGAAAACCCGACTATTACTATTAAAATTATTGTAAAAATCTTTTTCATGTGTCTATTTTTATTGATTTTAAAGGTTACATAGGAACACCCGCATATGAGCCTTTTTTATATTTATTTATGAAACTGCATAGTCATTCTTTTGGGTGTTAAACTTTAAGAATGGGTGTTTCTTGTGATTAAATTTTAATATCTTATTAATTTATGGGAGAAAAGTTCTTTTGAACTTTTCTCCCTTTTAATAATTTAATATTATCTTGTTAGGTAAATGTATCCTTTCATCGGTTTTATTCCTTTACCGAGTTCAAGAATATAGAAATATGTTCCTTCGGGTAAATCATCACCCCCAATTGTTAGTCCGAACATATTTTTACCGTTCCATTCATTTAAATATCCCTCTTTTTCATAAACCTTATTTCCCCAACGGTTAAATATCATAATTACATTTTCTGGATATAATTCTAATCCTCTTATTACAAAATAATCATTAATTCCGTCTCCGTTTGGAGAATAACCCTCAGGAATAACTATTTCTGAAAGAATAACTTTTATTACAGTTGGATCATCTGTTGAATCTCCATCTCCGTTGGTATCTTCATTTTCAGGGTCAGTTATTTCTTCACCGTTAATATCAGTACCTGTATCGGAATCGTCTATAACATCGTTTGTTCCGTTTGGAGAATCTCCTGTTCCAATTGCAGTATTTATTACTTGTCCTGCAGTAACATCTTCTAATGTTATTGTGTGTTCAGCTGTTACAGTTGCTGACTCACCTGGAGCAAGGCTCACAATTGGACTGCCTTCTGTTATTACAGCATTATTATCTGTAATTTCTATATCTGTTAAAGTTACATTTCCTGTATTAGTTACCACAATAGTATATGTTATTATCGTTCCTACCTCAACAGTTTCCGGTATTGATGCTGATTTAATTACAGACATTGAAGGGTTTGGTACAATTTCAGTATTAGTTGCATCATTATCATCTTCAGCTGTTCCAGATTCGTCAGATTCATCTGTTACAGTTGTTCCTCCTGGACCTGTACCAAAAGCTGTTGCTTGGTTTGTAACTCCTCCTGCATCAATGTCGTCTTGTGTTACATTATAAACTGCAGAGAAAACAATTGTGTTTACTCCTACAGCTAAATCCATAGCATCAGCATCGCCATCTAAATCTGCTCCACCACTTTGGTATGTTGGCGTTGGTAACGTTCCTGTTCCTGTGAAGTCAGCAGCATTTTCGGTTACATTGACATCAAACAAAGTAACATTTCCTGTATTATGAATTGTATAAGTATATGTTATTGTTCCTGCAACTTCATCATAAACACTTGTTTTAACAATCGCAATGGTAGGGTCAGAAAGGGACACCACTGTTGGGTCATCATCTCCAGAACCTGTTCCTGATTCATCAGACTCATCAGTTACTGACGTTCCGTTTGGATCATTTCCTGTTGCTGTTGCTTGATTTGTTACAGTTATAACATCTATATCGGCCTGTGTTACATTGTAAACAGCGGTAAAAATAATTGTTTCTGTTCCCACAGCTAAGTCCATTGCATCGGCATCGCCGTCTAAATCAGCTCCTCCACTTTGGTAAGTAGGAGTTGGCAATGTACCTGTTCCAGTAAAGTCCGCAACATTCTCTGTTACAGCAATATCATATAGTGTAACATTTCCAGTATTATGAACAGTGTAGGTATATGTTATTGTACCTGCCGCTTCATCTATAACACTTGTTTTTACAATTGCAATACTTGGATTTTGAGAAATCGTAGTAACAGTAGGATCATCTTCGCCAAGTCCTGTTCCAGATTCGTCAGATTCATCTGTTACGGCATTTCCGCTAGGATCATCACCACTTGCAGTAGCTTGATTTGTTACACCACCTGCGTCTCTATCAGCTTGTGTAAAAGTATAAACAGCAGAGAAAACAATTGTGTTTACTCCCACAGCTAAGTCCATTGCATCAGCATCGCCGTCTAAATCAGCTCCTCCACTTTGGTAAGTAGGAGTTGGCAATGTACCTGTTCCAGTAAAGTCCGCAATATTCTCTGTTACAGCAATATCATATAGTGTAACATTTCCAGTATTATGAACAGTGTAAGTATATGTTATTGTACCTGCCACTTCATCTATAACACTTGTTTTTACAATTGCTATATCAGGACTTATATTTGCATAAATTACAGTAGGGTCATCTGGATCTCCGTCACCGTCTGGGTCAACTTGAGAATTATCATTAGGGTCGTCTGAATTATCAGATGTTTCAACTCCATCGGGGTCATCACCTGTTGCAACAGCAACATTTGTAATTGAACCTGAATCTAAATCGGCTTGAGTTACTGTATGTGTAACAGTTATATTAGCTTGTTGCACAGGATTTAATACACCAATAGGATCAGATGTATGGGTTAAATTTCCAAAAAGTGCATTTGCGTCAGATACAGATACATTATTAAGTATTACGTTACCTGTATTAGTTACAACAAGATTATATGTAATGACTTGTCCAACAGTTGAATAATTAGCATCAATTGCATATTTTGTAATTGAAATATCAGGATCGTTTATAACAATATCTTCGGTAGGATCATCTAAAGTTGAATTTATATCTGTATTGTCTTGATTGTTAGAAACATTATTTGTAATTGTTTGCCCTTCAGTATTTGCATTAACAGTTGCAACAATCGCGATGTTTTGAGATTCGTTTACAGCAAGTGTTCCGACAGTCCATGTTGGACTTGCCCACGAACCTATTGATGGTGTTCCGCTTAAAAGAGTTAATCCTGCTGGTAAAACATCGTTAACACTTAATCCCGTTACAACTGCAGGACCATGATTAGTAACCGTTACAGTAAAAGTAATATTATCTCCGGCATTAGGAGTTGCATCATTAACCGTTTTTGTTAGTTCAATGTCTGCGTTATTTGAAACATTTAATGTTGCTGCGTCAGAAGTAATATTTGAACATACATAAGAGGTACTTGTTATAATTATTTGGTATTGATAAGTATCATAAGTATCAGGTACACTTGTTAATGTTAATGTTGCTGTTGTTGCTCCGGAATAAATTCCTTCGTCTGTAACATTTACCCAACCGCCTCCGTTGTTTTCTTGCCATTGGTAAACTAAATCACTCCCTGATACTATTGCAGTGAAAGTAACATTTGCTCCAGCTCCTACATTTTGGTTAGCAGGTTGAGTCGTAATTGAAGCTACTGTTCCTGCTTCTTGAAAGTCGTAACCATTTGCTGTATTTCCATCAACTGGTGTTGGATAAGGAAGAGCTGCTAATACAGAACCATCACCATTAGTTGGTGCAGGAGTTCCGTTTCCGTATTGTCCTCCGTCACCTCCGTCTGCATTCGTATCTGCATAGGCTTCATTAGCATCGCTACATCCGTCTCCATCAGAATCTAAATCAAGAAAATCAGGGATATTGTCGCCATCAGTATCATTATAATCATTGTTTGTTCCATCTCCATTAGTATCAAATAAATTTGATGTTGAATTTGCATTTACACAAAGAGGTTGAACTGCACAAGGAGCGGTTCCGTTAGGTCCGTCTGTATCATCATTGTCATATATATCAGCAAGACCGTCCCCATCAGTATCTGTTAAATCATCAGCAAGTCCGTTATTATCTATATCTGTTCCTCCTGCTTCAACGATATCATATATTCCATCATTGTATGAGTCTAAATCTCTATGATTTGGAACTCCATCGCCGTCAGCATCAAAATTATCATTTATTCCGTCTCCGTCATTGTCATTATCTATGTTAAGGGCCACTCTTGTTGTAAGAGGAACTAATAATTGGAATGGTTCGCACATACAATTTGTTGTGGAAGGAGCAAATTCAATAATAATACCATTTGCAATATCGCAAAGACTACTTGCAGTAAAGTTAATAACTTCAGTTATTGATCCCCCAGCAAGAATTGCTTGAGTTAATGTTCCATAATAAATAGATGCTCCTGATATTTGTCCACTTGCATCTGCACAGTAAACATTATATTCATATCCTGCTACTGCGTCATTTCCTGTAAGAGCATTATTTGTAATATTTACTGTTACGCTATAGTCATAATTTCCCCCTGAACTTGCCATTACAAGACCATTAGAACCGCCTGCATCAGCAAATTGTGGTTTCCTAATAGTGAATGAATTACCTTGAGTTCCTGTTGAAATTTTTGTATCTCCACATGAAGTTCCTCCGCACGAAACTGCATTTGTAACTGTGTAATTTACAAGATCAATTCTTCCAAATTCATTACAGCCTTGGAAATCTGCGGCTTCAACTTCAATTGTATAATTAAAAGAACCATTACTTACACCATCAGGTAATTTTAAATAAATTTCTGTTGTTCCTGTTCCTGTAAGAACTGCTCTGTCAAATGTAACAACATTTGCTCCAAGGTTAGTAAAAGAACCTGGAAAATAAGTTATTTCAGGAGATAATGTTATCATAGTACTATCTGTAGTTCCAGTAGTTCCTGTTACATTAGTTACAATAGTTACAAGGTTTGTATTTCCACAACCATCTATTCCATAGTCATCCATTGCAACGTTAAGTTCTGGCACGACTGTTCCGCTTGTTGTATAAGGAGGGGTTGCACCTGACACTTCAATATTATCAGATACTACTCTTGCACCATTACCTGTTGTAGGTTGCCCACATGGGTCTGTTCCAAAAACAGTAAAATATAAAGGTGTATTTGAAATAAAATCGCAAGCAGGTTGTAGTGTTAGATTTACTCTGACATTTCTATCATCATTATTTCCTGCATTAGCAGTACCCATGATACCATTAATAGCTGCAATATTAGAATGTTCTCCTATGTTTATTCTTATATTGTTTCCTGTTGTTGTAGTTGATACAGATTCAATATTCCCTGAACCTCTTGGGTATTCAACATTTACAGTGCCAATTACAAGACCAGCAGGTCCAGAAGGGGTTGTAAATTCAACATAAGGATTAGTAACATCGGCGGTTTGTGCACTATTTATTTCCAATTCAACATTAAAATTATCACAAGTTCCAACAGGATTTGGTGTAGGTTGTGTTTCAATCGTCATTTGCACTTGCCCGAATTTTGGTTGAACTTGAATATTAACTTCATCTTTATAGCAAGCTGCTGTAGGACTTGAAAAATCTCCTGGATAAGCATCGCAATCCCAGCCGTGTTTGAAATTTACAGTATAGTTTGTACAAGAATTGTGAGTAGCAGAAAATCTGAACGTTTTATTTGTTCCTGCTGCTATTGCTCCACATTCAGCATAAACATATCCGCCTATTTCATGATATGTAACAGCAACTCCCGGCAAACCTCCTGTTATATCATAAACACCAGTTATTGTAATATTAGAATTAGGCTCCATCATTAACCAGTTATAATCAATATCTGTTGTTTGATTATAAACACGAACATCAAGATTAATTTCATCTGCATCTCCGTCAACAATAGGTGTAGGAGAGTTTACAAGATATTGTGCACCTTGGTAATTGAATCTTGTTATTGGTGCAGTCATAGTTAATGGTGTTGGGTTAGTATATGCAAAATCTTGATAATAGTGCATATATGTATATGGTATATTTGCAATATCTGTTTCACAAGTTCCTTTCATTCCAACATAGAGTCTTTGAGATCTACTCATCGTTTGGTCTTCGTCTATAAAACCAGGACCTCTGTGCAATATAACAACATTGCCTGTTTGTGTGTATGTTATATGTCCGTTAGCAATAGTATTTGTACTTGTATTGGGATATAACCAATATGCAACACCTGTAAATTTGGTATTAGGGGGTAGAGTAACTTCAGTAGAATCCCAGTGAGTTATAGGTCTAAACTCGTGTGGGTGTAAATCACCAAAATCAGACAGAGAATATAAGAAATCTTGTCCCAAACCTGTATTACAACCAGAAGTTGTTACTGTGTTATTGTATTGTTGGTATCCAACTCTTCCGTAATGTGCCATATCTCCTCGAGTATCACAAGCTACATGGGTACCAGCATTGTCATGGTAATATTTTCCTCTAAATTCTGCTAATTCATAATAATTACGTACAGTAAAAGTTTTACTAAAAACAAATCTTAAATCGACAAAGATTTCATCATTATTCTCATAATTTTCATTTGCAATTAAAGAGCGATAAGAAGCTAAATCAAAAAGAGCAGTATGTACATCTCCAACTGATGTAACAACCGGTCCTGCTCCAAGAGGTGTAACGGCGGTAGTTGTCCCAGATGAAGCATTTACAATATGTATTTCTCCATCAATAAAAGAAATTACATCTTCACCACCAGCAGCAGCTGTTGAGGTATAATTAATTTCAAGATAAAGATTATCTGCACTATATACTCCATTAATAATACCTTTTGTTGTAATAAGCATAGTATCTCCAGCAAGATATTTTTCTTTTTCATCTTCTGGTATTGTGCTCATGTCAACTTTTGTAGTCATTGTATTATCTGTCCAACCTGCAGTTGTTCTTTCTGCGTTAAATTCAACAATAGTTGGACCGTTGCAACCACTTGTACAGTGAGGGTGTATTGAAGGGAATGTTCCGCAATGAACATCCAAATCAAGACAATCGCAATGGTAATGTGTTTGGTACGAAATAGAAAAAGGGGTATCTCCGTTACCGTATGTTGTACAATCAAAATTTAAAGGAAAATGCACCCATTCTCTGTAATATCCCCCAGATAATTGATCAGTTGTATAAGTGATAGTATTTCCTGCTTGTGTAAATCCTGCAGGAACACCATCTAATGATACTCCGTTTGGAACTGTTATAGATACAGTCCAGACAGAAGACGCATCGGTAGTTAATAGGTCGTGTCCTTGACATTGAGCTTCTGCTAAATTATCAGAATAAAAATTAGGGCGAATAGAAACTTCAAACGGTTGAGCATCTTCAATGTCAGAAGGGCTTTCAAATTCTGTAGGATATGAATAATCTCTGATAATATTAAAATAATTAAGACCTGCTGTACCGCCAACTCTTGCACCTGTTCTTGGATTAAGACATTGGTCTTTTGCAACAGCATCTACGTCAAGATGTTCCCACCCAAGATAGTCAAACCTTCCTGTTCCGCAGTTAGTTTTTAAATTTATATCATAATGAAATGTTAAAGTTGTTGAAGCACCAGGTGCTAAATCGTCGTAAAATCCATCGCCGTCTAAATCTTCAAGTCCTCCCGGTCCATCAGGGTCAGAACTTAAAGCTCCACCTGCTTCGTTAGGAATAAATGCATAAGTCCAACCGCTGCCATGTCCTGAATATGAAGTAGAAGCAAGGTGGTCGGGAGTAATAGCTGCACCGCCAACAAATTGAAAATTGCTTAC
The DNA here is from genome assembly GCA_947311255.1 of uncultured Chlorobiota bacterium. Classification (GTDB taxonomy): domain Bacteria; phylum Bacteroidota; class Bacteroidia; order Bacteroidales; family JAADGE01; genus JAADGE01. Next base: position 14,760 of record CAMZKL010000041.1, on the reverse strand, counting down.
AGCTCTTGTATTATTATAATCAAATGCCCAAAGAGGGTTTGTTGTATGAGTTGTTACGGGAGAAGAATTATGCCCAAGTCCTATATTAATTAATACATCAAGAGCCATTGCTCCAGGAGTATTATTTGTATTTTCAATTTTAATAGAATAATCTACGCCGTTGCAAACATCAGTATTCCCGTTTGCATCTGTTCTTGTAAGAGCAATTGTAGGTGTTGTTGCACCAAAGTTTGTAATTCTAGTTTGAGGAGAAGATTCTTGGCAATTTTCGCCAAAGGAACATCCCCAGTATGCGTGATGTACAATATTTGGATAATCGCAACTTGCAACCGTGTAGTTATCAGTAAAAGTCATTGTTTCGCCATTATCGAAACTGTTATCTCCACCAATTGTACCTGCAAAAGGAGCTACAGTCAAATCTATTTCATAATAGAAAGTAGTACTGTTTGCGTTAACAGTTGTTGATACGGGAGTTAAGTTAGTTCCTCCGTATGACAAGTTATAGCCAGTTGCAACAGAAGAACCAACTTCAACATAATAGTTAAAGAATGTTATAGATCCATTACCATCTTGTGTTGAATTTATATTTTCTGTGTAGGAATCTCCTACTATACCATTTACAACAGGAACAGACTGCAAACCAAGTGAGGCAGTAAGTAAGTTATATGAAGAAGGAAAATCTTGCAAATCTTCGCCTGCTCTTGCTATTGCACCTTCCATGTAGGTAATGCTATGTTGGTCTTTAAAAACTCCGCCACCTTGTTTGTAAGCAACTGATGAACATAGACCTGTTCTTTCAATTACAAAATCCAAGTTGTCGTTAATTTCCCAATTTGCGTCGCCTGGTCTTATTATTGAGAAGACTGGTTCGTTCAAATTAGTAATGTCAACTTCGCTTAGGATAAAATCTCCGCTGCCGACTTGATTTTGTAGCACTCCTGTTCCTGCTACATACTCAACTCCCGTAGGAAGATGATATGTAAATTGAAGGGTGCTGACTAGATTACTTTTCGCATTGATGTGGGCAGTTTCGAGGGAATTGTTAGTTCCGCCGCATGTTCCCAAATCTTGAGGAGTAAGTCCAATCGTAAAGTGATCGTTATCAATCTGTGCTTTCATAAAGAAAGTGAAGATTAACATAACACTTGCGAGTAAGAATAATTTTCTCTTCATGTGATAAAATTTAATTATTAAATTATTGAAATTGTTATATATTAAGTATGTATTAATTCCTGTGTGTGTGTACGATAAAAAAAGCAAAAAGGTTTCATAAAATGACTTCTCAGTATAAATTTTAACATTCTATAATATCTTTCCTTAGTAAAAGATTAAATCTTTTTGTTTAAATTAAGGCAAATATTTTGCAAAAATAAAACAAATGCAAACAAAAAATTTTCCAAGTAGGTTAGAAATAGGTTAATAAAAAGGAGTAAAACATAAAAATAAAATGCGGTTTCTTTTTATAAAATTATAATTGAGGAGGGTTATTTGTGTTTTTTAGTTTTATAGCCAAATAAAAATAAAGAAATAAAAAAAGCAAATGTTGTAGCTCCCATTTGTGTTTCAAGAGTATCTTCATTCATCATTGAAATGGCCATTATAATAAAAATTGAAAGGAATATGTAATCTTTATATTTTTGTTCTTTTAGTGGGGGATAAATAAAGGCAAATAAAAACCATAAAAATCCAAATAAACCAAAGGTTACAAAAAAAGTAATATACTGATTGTGGGATCTTAATCTGTTATTTGCAGATAATCTTGATTCTGTTTTTTTATACTCTAAATCAAATTCATCTTTAATGTCTCCTGTTCCAACTCCAAACCAGAAATTATTTTTAATAATGTTTTTTGCAACTTTTACAAATTCAAATCTTTGGGAAACGGAATGTTTTTCTGGATTTCCTCCGTTATAATATCTTTCTAGCTGCCATAATATTTCATATATTTTAGGATAAATTGCATATTTATTTTCATAAATATAGTTTGCATAACCATTTTGAATATTAATAATATCTTTTTTAGAAAGTTTTAAAACACCTTCTTTATCTTTTTTGTAATTTTTTGAAGTTAGGTATCTAATTAAAGTGTATTTTATATTTTGATTTTTATTATCTTTTCCGTTATAATTATATTTGCTTACATCATTCCACGTGTCTCTAAGTTCTTTTTCACAAAGATATAAATTTACAAAATGTCCATTTTCTCTTTCATTACTTTTAAAATTATGATAATATTTATTGCCACTTTTGGTTTTTAGTTCAATTTTTTCTGTATCAATATTGTCAGTTTTATTATATTTATTTATAGAAAAAATTAAATATGAAAAAATAATAATTGCAACAGCTAAACTTAAATAAAGTCCATATTTTTTTAGTATTGACTTTTCTGAGCTAAATGCAATATAAAAAAATGTGAACAAAATTAAAAATAGAAACACAACCCAGCCAGTAACAGAATGCAAAATAAATAGGAATAAAGTAAACCATAGTATAATAAAAAGACGAAATAATCGATATTTTATTTTTTCGTTGTTTTTAGATATAAATACAAGATAAACGTTCATGAAAATTGCAATATTTAACATTAGCGAATATCTAATATGAGAAAATTTTCCCGCCAGCTCATGTACATTTATAATTTCCTTTTCTGAGAGTCCTGAAATAATAATAAGACCGTATAGCGTTTTTAAAAGTATTGATATTGTAAAAAGTGAAATAATAATCTTAATTTCATTGTAGTTTAGTTTTTTAGAGGTTCCAATAATAAGGGGAAGAATTAAAAGAGGGAGTTTTATTTTTAAATCATTTAAAGCATAGTTATAGTTGTTTGTATATAATAAACCAACAATATGGAGTAAGAAAATTGAAATAAAGACTATTATCCATTTATTGTTCTTCAGGATATTGATTTTTTTTTTAAAATCGGCATCTAAAATCCAAGAAAATAGTAATGCAATTTGTGCAGAACTTAGTAGTCCTCTTGAATGTGGCATAGCAACAACAATTGTGGCTAAAAGGGCAACATAAATAAAATGAAAATGTTCTTTATATAATGTGTAGAATTTTGTAGTCATTAAAGTTCAAGAATATAAAAATTTAAAAATCTATCTTCAAAGTTACTTTTTTAGAGAAAGTAGACAAATTTATTTATTATCCCAAACTACTAATGTTTTTTAAAGTTTCAAATTGTTCTACTGATAGTCTTCTTCCCTCAATAGAAATAACGCCTTCAGATGCAAACATTGAAAGGGTTCGTATAGCATTAGAGGTTGTCATATTGGACAAGTTTGCTAAATCTTCTCTTGACAGGTAAACCTTAATTGTTTTTCCATCATCTTCATATCCAAAAGTGTTTATAAGAACCAGTAAAGATTCTGCCAATCTTCCTCTAATGTGCTTTTGAGTAAGAGATAGTGTTCTTTCATTTGATACTCCTAATTCTTTTGCAAGAATTGTAATAATTTTTAATGCAAAACTACCATTTGCCCTTATTAGTTTATCAAGAGTTTTCTTTTCTAAATAACATAAAGTACAGTCTTCTATGGCAACAGCAGAAGCAATATAATGCTCTCCTGCAAACAAAGCTCTAAATCCAATAAAGTTAACAGAGTTTTCCATTCTGATTATTTGATCTCGTCCACCAACACCCTCTTTTATTAATTTAACTTTTCCAGAACAAAGGCAAATAAGACCACTTGGCATATCTCCCTCTTTAAAAATAATTTCATTTTTTTTATAGGAGGTGCATTGTTTATTGTTTTCAAAAACAGAACGTTCTTGTTTATTTAAGAGTTTAAAAATTGAGTTTTTATCGTTTGAACACTTTTGGCAATCGGATTTGTTTAGCATGATTTTTCAATATACGTGTTTTATAACACAAATTTAAAAAAAAATTGTTTTTTGAGTTTTTTTTTTTAAAAAGCATTATAATAAGGGAAAAAAAAGAGCCTTTATAAGGCCCATTTTTAAAAATTGTTTTTTGTAGTTTTATCTGCAATATATGTTATTTTTAGAGCTTTTACTTTTCTAAGCTCTTGCTTAACATCGGTTACAATTCCCATTTTCGTTTCTTTGTTAACTTTTAAAGCAGTAGTCATTTTTGACCTATTTGAAGCGTCCATTTTTTGTCTTTCTGCATTTACCCATGGAGCAATGTCTCTTACTTTTGCAAATTGGTCGTTCAATTGAATTATGGACTCACTTCCATACATTTTTCTAAATTTTGCAATTGGAGGACCTATATTAACATATTTAACTAAGGATTTATTTTCTAATTTTTTAACCTCAGTTGCCTGTGGTTTTTTAATTACAATCTTTAAATCAATTTCTTTCATTGTTGTTACAGTCATAAAAAAGAACAACAACATAAAAACGATATCAGGCAAAGATGCAGTTGAAATTGCAGGTGTAGCTTTATTTCCTTTTTTTCTAAATTTTGACATTATTGTAATATTAAATTTATTAATATATTATTTTCCTTTGGATTTAACGCTTCTTCTAGGTTCAGCTTCTGATATCGCAAGAGGTATAGCTTTACTTATTGCGTCTAATCTATCACCTTCTAAATCATCAAAATGAGCTCCAAATTCTTTCATTGATCTTGCATCTCTTAATTCTGCAACTGCTCTCATTAATTCGTTTTGAACTTGAAGGTATTTTTCGTATTGAGTATTTCTATCTGTCTGCAAAGAAATAATTCCTTTTGAAACAGGAACGTTTCCTAAAATTGGAACTTCTTTGTTTTCAAAAACAGGCAAGTCTTCTCTTCTATTAACATTCGCAAGAAATTCTTTTGCTTTTTCTGTAATTCTATTTAGTTGCATTGGTACACTGTTTACCATAATAAAGTTATCTTTATTTATTAAAACAGCCATCACGTTTCTTGCATGAACTTCGGGTGGTTTAACATCTTTTTCGGGAGGAGGTGGTAATTTTCTTTGCATACCAGTATTTGTACTCATTGTTGTTGTAACCAAAAAGAAAATAAGTAATAAAAAGGCTATATCTGCCATTGAACCTGCATTTATTTCAGTTAATGCTCTTCGTGCCATTTTGTTTGTATTTAAAAAACGAAAAAAGTATGTAACACACTTCAAAGATGTGTTACATACAATAGTTATTTTATCTAAAAATTCTTTTAACTCCGGAGAAAAGTATTGCAACAAATCCCAGACCTAAAAATACATACATCATAATTAAACCTATTCCTGACCATTTTAATTGTGTAGGAACATTTGAAGTTCCTTCATAATTAGGCATATATAAAACCTCATCGCTTGCAAGTGATCTCGCAATAAGAAAAACAATTAGGAGTAAAATTATAGGTAATAATGAAACTAATGCTTTTTTGGGTTTAGCAATTAACTTCATTACAAATATATAAAGTGATGCAAGAATAGTTGCTCCAATAGTTACAAATAGTAGTACATAAGTAAATGTTAGGGCGTTTGTAATCCATTTTGTGTTTTCAACCGTTGTGTTAATAAATAACATCAACGCGAAAAACAAAGACAAAGCAATTAGTACCCAAAGTAGTACTTTTGTGATTTTTGCTATATTATCTTTCATAGCTGTATATTTTTAATTTTTATAAAAATCTTCTTATTTATTTTGGTATTTTACCAAAATATCAATTAATGAAATTGAACTATCTTCCATTTCGTTAACAATTGAATCAATTTTTGATACAATATAGTTATAGAAAACTTGAAGAATCATTGCAACAACCAAACCTGAAACTGTTGTAATTAAGGCAATTTTAATACCTCCTGCAACTAGTCCTGCATTTACATCACCTGCTGTTTGAATTTTGTCGAATGCATCAATCATACCAATTACTGTTCCCATGAAACCTAACATTGGTGCTAATGAAATAAACAAAGAAATCCAGGTTAATCCTCTTTCGAGTAATCCCATTTGGACACTTCCGTAAGAAACTACTGATTTTTCTACCACGTCAATTCCTTGGTCTGCACGGCTTAAACCTTGATAGAAAATACTTGCAACAGGGCCTCTTGTGTTTCTGCAAATTTCTTTTGCAGATTCTACTCCACCTGTTTCTAGAGCGTTTTCAACATCTGTAAGCAATTTCTCAGTATTTACATCTGCAAGACTAAGATAAATAATTCTTTCAATAGAAAGAGCTAATCCGAGAATTAATGCAAGTAATACAAAGCTCATAAAGAAAGGTCCACCTTCAATAAATTTTTCTTTAATAATTTTGTGGAGAGATCCGTCTTCGTTTGCTTCTGTTACTTCGTCTGTTACTTCATCAGTCGAAGTTGTAAGATTTGTTTCAACTGCAGTTGAATCAATGTTTTGTGCAAAAACTTGAGTGTTTACACCTAAAACAAACATTCCCAAAATTGCTGCTAATGCAAATAACTTTTTCATGTGTCTAAAATTTATTTTTAATTAATTATTAATTAGTTTCCGTTATTGCGGAGAGGAAGGGATTCGAACCCCCGGTACACGTAATATGTACACACGCTTTCCAAGCGTGCTCCTTAAGCCACTCGGACACCTCTCCTCTAGAAAGACATACCGAGAAACGGTTTTCTTTTCAAGTGCCGAAAATAAATAAAATTTTCTTTTCAGAAAAATTAATCTTTTAATTTTTTTTTGACTTTGCTAAAAAATTAATACTGTTTCATTAAATTTTCCTTATTAAATTTTATTTTGTAATTTCTCCTGCAATAGATTCTTGCATATATGATTTTATTTCGCTATTCGATAAATTCAGACCAAGTAAGTACATTAATTTAGTTATTGCAGCCTCAGTTGTAATGTCATAACCGCTAATTACACCTGCGTTAATAAGAGTTTTGCCTGTTTCGTATTTTTCAGATAGAACTGTCCCTCCAATACATTGTGTAATATTCATAATTACAATACCTTGTTCGTTAGCATTTTTCAATATGTTAATAAACCATTCATCCATTATTGCATTTCCTGACCCAAAAGTTTCAAGAATTACAGCTTTTAAATTTTTGGTGCTAAAAGCAGCTTTGATAAAGTTTTTGCTGATACCTGGGAACATTTTGATTATTGCAACATTTGTATCTAATTTTGTATTTATAGTAGGAATCTTATTATATCCGGGATATTTAATGTTGTTTTTCCTATAATTAATTTTAATTCCTGCTTCAGCAAGACAAGGATAATTAGGGGAATCAAAAGCATCAAAGTATTCGGCATTCTTTTTTGTTGTTCTATTCCCTCGGAAAAGTTTGTTGTCAAAATAAACGCAAACTTCTGGAACTACCGGTTTTCCTTTTTCCTTTTCTGCTGCTATTTCTATTGCAGTAATTAGGTTTTCTTTTCCATCGGTTCTAAGCATTTCTACGGGTAGTTGTGAGCCTGTTAAAATTACAGGTTTATGAAAGTCTTGCAACATAAAGCTTAATGCAGAAGCAGTATATGCCATGGTATCGGTTCCGTGTAAAATAACAAAGCCATCAAATTTATTATAGTTTTTTTTTAAAATATTTGCTAATTTCACCCATGTATCTGGTTTGAGGTCGGCAGAATCTATAGGTTTTTCAAAAGAAATTGTTTCTAAAAGGAAACCAAAACTTTTTAAGGCTGGAATTTGTTTAGAAATTTGTTCAAAATTAAATGGTTTATATGCTCCTGTTTCGGGATTAGCAATCATCCCAATAGTACCCCCTGTATAAATTATTAGGATTGAAGTTTTTTGTGGCATTTTATATTTTTTATAATTCGTTCCGCTAAATTAAAAATATTAGTTGTGTTATTTAATGCTTAGACTTTTATTTTTTAAAAGTTGTTATTTTTACGGAAGACTCATTTTTTCTCCAAAAATTTCTTTTGCATTTTTATTTGTTATTTCTGCTATTTTTTCAACAGAAATTTCTTTAATCTCTGAAATTTTATTTGCTATATATATAAGGTATGAACTTTCATTTATTTTTCCTCTTTTTGGCACAGGAGATAAATATGGAGAATCTGTTTCAAGTACAATTTGTTGCAAAGGAATTTCTTTTACAACTTTATCTAATCCTGAGTTTTTAAATGTTACAATTCCATTTATTCCTATTTTAAAACCTTTATAGTTTATAATTTTATTTGCTTGTTCAATATTTCCTGTAAAACTATGAAAGACTCCTGTTAAATTTTCATCATTAAGTTTATCGATTATTTCAAAAACTTCATTAAAAGCTTCTCTAACATGAATAATTATTGGAAGTTTATATTCTTTTGCCCAAATAATTTGTTGTTTAAATGCTATTTTTTGCTCTTTAACAAAAGTTTTGTCCCAATATAAATCTATTCCTATTTCTCCAACAGCAATGGCATTTCCTTTTTTTAATTCTATTTCTACACATTTTAATTCTTCTTTAAAACCCTCTTTTACGTCGCAAGGATGCAATCCAAATGCAGAATAACAGTTTGAAAAATAAGTTTTTGCAAGTTGATTTTGTAAATTAATATATGTTGAATTAATTCCAGGAAGAATCATTTTTGTAATTCCTGAATTTATGGCATTTTTAATGACTTCATTTCTATCTTCATCAAATTGAGAAACGTATAAATGAGTATGGGTATCAATTAGGGTCATTTTACATTTTATAGGTATAAACCAAAATTTCTGCTTATTTTTAAAAAAACTAATGGGGGGATTCCAATTATTTATATTAGAACTTTTATTTCCAATTTGTTTTACTCTTCTTCTGAATATGGAATTCCTCCTAATTTGATTAGAATATCATCATAATCATCTGCTTTATTAAAGAGTCTTTGAAATAGTTGCTTATTGGTTTCAACAACTAAGTCAGCGTCATAAATACGCATTGCAGTTAAAACAATATCTTGATTTATAACACTAAACGCTATCCCTTCTAGATTATAATTTTCTTTGAGCATATATTCATAAATTTGAGCTATATTTGTTTTTGGCAACCTACATAATTCTGCCCAAGCAAGAATATATTTATTTTTAGTACTATAGCTTATTTTAATATTAGAACTTCCTTCTTCAATATTCCAATAGTTTTGTCCTACTCTTACAATTCTTATGTCGTATCCTAATGATTCAATAATTTCTTCAATTTTTTTAGCTGCTGCTGTTGGAATATAGGGTTTGTTTTCAAATTCAAATTCATTTGATTTCTGACCACAATTTGGGCAATAGTTATCTTGAATGTCATCCTTTGAAATAGCACTTTTACAGGCAGTACATCTTGTTGATGTTTTTCTGCCTAAAGATTTAAAATCATTTAAGCTTTCTTTTAATAAATTAACAGGTAATGCAAAGCCAAGATTATTTCCTTCGGAAACAATAAAAGTATTTACTCCTATTATTTCATTTTTATCGTTAATTAGTGGACCGCCACTATTTCCGGGGTTAATTGCTGCATCAATTTGAATGTAGTTTGTTCCGTTCCAAAGTCGTTTTGACTTGGAAACAATTCCTTGTGTGGCAGTAAATTTTAGCCCGTAAGGGTGTCCAATTGCCATAACTTGTTGTCCTTCGCTAACTATATCTGCAACGCCTAAAGGGACTGGGGAAAAGTTTGCATTTTCAGGAACTTCAAGAAATGCCAGATCGTATACGGGGTCAGTAAAAAGTACTTTTGAGATTGTTTTTTTTAGTTTTTTTCCGCTTATTACCAGTTCTGTTGTTCCTGCAATAACATGTCTATTCGTAACTATAACATTGTATTCTTCAAGGTAAAATCCAGTTCCTGTTCCCCATACAGTTGCTATCTGAACAATTGCATTTTTATATATGTTTATTGTATTTTCCATTTTAATTTTCTTCTTTGTAATAAAATATTAATAATTACTTCATATTAAAATTCATCTTTTCAAGTTCTTTTAAAAATGAAGTTGAGAAATTAGCAAGATTATCAAATTTTAAAATATGTGTTTTAAAAGCTAAATGAGGGAATTTATATTTGTATTTAGATACAATTTTTGATATCGCATCCTCAATTTTTGCCTTTTTAAATGTTTTTGTGTTTGAATTATAATAATCTGCCCAAAACCCTAATTCTTTATAATATTTGTCATTTGTAGTTTTCCAATATATCTCAAGCAAGTCATAAACAGGAGCATCCATTCCAAAAAAGAATTCTGAATAAGCAACAATATAATCACAGACAGCCTGTTGAACATCAGGATAGTTATTTTCTTTATACCAATCTACTTTTTTAATTTCATCAAAAATAAAGTTGGAAACGGTTCCAAAATTAGTTGGTTTAACAACAGCGAATGTAGCTTTTGTTTTATATAAAGACTTTATGTTTTCTTCCTTTGGCTTATCAATTATTTTTTTAAACTCTTTAATCATTAAATGATTTTTTTCAGAAGTTGAGGCATTATCTTTTCTATAGAAAACCCCTTGAATATATCTTAGGTCGTCTAAAAGTACGCCCTCCGGTGCTAATAAGTAGTATATTTTAAAAGTTAATTGTAGCAAAAGAAAAGTTCCTCCACCAGACAAATCCAATTTTGCTAATTCATCAACTCTTTTTATAACTTTTTTTATAGAATTAATCAAAAAATTATATTTAACTTCTTTTTCTGCATCAGGGAGTTCTTGAATATGATCTATGTTTATATCTTTTAAAAAACTAAACTCATCGGTTAAAACGTCATCATATTTATCACTTTGGTTTGCTACTTCTTTAAGAGAGGCATATAAAGCAGCAGGAGGAGCATCTTGAACCAATGCAGAATATTTAAGTGTAAAGATTTTATCTTTTAATGCAAACTTGCTAAAAAACAAATCGTAATTAACACCAAGTAGTTTTCTCATTACCGCAACATGAGGTTTGCCTTCAAACTTTGCCACTTCAGATTCTGCAATAACTTTTGTATTACTTGCATATCCTTTAACAATTTTTGAGCCTTGAATTATCTCAAAATTTATTTTATCTGGAAGTCTATTAAAAGTAACATTCTTTGTTTTTGAATCTCTTAGATAATTAAAAAATTGATCGTATGAGTCTAAATATTTCTTTTTACCATAGAGAGCAACAGAATTATCCCAAGATTTTATTTGTTCAGCAGTCTTATGTCTATCAGTATATCTTCCAAATTGTACATCTGGATTATTTTCTATCAGTTTATTATCATTCCCTGATGAGAAAATCTTATCAAAAAATCCCATAGTTATATTTTTAGTTTTTAACTGTATAAAAATATAGTTTTATTTCTAGCTGTTCAAATTTATTTTATTAAGGGAACTTCTAAAAATTAAGTCGCCTATGAAAAATTCTGAAAATATTGATGCGAATGAATTTTTAGAAATCCCATTAAGTTACTAAAAAACATATAAATCAATCTTATAATAAAAATTGGTACTTTTGTAGTTTGCTTTTATATTTGGCATTTAAAAAAAACATATATGAAAAGATTTATTTTATTCTTTTTTGCTGTAGTAATTTCTTTTTCTTTTATTAATGCACAGCTTATAGAAAACCAAAAGCACCTGCTTAATACCGCAATTAAAAATCTTAGGGATGATATAGACATGAAAAATGCAGGGATAGGGTTTTTTGCAGTAGATGTAAATACCGGAGAAGTTTTGTCTGAACTAAATTCAGACTTAGCCCTAACCCCTGCATCAACTCAAAAGCTGATAACTACTGCAACAGCTTTAGAAATATTAGGTCCCGATTTTGTATTTGAAACAAAAATTGAATACACAGGTCAAATTGATAAAAGCACACATATTTTAGATGGAAATATTATTATAAAAGGGGGAGGAGACCCTTGTTTAGGGTCTAAATATTTTGAGAAAACAAAAACACATAATTTTTTAAACATTTGGACTGATGCAATATCTGAAAAAGGCATTAAACACATTAATGGTCAGGTAATTGCAGATGCACGGTATTACGGTTATGATATTGTACCTTCAACATGGGCATGGGAAGATATGGGGAACTATTTTGGTGCAGGAGCATGTGGTTTAACTATTTTTGATAATTTTTACACTATTTATTTTAATACGAGCAAAAATATTGGAGGAACAACTAGAATTATAAAAATTGAACCCAAAATTGAAGGGCTAACTTTTGACAATCAAGTAAAATCAGAAGCAATTTATTCTGACCGGTCATATATTTTTGGAGCTCCCTATACATATTTTAGATACATAAAAGGAAGTTTACCTCTTAATAAAAAGAATTTTAAAGTGAAGGGTTCAATCCCAGACCCTGCGTACTTCACAGCTACAACTCTAAAAGAAAAACTTAAGCTCAATAAAAACATAGGGGCAGGTGTTGCTACTACTTTTAGAAAAAGTCCTGAATTAGAAATAGCAGATAGCTTAAAGCATACTTTAATTTGCACAAGTAAATCTCCAAAACTTAAAGAAATTATAAAAAAAACAAACTTTAGAAGTATAAACCTTTTTGCAGAACATTTATATAAACAAACCCAGCTAAAACAATGCAACTTTAATATAAAAAGAATTAACAAACATTTTGTGAGAGAATTTTGGGCAAAAAAAGGTGTTAAACCCGGAGGAATGAATATTTATGATGGAAGTGGACTTTCAAAATATAATACAATAACAACAAAACAGTTAGCAGCCGTTTTAATGTATATGAAAACGAAAAGTAAAAACACAGAAGTTTTCTATAATTCTATTCCAATAGTTGGTAGAGAAGGAACAGTAAAAAGAATATGCAAAGGAACTAGTGCAGAAAACAATATGCGTGCAAAAAGCGGTTCAATTAGAAATGTTAGAGCCTATGCTGGATATACAAAGACAAAATCTGGGAGAGACATTGCTTTTTCATTAATAATTAATAACTACAATGGAAAATCAAGCTCTGCAAAGAAAAAACTAGAAAGAATTATGGTTGCAATAACTGATTTTAACCTTTAATAATGAAAATTATTTTAAATTACTTATACCATTTTTTTAGACTATTCTTTCCTTCCCATTGTGAAGCCTGTAATAAAAACCTCCTAAAAGGGGAAAAAACTCTATGCTTTAATTGCTTGTTGGATATTCCAAAAACAAATTTTCATAAAGAAAAAGAGAACTCTCTAAATAAATTATTCTACGGCATAACAAATATTAAATACTCAACTGCTTTTTTCTTTTTTAGAAAAGGTAGTAAATATAGAACCTTAATTCACAAGTTAAAGTACAAGGGCAAAGACTATTTAGGAATTGAACTAGGCAGAATGTCTGGTGCCGAAATAAAAGATTCTTTTTTTTCTGAAATTGATATTATAATTCCTGTTCCTCTACATCCTGCCAAAAAAAGAATAAGAGGGTACAATCAAAGTGAAATGATTAGTAAGGGGCTTTCTGAAATTATGGATAAACCATATAAAACTGATATTTTGCTTAGGAATATATTTACAGAAACTCAAACTAAAAAGAATTTAGAAGAACGCAGAAAAAATGTAAACACTGCATTTAAACTTAAAAACCAACAATACATAGAAGGAAAACACGTTTTATTAGTCGATGATGTTGTAACAACAGGTTCAACATTAATTGCTTGTGCAAATGAATTATTAAAATCAAAAAATGTAGTTGTTAGCATATTTTCAGTAGCATTTGCTGATAATTTGTAATTTTTTTCATAAAATAATTCATACAGATAGTAAAAAGATAGAAACTAATCAGTGTAAAAGTATAAAATTTTCACAATTTTATAAAAAAAACATGTTTGATAACATACTAAAAGAAAGAGATGTTTTTAAATTTCATTTCACTATCCATAAACAATTTAGAATGTAAAATACCGGACAAAAACATCTTAATATTTTCTGTTTCGATTGCATATTTGTATTACAGGCTAACCATAAGTAATTTATGAGTTTTGTAACTTGTATATTTTTTTTTAACTTTGTCAACTGTTACAACATAAAACACTTAATCTAAAAACATTTATTTAATTAAATTTAAAGAACTCTAAGGTTAAATAATGGCTCAAAATAAATTTGAAAATAAAAAAATATTAGTTGTTGAAGATGATTTAGACAGTCGTCAATTATTAAACATTTATTTTTCCTCAACAAAAGCTACGGTTATTAATGCAAGAACTGCTAACGAAGCTGTCTCTATATGTAAAGAAAATTCCGATATCGATTTAGTTCTAATGGATATAAAATTACCAGGGGACAGTGGAATTTATGCAACAAAGGAAATTCATAAATTTAACAGAAATGTTCCAATAATTGCACAAACAGCAAGTGTCTTAAGGCATGAAATAAGTAGCTATCAAAAATATGGCTTGACAGATTTTATAGCAAAACCCTATTCAAAAAAAGACATTCTAAATATTGCTTCAAAACATATTAATAGATAGATTTTGTTAGGAAATTTATTTTTAAAACACATTATCTCGAGAATGAATTTATTGGGAGTTTTGATGTTAATGTGGTATTTCTTTCAATTTTAACATAAAAAAGCAACTCTAACTATTCGTTGTAGAGTTGCTTTTTTATTTCTATTAATACTAATTAAGCTAAGCTTTCACATTAGCAACAAGAAATTCTCTATTTAATCGTGCAATATGTGCCAATGAAATTCCTTTTGGGCATTCCATTTCACAAGCTCCTGTATTTGAGCAATTTCCAAAACCAAGTTCATCCATAACTGCAACCATATTCTTTGCTCTTTTAGTTGCTTCTACTCTTCCTTGTGGTAATAATGCAAGTTGCGAAACTTTCGCAGAAACAAATAACATTGCAGATGAATTTTTGCAAGTAGCAACACAAGCACCACAACCAATACAAGATGCCGCATCCATTGCTTCATCT
>CAMZKL010000040.1 GCA_947311255.1 uncultured Chlorobiota bacterium | reverse complement strand
TCTTTAAACAGAAAAGAATGTTGCAAACTCTTTGCAGTATCCATATACAGCTGCAAAGTTTGACGCCTCGTCTCAGAAAAAGAAAAAACGTATGAATAATACGGGTTAAATGGTTTATTTATACTTAATTAACAGTTTTAAACAAAAAAAGACCGAGATTAGTCGGTCTTTTGCTATGTTTTTTATGTAAAAAAAAGTTACATTTTTAATTTTACTCTTGTAATATATTTATCAATAGTTCTTCCTTCTTCAGAGTCCGGAAAATCCAGTTTAATTTTTTTGTAAACTTCCAATGCTTCTTTAAAGTCTTTTAGTTCTTCACTAACTACTCCATATTTTTTGAGATAAATAGGGCAGGTTAATTTATTGTCGGTTTCATCTGCTGCTTTTTTATAATAACTTGCAGCTTTGTTGAAATTTCCTTTTTCAGAATATGCATCTCCCAAAGTTCCCATTGAAACTGCAGAAAGTAACTTGTCGCTTGTAGAAAAGTCTGATAGATAGTCTATTGCATTATCATATTCTCCAAGTTTGAAATATGAAACTCCTGCATAGTAGTTTGCAAGTTCCGAAACATTTGTTGCACCGTATTCGTCAATTATTCCAAGAACTCCTGGGAAGTCTCCATCTCCGTTAAGTGCTAAATCAAAAGAGTCTCTTTCAAAATAGAGTTGTGCTGTAAAAATTTGTTCTTGTGCTTCAATAGTTTGGGGTTCTACTACAAATTTTGTGTATGCAAAATATGCACCTACTATAAGTACAAGTACTCCAAATATAATAGTTAGAAGTTTCTGGTTGTCTTCAATAAATTGTTCGGTTCTTGATATTGAACTTTCTAAATTTTCAAAACTATTATCTATTTTTTTTTCCTTTTTCTTTGCCATTTTGTTTTCTGTTAAAAAATCGAACGGCAAAAGTATTAAAAAATACTTATTTACTAAAAAAAACTTAATAAAATTAAATATTTTTAAATTTAATCTGTATAAATGATTAATTTTTAAATTGTTTTTAAATTTTTGAAAATATTTTGATTGTTAGATTGTATATGGGGAGGGTGGAACCGCTGTCAGGGATTTTTGAACCGCTGACAGGGATTTTCAACCGCTGACAAGTATTTTAAACCGCTGTCAGGGTTTTGGAACCGCTGACAGGGATTTTCAACCGCTGTCAGGGTTTTGGAACCGCTGACAGGGATTTTGAAAACCGCTGTGATGGTATGAGAATTTAATATCTTGGTCTGTAATATTCCCAGTCGTCATCATAATATTCCGAACGATAACTTCCTATGTAATTGTCTAATTCTCTTATGCTGCTACTGAATGTGAAAGCATCATTTACTCTGTAATAATTTCTTTTGTCAATACAATATCTGTATGAGAATTTTGCAATTTTTAGTTTTGTAGATTCAAAACTGAACATCATCAAAATTTGATATACTTGATTTGCACGAACTCTGTGAGTTGAGATTGCTTGTCTTGCAATTCTTTTTTTATCACTTTCAAAATTTGCTCTTCTTAATGAGTTCTTTAATCTTGCTATATCTAAAAGTGGTTTTCTGTAATAATTATCTTCATAATCATCATATTCATCATTGTAAATAGGACTAACTCTTGTAATAATAAGATTGTTATATCTATTTATTCTAGCAGTAATTATTGAACGAGGACTAATGTTTATATTCCCTCTGTAAATTATTCTTTGGTTTCCATATCTGCCGTATATTTCTTTTACAATAATTCGGTGGTTACCAGATCTTACATTTGAAATTCTGAAAAAAGAATTTGAAACTTTATAAATTTTTCTGTCAAAAATAACTTCGTAGATTGCGTTGTCATACATTCTTAATTTTAATTCAGAAGTATTATCTGATCTGTAGTGTCTTTGGGCTTCTGAATATTTTGGGACAAAAATAATTGCTCCTAAAATAATGATTGTAATAATTAAGTTTTTCATAGCTTCCTCCTTTTTTGTTTGATTTATTTTATATGTTTCAATTCGTATGCCAAGAATATTTTTATTATTGTTAATAAGTCTGTAAACATCAATAAATATAATTAATTATCTGTTAGTTTATTATATTTTTTTATTTTTTAGATTTTATAATTTATCAAACAATGTCGTTTAGATAAGAATTTACTTTAACTTATTAATATTCAGCAAATAAAATTTTTCTATAATTTAAGCTTGTTATTTTTATAATGATAGAATTATTTTTTTTTTTTGCACCAATGGTGCGAAACAACAATGATACTGCACCGTTGGTGCCTGGTGCAAGTTTTTATTATTATTTCCTTGCCTTATACGGCAAGGCTACTGATAATCACACCGTTTGTGCTGAAAAAATAAAACATTTAAATGCTTTTTGCAATTATAATATTGATATATAAACATTTAAACAATATTCTTAACTAAACGACATTGATTTATCATAAATTAAAATGAAAATTGTTATGTTTGTTAAATATTTAAAATAAAGTTAAATGAATTTAGTTTTTATTGATTGGTTAATTATTGGAGTTTATTTTTTTGTAAGTATTGGCATAGGTTTGTATATGTCTAAACGAGCAGGCAAAGGAATGGATGATTTCTTTTTAAGTGGGAGGAAGTTGCCTTGGTATATTGCGGGAACAAGTATGGTTGCAACAACTTTTGCAGCAGATACACCTCTTGCGGTTACCGAACTTGTTGCACAAAACGGTATTGCAGGAAATTGGCTTTGGTGGAATATGCTTTTTGGCGGAATGCTTACGGTTTTTTTCTTTGCAAGACTTTGGAGGCGTTCCGGTATTCTTACAGATGCTGAATTTGTAGATTTAAGATATTCAGGAAGACCTGCAAATTTTCTAAGAGGATTTAGAGCTGTTTATATTGGAATTTTTATGAACACAATAGTAATTGCATGGGTAAATCTTGCAATGGTAAAAATTTTAAAAGTTTTATTTCCGGAATTTAGTATATTCGGTTCACAAGAATTTTCTTTTATTGGAATTGAATTTAGTTCGCATCTTGTTGCAGTTGCAGGATTAATGTTATTTACTACTGCATATTCTGCATTGTCCGGTTTGTGGGGTGTTTCTTTAACTGATAGTTTTCAATTTGTAATAGCAATGACAGGAAGTATTATTCTTGCTGTTTTTGCAGTTAACCATATAGATGTTGGTGGAATTGCCGGTTTAAAAGAGAAATTACCGGAATGGAGTTTTGATTTTTTTCCTGATTTAAAATCAGGAAATGATGTAAGCAATGGAACATCAGGGATTTTAAAAATGACAGTTACAGCATTAATTGCGTATTTGGGCGTTCAATGGTGGTCTAGTTGGTATCCAGGTGCAGAACCCGGCGGTGGAGGTTACATTGCACAAAGAATGATGTCTGCAAAAAATGAGAAACATTCTGTATTGGCAACTCTATGGTTTCAAATTGCTCATTATGCTCTAAGACCTTGGCCCTGGATTATTGCTGCTTTTGCTGCTTTAATTTTATACCCAGATGTTGCAGATAAAGGCTCAACTTATGTTATGTTAATTAGAGATTTATTGCCTGCAGGATTATTAGGTTTGCTTTTTGCAGCTTTTCTTGCAGCTTATATGTCAACAATTGCATCGCAAACAGTTTGGGGAACTTCATATATTGTAAATGACCTTTATAAACCTTTTATTAATAAAAATGCAGATGAAAGTAAATATGTAAAAGTATCAAGAATTACAACTTTTATATTGATGATTTTTTCAATAATTATAACAACTCAGTTTGACAGAATTAGTGATGCTTGGAAATTTGTTCTTGCAATGAGCGGAGGTATTGGTTTAGTATTATTATTAAGATGGTTTTGGTGGCGAATTAATGCTTGGTCTGAAATTTCAGCAATGATTGCACCTTATACTATTTATCCGGTTTTAACTTATGTTTTTGGATTAGATGTACTTAAAAAAGATTTTGAGTTAAGTTTAATTTTAATTGTAATTTGGTCATCAATAGTTTGGATTTCAGTTACATTTCTTACCAAATCTGAGAAAGAAGATAAATTAAAATCTTTTTACAAAAAAGTGCATCCCGGCGGCTATGGTTGGCGACGTATTTCTAAAAAATTACCTGATGTAAAAAGTGATACAGGATATGGAAGGTTGTTTTTTAATTGGTTTGCAGGAAGTTTAATGGTTATGCTTACATTATTTGGTATAGGCAAACTCATTTTTGCTGAATATTTAATTGGTTTTTCTTTTATTGTTGGTTCCGTTTTGTTAGGAATTGTAATTTCATATAATTTATCAAAAGTTAAGTAATAACATTGTTTTAGAGAGTGTTACATATTTTAATATAAAAAAACAGCTTAAATTTTAAGCTGTTTTTTTATGATTTACCTTAAAAGGTATTTATACTAAATCTAATATTTGTAAAATTTTACTTTTTCCAAATTAATCTATGTCAGAATCAAGATCTTCAAATTTAACATCAGTAAACTCATCTTTTAATTTCTCAGCTTTATCTTCCTCTTTTTCTTCAACCTTTTCAGGCATTTTTCCTGTTTCAATAAATTCAATTACATCATCAAGAGCATCAGCAAATTTGTCAAAATCTTCTTTGTATAAAAATATTTTATGTTTTTCTACTTTAAAACTACCGTCATCATTATATCTGCGTTTTCTTTCAGTAACAGTAATATATCTTTCTCCGCTTTTCGTTTCTTTAACGTCAAAATAATATGTTCTTTTTCCAGCTTTTACAGAACTTGTAAAAATATTATCTCTGAATTTATTTGCTCCGTCAGTTACTTGTTCTTCCATTTGTATTAGAATTTTATAGATATAATTAATTACTGAGAGGCAAAAATAAATAAAAAATAATAAAAAAAATAATAAATGACTTTTTTTATAAAAATATAGATTTTTATTTCTCGATTTCAATACTTATTTTTACGCTAAATTTAAAAACTTAAAAATCTATATTTAATGTTAGATAAATTTAATTTATTCTTTAAGATACTAATATTTTTAATTGCATCTGTTATAACTGTGTTTTTATTACCAAATAGTAATAAATTTGGATATGAATTTCAAAAAGGAGAGCCATGGAAACATAAAAACTTGATAGCAGAATATGATTTTCCGGTTTATAAAAATGATGATGTTTTTAAACAGGAAAGAGATAGTATTTTAAAAAATACTAAGCCGTATTTTAAATATAATGGTGAAATGTTAAATTCTGTTCTTGAAAAATTTAATTCAGAATTTGATTTACTCGCTACCAACATTTTATCCGGATTAAAAAATACGGAACAAACTTTGGACTTAAAACAAAACGTGCCAAAAATTAAGAAAGACTTAAGAAATAAAATTATATCTTTTTATAAACAAGGGATTTTTGAGCCAATTTCGGATGAAACACTTTTAATACCTGAAAGTTCAGAAATTTTTATTGTTAAAGATAATATTGCAGAATCATATCCTTCTAAGCAAATTTATACGCAAAAAAAAGCATATAATGAAATAGTAAAATTTTACTCTAATCTAAAATCTAAATATGATTTTCCTTTACCGGACATTAATTTTTTAAATTACATAAAATACAATGTAATTTATGATAAGCAAATGACTCAAAAAGCAGAAGAACAATTGCTCGAAAGCATATCTCCAGTAAGAGGAATGGTACAAGCCGGTGAACGTATAATATACAAAGGACAACTTATTAATGATGATAAGTACCAAATACTTACATCCTTAAAAAGGCAATATTTGTCTGAATATGATTCTCATTCTAATGGAATTTTAGTGTTTTCGGGGCAGTTTATTTTGGTAAGTTCAATTTTTGCTATTCTGTTTTTATATCTATTTTTTTACAATACGAAAATATTTAATAATAATCGTAAATTATTATATTTTCCTTTCTTTTCGGTATTAATAGTTGTGATTTCAGCAGCTGTTGCAAAACAACAAGTGCTTGATATCTATTTAGTTCCGTTTACAATTTTACCATTAATAACCGCTACTTTTTATAAACCTAGAACAGCATTTTTACATCATATTATTACTATTCTACTAATAGGATATATTGCAGCAAATGGGTTTGAATATATTTTTATTCAGTTTGTTGTTGGGTTTGTTGCCATTTCAGGTGTAAGTAGACTTAATAGAAGAAGTCAAGTTTTATGGACTGCTTTGCTTATTTTTATAACATATTTTGTTCTCTATAGTGCTTTAACAGTTATTCGTGAAGGCGAAATTGCAAAAATAGATTTATCAAAAATTGCATGGTTTGCAGGAAGTAGTATTTTAGTTCTTGCTGCCTACCCTTTGATTTACTTCTTTGAAAAAGTTTTTGGATTTTTATCGGATGTTACACTAATTGAACTTTCAGATACTAATAGACCTGTTTTAAAAGAACTTGCAGAAAAAGCTCCCGGTTCATTTCAACACTCTGTTCAGGTTGCAAATATATCCGAAGCAGCTGCAAGGAAAATAGGAGCAAACCCATTGTTAGTTAGAGCAGGAGCAATGTATCACGATATTGGAAAAATGAAAAATCCTTCCTTTTTTATTGAAAACCAACATTCAGACAACCCTCACGATAAAATTAAAGCTTTAAAAAGTGTTGAAATAATTAAAAAACATGTAACAGATGGTGTTAAACTTGCCAAAAAACATTCTTTACCGAAAGAAGTATCAGATTTTATAATAACTCATCATGCAAATGCTAAAATAACATGGTTTTTGCATAAGTATAAAGAACAACACAAAGGCGAAGATATTGATGAAGATAAATTTAGACATCACGGAATCCTGCCATATTCAAAAGAAACAGCAATTGTGATGATTGTAGATTCTGTTGAAGCAGCATCCAGAAGTTTGCCTGAATATTCTGAAAAAAGCATCGATAATTTAGTTGAAAATATTGTAAAAAGTAAGATTTCAGACAACTTACTAATCGAAGCTAACATTACTTTTGCAGAAATTAATAAAGTTAAAAAAGTATTAAAAACTAAACTTAAAAATATTTATCATACAAGAGTTGTTTATCCTGAATGAAATAGTTCTTATTAAATTACGTTAGAAGAATTGAACTTAGTTATATGTTGAAAATTAAATACATAGTATTACTGCTAATTTTATCCTTAAATCTTCATTCTCAAAATAATGATACTCCAACGGGATATGTTAAGTACTCTCAATCTTTTAAATTTAAAGACGGTTTATATTTCAATTTCTTACAAGTAAAAAATAATTCTCCTATTAAAAAATCTCAAATTGTAACTAATTTAGATTATAAAAGATATGATTTTTTTGAACGTTTGTTTGAAGAAAAAACAATTACAGTTTATGACAATATGGGAGTAAAAAAAGTTGTAAGTACTAATGATATATGGGGATTTAGTAATAAAGGAGTTTTATACATAAATTTGAATGAAGAATTTAACAGAATTCCTGTTTTTGGAAGTATAAGTCATTTTATTGCAAACAAAACTTACGTAGAATACGACCCATATAGATATGGTTCGTATAACTCATATAATAACTATAACAGATATGATAACCAAACAACAAAAACAGTTTTAATTCAATATCTACTTGATTTTGAAACAGGAAAAATATATGATTTCTCTTATAAATCTGTTGAATTATTAATCTCAAAAGACCCAGATTTGTATGAAGAATTTTCTAAACTAAGTACAAGAAAAAAGAAGAAACTTAAATTCTTATATATTAGAAAATACAATAAAAAACATCCGGTTTATTTCCCAAAACAATAACTAAAACATTAATCATGAAAACAATTAGCCTTATTTTAATTTCAATTCTGCTTAGTACAACAATTTTTGCACAGCAAATGTTACCAACGGCAAAACAAGTAAAAACTTTTCTTAATTCCAGAACATACTTTGTTCAAGACAATAATCTGTTTGGAATGTACAATGGTGCAATTAAAGAAGCCGCAGAAAAACATTGGAAAATAACAAAATTCTTTATGATTAATAAAGATGATTATAATAAAAAAAGAAAAGTACCGGAAGCATCAATGCTTATTCAAACTGAATCTCATTTTGAAGGGCAAGAAGACCTTGGTGTTTTTACATCTTTAAGTCTTGTACTAGGAAAAAGCGGAGGTAACATAAACACAATGCCGGATATCATTACTCTTCCATTAGCTTATAGCGATGTAGATTACGATAGGTATCATTATAAACTAGGTTTAGCTCTAATTTTTATGCAAAATCATGTAAAATGGCTACAAGAAAATCCGAATGTTGAAGATAAAGCTCTTTTAAATCATTATAAAAACAGTAAAAGGAATACAAAAGAAAAAATATTATATTTGCTTAAAAGAGAAATGGAAGAAGAAGTTAATTCAATATCAAAAATTAAGGAATTTTATTCAGGAAAAGTAAAGTTTGTTTCACAAGAAGAAATTAAAAATGCTGTTGATAATAAAAAGAAAGATGTTCTTGTTTTGCATTTAGTCGCACCTACAAGAAATATTAAAGGTTCTGTTGTTACGAAAATGATTTTAAGTGCCGAAAATGCTCAAATTTTTTATTTCGATTTTCATAGAGTAAAAGGGAAAAGATTGCCAAATAAGTTCTTGAAAAAGGATTTTGAAGCATTAGAAGAAATAGAATAAAAATACAAAAATTTTATATACAAGAGAACAACTGAAAATAAGTCTTTCAAGTACATTCTTTAATAAATGAAAATTAACTTTTAATTTTATACTTTCAAATTTTTTATTTTTTTAGATACATGAAATTAAGTTTTACAACACTTATACTTTTTATAATAGTTAATCTGTTAAAAGCACAAGAACCAGATTTGATAAATGCCGTATTTGAACAAAACGAAAAAAAGGTTTTTTATATATTAAAATCTGGAAAAAATCCTAATGTTCAAACTAATGAAGGAGTTACTCCATTAATGTATGCAGCAGATATTGGGAATATTTATCTTTGTAAATTACTAATAAAATACAAAGCTGATGTCAATAAAATCCCTTTCAATAAAAAAACTGCATTAATTTCAGCATCCGAAAAAAATCATCCTGAAATCGTTGAGCTTTTATTACAAAACAAAGCAAATGTAAATGCAAAAGACAAATTAAACGCAACATCTTTAATGTATACAGCATATTACGGATACCCGCTAACATCCTCATACTTATGTGAATATGGAGCAAACCTAATGGAGAAAAATTCTTTCGGAACAGATGCTACAATGATTGCCGCTTATTTTGGAGATATTGAAATACTAGAAGTCCTTTATGATTATTATGCAGATTTCAATTCACAAGACAAAGATAATTTCACACCATTAATGATTGCATCACAAGAAGGAAAACTTGAAGCCGTAAAATTTCTTACCCAACGAGAAGCCAATATTCATAAAACAAATATTGAAAATATGACAGCATATGATATTGCTGTTTATAATAATCATATAGAAATTGCAAAATATTTGATTTCAAAAGGAGCAAAAAAGAATAGACAAATATCTCAAACATATTCAACTTATGATTTGGCAATTGCTAATAAAAATTATGAAATTGCCGATTTAATTTTTCCTAAAAATAAAGGAAAACATAAATTTAAAAATGACCGTATTTATAAGATGATTGTTAAGAAAGATATTCGTTTTGTTAAAAAAGAAATCTCTAAGGAATTTTAATTCTCGATTTTCTAGAAATAGAATATTCTTAATTTAAACCTTAAATTTTGTAAACTGCCTAGCAATCTACAAGAAATTTACAAAAATTATTGTCAGTATTCACTTTTTGTTACTTTTGTGTCAAGACAAAAAAGAATTGTCTAAATAAAACTAAAACCAAAAGCAAAAATAATTACTCTAAAAAAGCGATTTTTGAAAAAAGTAATAAAAAAAATTGCACAAAATTATTAAAAAATTAAAAATAAAACACAAAGATGGAAAATATAACAAAAGCATACGAGAAACTTGGAATTTTTTATCTTGGAAAAGAAGTTAATCCAAAAACACAAGAACTCACAGATGAGCTTGTATTGTATAAAAATAAAAATTTTACTACTCATGCTGCACTAATAGGAATGACAGGCAGTGGAAAAACCGGACTTGGAATAGGAATAATTGAAGAAGCTATTCTAGATAATGTTCCGGCAATTTTAATAGACCCCAAAGGAGATATGGGAAATCTACTACTTACATTTCCAGAACTAAAACCAAAAGATTTTGAACCTTGGGTTGATCCTGGTGCTGCCGAAACAAAAGGACTAAGCGTTAAAGATTTTGCCGTGAAGACTGCTGCAATGTGGGACAAAGGAATTCAATCTTGGCATCAAGATAAGTCTCGTATTAAGGCATTAAAAAATAATGCAGAATATGTAATTTATACTCCAGGAAGTACGGCAGGAGTTCAACTCTCCGTTCTAAGCAGTTTTGATGCACCTTCGGAAGATGTTATTGATGACCCGGATTCTTTTACATCAGTAATTAATTCAACTGTAAGTAGTTTGCTAGCTCTTATAAAAATCAGCGGAGACCCTTTGCAAAGCAAAGAATTTTTATTACTATCAACAATATTTGTTCATCTTTGGAAAAAAGGCATAAGTGTAAGCCTTGAAGAATTAATTGGTTATGTAACAAACCCTCCTTTCGAAAAAATAGGAGTTTTACCATTGAAAAGTTTCTACACTCAAAAACAAAGGCTTGATTTAGCAATGAAATTAAATACTGTGCTAGCAAGCCCAAGTTTCTCTGCATGGACAGAAGGCGAATCGCTAGATATTAAAAATTTACTATATTCAAAAGACGGAAAACCAAAAGTTTCAATACTTTCAATTTCTCATTTAGACGACAGTCAAAGAATGTTTTTCGTAACCTTGTTTTTGAATAAATACATAAGTTGGATGAGACAACAAAGTGGTACATCTTCATTAAGAGCATTATTATATATGGATGAAATTTTTGGTTATTTTCCCGCAGTTTCTAATCCGCCAACAAAAAAACCTATGCTAATGCTTTTGAAACAGGCAAGAGCATTCGGAATAAGCATAATTCTTTCAACTCAAAATCCTATTGATTTGGATTACAAAGGATTATCTAATATAGGAACTTGGTTTATAGGTCGTTTACAAACCAAACAAGACAAAGAAAGAGTAATGGATGGTTTGTTGAAAAGCGGTGAAGATTCATTAAACAAAAAAGAAATAGAATCATTACTTTCAAACCTTCAATCTAGAGTGTTTTTATTTAAAAGTGCACATGAAGACCGCATAAAACTTATGCAAACAAGATGGGTGCTATCATATTTAAAAGGACCGCTTTCTAAAAAAGAAGTTAGAATTTTGATGAAAAAAAGAAAAGAAAAATCACAAACTAATGAAAAAAAAGAAATTAAAATAGAAAAACAAACCGAAACAATTGAAATTTCAGACGCAAATGTCGTTAAACCAGTAGTTACAGATGGAATTAAACAATTTTATTCAGTTAAAACACCATACGGGCAAGAGGTTGTATATGAGCCTTATCTACTTACCGAAGGCAAAGTAAAATATGTAAATGCAAGCAAAGGAATTGATAGGCAAACTTCAATATCAAAAAAATTCTTTCTTGATAAAGAACTTACACAATTGGAAATGAATAGAGGCGAAGATTATGATTACACCGATGATTTACTGCTTTTTGATAAAAAACCGCTTGAACAAAGTAAATTTTTGTCTTTGCCAGTTTTTATTGCCGAATTAAAAACTTTAAAAACAATTGAAAAAGCCTTTTCTGATTATTTATATCGTACAAAGAAACTAGAACTTTTTAGATGCAAATCTCTAAAAGTAGAATCAAAACCAGGCGAAAGCATCAAAGATTTCAAAATAAGATTAATTGATATTTTACGAGAAGAAAAAGACAAAGCTATTGAAAAATTAAGAAAAAAATATCACACTAAAAGCAATAGCTTACAAAAGAAATATGAAACACTTTTAACAAGATTAGATAAAGAAAAAGCAGATGTTGCATCAAAAAGAACTGATACTGCAATGTCTTTTGGAATGGCAATTCTAGGTTCTTTTCTTGGAGGTGGAACAAAAAGAAAAACAATGCGAGGTATTAGCAGTGCCGGAAAAATTGCAAAAGAAAAAGCCGATGTTCGTAGAGTAGAAAATCAAATATACGAAATTCAAAAAGATATGGAAGATTTAAAAAATGATTTATCGCAAGAAATCTCAATTTTAAAAGATGATTTTGCTATTGAAAATCATGAAATTTCAACTTTCTACATAAAACCCAGACGTTCAGATATTTTTGATGTAAAAGCGTCTTTGCTTTGGGAAGCAAGATAAAAATACAAAGAAAACCCTGTCAGTGCTTTTTTAGCCTGACAGCGGTTGGTTTTTTAAAACCTGACACCAGTTGGTTTTTTAAAACCTGACACCAGTTGGTTTTTTAAAACCTGACACAGTTGGTTTTTTAAAACCTGACACAGTTGGTTTTTTAAAACCTGACACCAGTTGGTTTTTTAAACATAAAATCATAATTATCAAATTTATAAATTATCAACAATTAACAATTCTAATTGCAAAAAGTAATAATCTTTTATATTTTTGTTGCAGATTATGGAAAATTATATTGTATCAGCAAGAAAGTACAGACCAAATGATTTTAAATCCGTTGTAGGACAACAATCTATAACTGTAACCTTAAAAAATTCAATAAAAACACAACAACTTGCACACGCATATCTTTTCTGTGGTCCAAGAGGTGTTGGAAAAACTACTTGTGCAAGAATTTTTGCAAAAACTATTAATTGTGAAAATCCTACAAGCGAGTTTGAAGCATGTAACAAATGTGAATCATGCAAAGCTTTTGATGATAATCGTTCATATAATATACATGAATTGGATGCAGCATCAAACAATTCTGTTGAAGATATTAGGAATCTAATTGAGCAGGTTAGAATTCCTCCTCAAATTGGCACACATAGTGTATATATAATTGATGAGGTACATATGCTTTCTTCACAAGCATTTAATGCCTTCCTTAAAACATTAGAAGAACCGCCATCTTACGCAATTTTTGTACTTGCAACAACTGAAAAACATAAAATTATTCCTACGATTCTGTCTCGTTGTCAAATATTTGATTTTAATAGAATTAAAGTTGAAGATAGTGTGAGATATTTATCTTATGTTGCTGAACAAGAAGGTATTGATGCAGACAAAGATGCTTTAAATATTATAGCTCAAAAAGCAGATGGAGCAATGAGAGATGCTCTTTCATTTTTTGATCAAATCGTAAGTTTCTCAGGAAAAAAAATAACTTATGAATCTACAATTGAAAACCTAAATGTTCTTGATTACACATATTATTTCAAAATTACTGATTTTATTTATGAAAATAATATTTCAGAATCGTTATTAATATTTAACGAAATTTTAAATAATGGTTTTGATGGACATCACTTTATATACGGTTTAGCTTCTCATTTTAGAGATTTAATGGTTTGTAAAGATATTGCAACTGTTGAATTGCTTGAAGTAGGAGTAACAATTAAAGAAAAATATATTATACAATCGCAAAAAACGGGACTTGGATTTCTTCTAAAAGCCTTGGAAATAAGTAATAAAACTGATTTAGACTATAGAGGAAGCAAGAATAAGAGGCTTCAAATAGAACTCGCTCTAATGCAGATGTGTACATTAACAAAGCAAATAAATATTGAACAAAGAAAAACAGATAATTCAGAACTTAAACAAAAAAATAAGATTGAAAAAACTAATATAGTTGAAGAAAAAAAGGAAGAATATCAAAAAATGAGGCAAAAGCCTGATGCTCCTGCAAAACAAAACATATCAATAAAAAAATCAGGTATTTCATTAAAAACTGAAATAAAAAAAGAAAAATCTGAAAAAGAAGAAAATACAATTGTTGTTGAAGGAACAATAGCTCTGAAACAAGACAACTTACAACTTGCATGGGCAAAATTTACACAAAAACTTGTGGAAAAACCACGACTTTTTAACGCTTTAAAAGATAAGGAATTAACAATATTAGACAATAATACGGCAGAACTCATTGTAAGTAATAAATCATTAGCACAAACTCTTGATAAGTTAAAATTAAGAATTCTTTCTTTGTTAAGACAAGAACTAAATAACAAAGATTTTGAATTAATAATAAAAATAGAAGATGTTAAAAAAAAAAAAACTGAACATCTTTACACCGACAGAGATAAATACAAATATCTAGTAGAAAAAAATCCATACATTGAAAAAATGAAAAATGAATTTGATTTAGATTATTAATTTCATAATTCACTACAAACTCTAACTTATTATAAAATTATCAAGTTTTAACAAATTTCAATAAAGTGTGCTTTTGCCATATATCATCATTCCAATAAACTCCAATTTAAATATATATTTTACCTAGTTTAGCAAAAGATATATTTAGTCTTAATTATATCACTTCTTTATCTGCATTATTTACACGTATTTTTATATAAAAACAAGAAAAATAAACTTTTAAAATCATCATATTTATTATATCTTTGCAAACATAAACTTACTTAATAAGTATTTGATAATTAGTGTATTAGGTATTTTTTAACAATTACTAATAAATAATTAAAAATTAAAATGGCAAAACAAACTTCAAAAATCATTTGGACAAAAATTGACGAAGCACCAGCTTTGGCAACATATTCATTATTACCTATTGTTAATGCTTTTACAAAAGCTGCAGGTGTAACAGTAGAAACTAAAGATATTTCTCTTGCAGGTAGAATTATCGCAAATTTTCCTGATAATCTGAAAGAAGAACAAAAACTTAAAGATTATTTAGCAGAATTAGGCAAACTAACTCAGTTTCCTGAAACAAATATTATAAAACTTCCGAATATTAGTGCATCAATACCACAACTTCAAGCAGCAATAAAAGAATTACAAGAAAAAGGCTATGATTTGCCAAATTATCCTGAAAATCCAAAAACAAACTCAGAAAAAGAACTCGTTAAAAGATTTGCAAAAGTTCTTGGAAGTGCTGTAAATCCTGTTCTTCGTGAAGGTAACTCTGATAGACGTTCAGCTGTCTCAGTTAAAAAACACGCTCAAAAAAACCCTCATAAAATGATGAAACCTTGGAGCGACAACTCAAAAACGTATGTTTCATATATGAAAGATGGTGATTTTTACGGAAATGAAAAGTCTATAGTTACTGAAAAAGCAATTTCTTTTAAAATTGTTCTCACAAATAAAAATGGAAATAAAACAATTTTAGCAGATAATTTAAAATCATTTGATGGCGAAATTCTTGACGGTACTTTTATGAGTGTTTTAAAACTTCGAAAATTCTACGAAGAGCAAATGAATGAGGCAAAACAAAAAGATGTATTACTTTCTTTACATCTAAAAGCAACAATGATGAAAATATCCGACCCAAAAATGTTTGGCCATGCAGTTGCAGTTTTTTATAAAGATGTTCTTGAAAAACACTCTGAAACTATTGAAAATATCGGATTTAATCTTAATAATGGGATTGCAGACTTATATTTAAGAATACAAAACTTGCCCCAATCAAAAAGAACTGAAATAGAAAATGATATTAAAAATTTATATAAGAATAGACCAGAACTTGCAATGGTAGATTCTGACAAAGGAATTACAAATTTGCATGTTCCTAATAATATTATTATTGATGCCTCAATGCCAGTTGTAATCAGAGACGGAGGTAAAATGTGGGGAACAGATAATAAATTGCACGACACAAATGCAATGATACCAGACAGGTCTTATGCAACAATTTATCAAGCAACCGTTGAAGATTGTCAAATAAATGGACAATTTAATCCTGCAACAATGGGAAGTGTAGCAAATGTTGGATTAATGGCTCAAAAAGCCGAAGAATATGGTTCTCATCCAACCACTTTTGAGATACTCTCCGATGGAAAAGTTGAAGTAATTGATGAAAAAGAAAATATTTTAATGTCGCACAATGTTGAAAAAGGTGATATCTGGAGAATGTCAAGAGCAAAAGATATACCTATTGAAGACTGGGTAAAATTAGCTGTTACAAGAGCCAAAGCTACAGGTTCTCCAACAATATTTTGGTTAGACAAAAATAGAGCACATGACACAAATGTAATTACTAAAGTTGAAAAGTATTTGCAAAATTTTGATACTAACGGATTGGATATAAGAATATTATCTCCTGTTGATGCAATAAAATTTACTTTGGAAAGAACCAGAAAAGGAGAAGATACAATTTCAGTAACAGGAAATGTTTTAAGAGATTATCTAACAGATTTATTCCCAATTTTAGAACTAGGAACAAGTGCAAAAATGCTTTCCATTGTTCCTTTGCTTAAAGGTGGAGGTTTATTTGAAACCGGTGCCGGAGGTTCAGCACCTAAACATGTTCAACAATTTTTAAAAGAAGGACATCTGCGTTGGAATTCTCTTGGCGAGTTTTTGGCTCTTACGGTTTCTTTGGAACACCTTGCAACAAATTTTAACAATAAAAGAGCTCAAACACTTGCCGATACTCTAGACAAAGCAGTAAGTGAATATCTTAATGAAAATAAAGCTCCTTCAAGAAAAGCCGGAGAACTTGACAACAGAGGTACACACTACTACCTTGCACAATTTTGGGCAAAAGCACTTTCAAAACAAAATGAAGATGCTGATTTAAAATCAAATTTTGAAAATATTTATAAAGAATTAAAAGACAAGGAAACTATAATTCTTAAAGAAATAGCAGCAGCCGAAGGAAAAGCAACTGACATTGGTGGATATTATTATCCCGATAATGAAAAAGCTGTAAAAGCAATGCGACCTTCTATAACTTTTAATAAAATAATTGATAATATTTCATAGTAAAATAATTTTTAAGTAATAGTATCACAAAAAAATAATAATTGTAGTGATACTATGACTCTCATTTTTAAATTAATAAATGACTTCTGTCTAAAAAGATTAAATAATCGAAAAATAACCATGTTAGGGTTTGTTAATTAGCTGTAAATAAGGAAATAATTGTTTTTAGAATTTACATATTCCCCCTAAAATGTATTTTTAGACCAAACTCATAAATATTTACTATTTTTAGAATAAAAAAATTAATATTTTCATGGTAAAACAATTGACAGAAAAGATTAATAAAAAATCAATAAAAGAGCAACTTGAATTTCTTGCAAAACAATTTAAAGGAAAAATCGCTTTTTCTACAAGTTTTGGACAAGAAGACCAGATTATTACTGATATAATTCTAAAAAACACAATTTCTATTGATGTTTTTACGCTTGATACTGGGCGAATGTTTGAAGAAACATATAAAGTTTGGAACAAAACAAATGAAAAATATAATACTAAAATAATTCCATATTTTCCTGTAAAAGAAGATGTTGAAAAAATGCTTTTAGAAAAAGGAACTCACAGTTTTTATAATTCAATTGAAGATCGAAAGGAGTGTTGTAATATTAGAAAAGTACATCCTTTAAAAAGAGCATTAAAAAATGTTGATTTGTGGATTACCGGATTAAGAGCCGAACAATCTGTTACCAGAACTGAACTTGCATTGTTGGAAGAAAACAAAACTTTTAACACAATAAAGTTTAATCCATTGACAGCTTGGACGATAAATGATGTGTTAAAATATTTAAAAGAAAATAATGTTCCTTATAATGAACTGCATGATAAAGGCTTTTTGAGCATTGGATGTTCTCCTTGTACAAGAGCAATTAAAGAGGGAGAAGATATTAGAGCTGGAAGATGGTGGTGGGAAAGTAAAGATAAAAAAGAGTGTGGACTTCATGTTGAACAAAGCGAAAATATTATAAGTATTAAAAAACTAAAAGAATAAATTAAATTTAGAACAAAATTAAAACATTCATTAACAAAACAAGAAATAGTTAAATGCAATTTTCAATACTCTAATTTCAAGTTTCAAATTTCCAATAAACATGAATAAATATAATCTTACACATTTAAAAGAATTAGAATCAGAAGCAATTTTTATATTTAGAGAAGTTGCAGCACAATTCGATAATCCTGTTATTTTATTTTCAGGTGGAAAAGATTCAATAGTTATGTTCCACATAGCAAGAAAGGCTTTCTTTCCTGCAAAAGTACCAATCCCTTTATTGCATATTGATACAGGGCATAATTTTGATGAAGCAATAGAATTTAGAGATAATTTAGTTAAAAAACATGGAGTAAAACTTTATGTAGGCTCAGTTCAAAAATCAATTGATGATGGTAAAGTTAGAGAAGAAACAGGATTTAATGCAAGTCGTAATATGTTGCAAACCACAACTTTACTTGATTCTATTGAAGAATATAAATTTGATGCTGCAATAGGAGGGGGAAGAAGAGATGAGGAAAAAGCAAGAGCAAAAGAACGTTTTTTCTCTCATAGAGATGATTTTGGGCAATGGGACCCAAAAAACCAAAGACCTGAACTTTGGAATTTATTTAACGGAAAAAAAAGAATGGGTGAACACTTCAGAGTTTTTCCTTTAAGCAATTGGACAGAACTTGATGTTTGGCAATATATTTATATGGAAAAAATAGAAATTCCATCATTATATTATTCTCATAAAAGAGAAGTATTTATGCGAGATGGTGTGTTATTAGCAACAGCACCATTTATGAAACTTAAACCAAATGAAAAAGCAGAGATATTAAATGTTAGATGCAGAACAATAGGAGATATTACAAATACCGGTTTAACAGAATCTAAAGCCGATAATTTAAAAGATATTATTGATGAAATTGCTGCAGAAAGAACTACTGAAAGAGGACAACGTTTTGATGATAAACGATCTGAAACTGCAATGGAAGACCGAAAAAAAGACGGGTATTTTTAAAAATAGAAAATTAAAATTGTTAAACTGCTTCAATATATAGAAGATATAACAATGCAACAATAAAAAAATATAACAATGCAAAATAATAATAACGGCTATTTAGACATGGAACTTCTTCGTTTTACAACAGCAGGAAGCGTTGACGATGGTAAAAGTACATTAATAGGTCGTCTTTTATACGACAGCAAATCAATCTTTGAAGATCAACTTGAAGCAATTGAAAAAGCAAGTAAAAACAAAGGTGCTGAAAAAGCAGATTTAGCTCTTCTTACTGATGGCTTAAAAGCTGAAAGAGAACAAGGTATTACAATTGATGTTGCATACCGATACTTTGCAACTCCAAAAAGAAAGTTTATTATTGCAGATACTCCAGGACATATTCAATACACTAGAAATATGGTAACAGGAGCATCAACTGCCAACCTTGCAATTATTTTGATTGATGCCAGACACGGTGTTATAGAACAAACAAAAAGACATTCTTATATAGCATCTCTGCTTCAAATACCTCATGTTGTGGTTTGTATAAATAAAATGGACTTGGTTAACTATGATGAAAATGAATATAAAAAAATCAAAAAACAATTTTTGGAATTTGCACCAAAATTAGATGTAAAAGACATAGATTTTATACCAATAAGTGCATTGTTTGGTGATAATGTAGTTGAACGTTCTGAAAAAATGAATTGGTACAACGGTTCAACTCTATTGCATCTTCTTGAAAATGTTTATATTTCAGGAGATTACAATCATGCTGATGCACGTTTTCCTGTACAATATGTAATAAGACCTCAATCTGATGAATTTCATGATTACAGAGGTTATGGTGGTAGAATTGATGGTGGAATTTTTAAAGTGGGCGATAAAGTAAAAATTTTGCCCTCAGGTTTTGAATCTAAAATTAAATCTATTGATACATTAAACGAAAAACTAGAAATAGCATATGCTCCGCAATCTGTTTCTATTACAATTGAAGATGATATTGATATTAGTCGGGGAGACATGATTGTTAAATCAAACAATTTACCAAATCAAAGTCAAGATATAACTGCAATGATTTCGTGGTTTAATGAAAGACCTTTGCAAATAAAAGGTAAGTATGCAATAAAACATACAACTAATGAAGTAAGGTGTATGATTCAAGAAGTTCGTTTTAAAATGGATATAAATTCTCTTGAAAGAGACTACGAGGATAAGGAAGTGAAAGTCAATGATATAGCAAGAATAAAACTCAGAACAACAAAACCTTTATTTTTTGATTCTTATAAAAAAAACAGATATACTGGAAGTTTTATTTTGGTAGATGAAGTTACTAATGAAACTGTAGGAGCGGGGATGATAGTTGAAAGAACGTAATTTGTTGGTTCTTCCACAAATTTAGTGGATAATTGTTTTGTTAAATAAATAAATAAAAACAAATGTCGAACATTAAATAATGAAGTTCCCAGAAGATTGATTACACATAACAATAAACAAAAATATTAATTCAACTTGTAATTTATAAAATATATATAAAAAACTTTTTATTTATTTTTTTACTTCAAAATTCAAAGTTTCACATTTATTATTCAATATTTAAAACTATTTTTTTTTATAGTAACCCATTAAAATAACGGTAGAGTCAATTTGTTTTGCCCAAACACACCTCATTTTATAAATTTATAAAGTGTTAATATCTTACCAATTACAATTTAACATTTTTGCAATTATCATTTTTTTAACGTAAATTTGTTTTTATGTTAAAACTAAAAATTCTTATTCTTATAATTCTTTTTTCGGTAATCTTAGTAAATGCGCAAAAAAATATTGAATTTTCAAAAAAGAATTTCCAAAACAATGAAATTGGCTTACAAAATGCCTTAAAAGACATTGAAAATGCTAATGTTTATTTTAATATAAGTCCAGGAGCATACAGAATTGCTCTTAAATTTTATTTAAGAGCAAATTCTTTTAATCCAAACAATGCAGAACTAAACTATAAAATTGGAAGATGTTACTTACATTCTGACAATAAAGAAAAAGCCATACAGTTTCTTGAAAAATCAATCGGATTAGATGCAAATAGTAAACTTCCTGTAAAATGTTTTCTAGGACAAGCATACCATTTCCAACACAGATTTAGAGAAGCAATAATAGCTTACAATATGTTTCTGAAAAACATTTCTCGTAGTAATGATAAAAAATATCGCAAACTTGCAGAAAAAGGAATAATTGAATCTCAATTTGCCGCAAAATTGATTCAGCAACCCGTGGTAAAAGGCGTTGAAAATCTTGGGTCTTCTGTAAATTCAATGTATGCTGATTATTCTCCTGTTTTTGGAAATAATGAAACTTTATTATTCACATCAAGAAGAAAATCCGGCAATACTGATAAAACTTCATGTGATTCCATTGATTTTCAGTTTTATGAAGATGTTTATACATCAAAAAAGGAAGAAAATAAGTGGGGAAAAGCAAAAAATGTTGGGAAAAGTGAAAATAAAGTCTCGCACAATGGCATTGTTAGTACAGCAGGTTCAATTCAGATACTTTATAGAGCAGAAAATAACGGAGATTTATATATAAAACATAAAAACGAAGAAGCAAAACCTTTTCCTGAGACAATAAATACTGAATTTAGTGAAACTTCCGCTGTCCTATCAAAAGACGGAAAAACACTTTATTTTATTAGCAATAAAAAAGATGACAGTTTTGGAGGAAAAGATATTTATTATTCCGAACGTAAAAATAATGGTAAGTGGGGAAAAGCCGTAAATATTGGAGAACCTGTTAATTCTCAATTTGATGAAGACGGATTATTTTTACATTATCCTACAAACACACTTTTTTTTAGTTCAAAAAGACTCGGGGGAATGGGAGGTTATGATATTTATAGAACTGTTAAAGAAGATACTTCTTGGTCAAAACCCGTTAATATTGGTTACCCGATAAACACAACTGGAAATGATATTCATTTTACAATTTCGCCTGATTGCAAAACTGCCTATTTCGCATCCGACAGAAAAGGTGGCGAAGGAATGCACGATATTTATTCTTGTGAAATAAATGACAAAATTTTACACGTTAATTTCTTGGAAGGTAAAATCACAAGCCTTAAAGGAAACATCCCCTTACAAGCCCTGGTAAAAGTTTTTGATAAAGATGAAAATGAAATATTTGTTAAAACAACAAACAGAAAAGATGGAAAATTCTTAGGAACAATTCCTGCCGGAAAAAACCATACTTTAGTAGTTAATTCAAAAAATTTCTTGTTTTACTCAGAAAAATTTGACATTTCAGATAAAAGTCTATGTTATAATCTTATTACAAAAGAAATAAAACTAACAAAAGCAGTTAAAGGCAATAAAATTATTCTAGGGGCTGTTGAATTTGATTTTAATTCTGCAAATT
This sequence comes from uncultured Chlorobiota bacterium, assembly GCA_947311255.1. Taxonomy (GTDB): domain Bacteria; phylum Bacteroidota; class Bacteroidia; order Bacteroidales; family JAADGE01; genus JAADGE01. Next base: position 136,928 of record CAMZKL010000040.1, on the reverse strand, counting down.
TAAGAAAAGAATCATCTCCTGCATTAAATAGTGTTGCAGATTATATCTTAAAAAATCCAAGCATGAAAGTGGAAATTGGAGGACATACAGATAATAAAGGAACACATCAGTATAATTTGGAACTGTCAACTAATAGAGCAAAAGCAGTAGTCGAGTATTTAATTTCTAAAAGAGTAAGAAGAAATCAAATAACTTATAAAGGTTACTCTTTTGATAAACCTATTGATACAAATGATACAGAAGATGGACGCCAAAAAAATAGAAGAGTAGAATTTACAATAAAAGATAAATAGAAGTATTAAATTCTGTGTTTTTGCATTGCTGATTTATAATGAAACATCATGCAGTTTATATAAACATTAAACAGTTAAAATTTAAACATTAAAACAAAAGATATGAGCTTGTTAAAACAAATTACATTAATCTTTTTATTTTCAGCATTAATTTCCTTCGCAGCCAACTCTCAGATTATGCGAAACTTTACAATTGGAATAAAAAGTGGAACTAATTTTACTATAGTAAATACATCGGTAAAACATTCTATTTTTGAAAATTCAGAATCTGCAAATTCAAGTATTTTTGAAAAAGAATATGGTTCTTTTATTAAAAATGTAGGTTCGCAGTATGCTTTTTTAGTGTATTACACTTTTAACAATAATATTGAATTTACTTTTCAGCCAGGATTATTTAACTATAATTACAAATATAAAAACGAGTATAATTGGACGGGAACGCAAGATTATTCAGTAATCTATAATTTTAAACATAATATTAGATACATAGATTTACCACTTGGAATAAAGTATAACTTGAATTGGAAAAAATATAACCCATATTTTCATGCAGGATTTTATTATGGGTTAAAAGAAAATTCAACAAAATATATTACAAAAACTGAAAGTAGCAGTCTTGGAGAATATAAATTTGAAAAAGAAGCACTAGGTGCCGATAAAACTGTTATAACTTCCAATATAGGAATATTTGCAGGAGGAGGTGTAGAATACAAATTTGAACATTCAAAAATAGGAATAGAAGTAAATTTCAGGTACGGTTTTAATACGGTTACAAAAAAAGATTTTAGATACAAAAGTAACACAATGGCAGGAAAATATTATGATGTGCCTGATGATGTAAGACTATTGAATATTTCAATAGGGATTTTATATGCAATATCTTTAAAATGCGTGAAAAAGTATCCTTTGCCACAATACAGAAATTATTAAAATATTAAATCTTTATGCCTAATAAAGTGTTTATTAAGTAATAAATGAGATTTTAAAAGACTAAAATAATAAATCTATCATGATAAAATATATAAAATCAACAACAATTTTTACAGTAATTATAATTTTCCTTTTTTCGGGATGCGATATTTTAAAAAATAAGATTGAACCAAAAGAAGAGTTTATTAAGATTATTAGTAATTCAAACTTCTCGTCAGAGTTTTATCCCGAAGATATTGTACAAACTTCCGACAACGGTTTCTTAATTCTTGCATCTTTACACAATGAAGACAATGCATATGTTTGGCAAACACCCTATATCATTAAAACTGACGAAACAGGAACTGTTCTTTGGGAAACAACTGTTGCCTCGCCTTTTGTAAATCCAATTGGAAATATTATAGTTTCAGGAGGGAATTATTACTTTTTTGCAATGCACGAAATAAACTTGACAACACACCTTTTAAGTATTAACGAAGCTGACGGCTCTACTACACTTAAAGCAGATTATACTAATATTACCTATCCTACTGCAGCTTCTCAAAATGCAGACGGGTCTTTTCTTGTTCAAGGATATGATAATTTGGCAAGGGAAACAATTTTAAGTAAAATAAGCAACAATTTTTCAAATATATGGACACAAACTTATCCTTTAAATGAAGATGCAGAAGAAATTCTAATAAACCACATCAGTAAAAGTGGGAAACAATATCCTTTTTTTATTGGGGAAAGTAATAATTCATATTTTTATAACGGACTTTATAATTATACATTCTCAATGGTTTTTATAAATAAATTAAGCGGTGCTGCACTGGGAGTTATGAATGGATATAGGTATTCCGGAGCTGTAAGCTCTGCAATAAATTTATCAGGAAACAATTATGCATATTCCGTTTTTAACGAAGGAGTTAATTATATATTTCCTTCGGAAGAAATAAATACTAATTCAATAAATTCAATCGAGAATATTTCCGAAAATCCAATTCTTGAATTAAATAAAGATGCAACAATAAGTGTAACAACTGCCACAATTAACAGTAAACAACTGACAGTTTTTGCAGCAAATACAAAAAACAATCAAATAAAATTATATTGTTACAATGCAGGTACAAATGATTTAGCCTTCTACAAAGAAATTGCAGAAAAAAATCCCATTGAAGTAACAAAAGTTATTTCAACATCGGAAGGTGGACTTGCAGTTCTTGGAAGAACCTATGTAAGTGGACAATTCTCTAGAATTTATATTGTGAAATTATCTGCTAAAAGTTTTGAGAAATAAATAAAAATACTCTGTCTCTTTGCGATTTTGCATGAAATGTTTTAAATATAAAGTACACAATTAAAAAATATAATATGGCATCATTAACCCCATACACAGGAAATCTTGGAATAAAAAACGCATCACATCTACTACGAAGAATTACTTTCGGTGGAACTCGCCAAGAAATAGATAGTTACGCTAGTATGACTGCAACACAAGCATTAAACAATCTATTTCAAGATGTTCCAATTCCTAATCCGCCAATAGATCCTCTTACAGGAGAAACTTGGTTGAATCCCGCTGCCGTACAAGATGTAAATACTGAAGGTTTCTTGCTCAGAAGATATTATTTATCTTGGCATCTAGAACAAATGAGAGCATCCGGAATGTCAGCAAAAGAGAGAATTGTTTATTTTTTACATACACATTTGCCTGTTCAATATTCAATTGTTACAAGAAGTGAGCAATTATATTATCAAAATGCACTATACAGATATTATGCACTTGGCAATTTTAAAACAATGTTTACAAAACTTACTCTTGACAACGCAATGTTGAAATATATTGATAATTTTCTTAATACAGCCAGTAGCCCAAATGAAAACTATGCAAGAGAGATGATGGAACTATACTCAATAGGGAAAGGAGAACAAATTGCCCCCGGAGACTATACAACATATACAGAAGAAGATATTCAAGAAGCTGCAAAAGTTATTTCTGGTTATAAACTTGACAATACTTTTACAAATCTAGATCCAGATACTGGAATACCACGCGGAATAATAAAAACAAATTCTGAAGGAGCTGCATATTTGCATCATTCGGGAGTAAAGACTTTTACTGATAAATTTCAAAATCAACAAATTCAACCTAATGAATTTATAGGAAGCTACGCATCGGAAGAAGCAACACTTCAAGAACTTGATGATTTAATGGATATGATTTTCAGTCAGAATGCAACGGCAGAATTTTTATGTCGAAAAATATATCGACAGTTTGTCTATTATGAAATAAATGAAGAAATTGAGAATGATATAATAACACCTCTTGCTCAAACTTTCAGAGATAATGATTACGAACTTACCCCTGTAATTAGGCAACTTTTAGCAAGTGAACATTTTTTTGATGCCGATAACGGAATAACAACCGATGATCATATAGGAGCAATTATAAAATCTCCAATAGAATTAGTAATAGGAACTTTACGATTTTTTAATATTGAGATTCCTACTGATACGGAAGAATTTTATAATTCATATTCAAAACTTTTAAATATGATTGATAATCAGGGAATGAGATTTTATGAGCCTGTTGATGTTGCCGGATATTCTGCTTATCATCAAGCACCTGTTTATAACCGTTTTTGGGTTACACCAAATAATATGGCACACAGATATGAATTTGCAACTTTATTAATTAATGGTATGAGCTCAGGTCTGGGATTCGGGTTAGATATTGTGGACTATGTAAATAATAATATCTCTAATCCTACTGACCCCAATACAATACTTTCAGAATTAGTTACATATATGCTTCCAGAACCATTGCCAATTGATAGATATAATTATTTTTTGGATATTCTAACAAGTAAATTTTCTGTAAAACATTGGAAAGAAGAATGGGAATACTCTAAGGAAAGTAAAGATACGAGTGCAACAAGAACACAACTAGAAAATCTGATAACAGCAATTATGCAATCGCCTGAATATCAGCTTTGTTAAATGCGTTGTTAATTTGTTAACATAATAAAGTGTATAAACAAAAAAACAGCTAAACATTAAACAAATACACACATTAAACGTCAATAAGATGGATAGAAGAAAATTTATAAAACAGGCAGCAATAGTAGGAGCAGCAACACCGTTTCTCATAAACGGAATCCCTATGAAAGCATTAAGCAATACAAGTTTCTTTAATAAAGTATTAAATAAAGCCGATAATAACGGAAATATTATGGTTCTTATCCAACTACATGGTGGTAACGACGGACTAAATACTTTTGTTCCTTTAAATATGTATGATGAATATTATAATATCCGTGCAAATGTTGCTTTGCCCGTAAACGGAAAAAGAAAACTAATAAAACTTGATGAAAACATTTCTGATAAACAACAATTAGGATTACATCCCGATATATTTAATTTTAAAAAAATGTACGACGAAGCCTCAGCAGCAGTTGTGCAAAATGTAGGGTATGAGAATATGAATATGTCTCATTTTAGGTCAAGAGATATTTATTTCATGGGAGGAGATTATAATAGTAATTACAGGTCAGGTTGGATAGGAAGATGGTTGAATCATGATTATCCCGGTTATCCGAATAATTATCCATCAACAGAATATCCAGATCCTCTTGCACTGGAACTCGGAAATACAAATTCACTTGCTTTTCATAGAGAACTTGGAATACCTATCGGCCTATCAATTGCAAACCCGCAAGCATTTTACGATTTAATTAATGGAGTAGGAGGAGAACTTCCTATTAATTTTCCTGACAGTTATTATGGAGACGAATTAGCATTTCTTATGAATATGGAAAACAAAGCAATGAGTTATGCCGAACGTTTAAAATATTTGTATGATAATGGTTCAAATTCATCAGGAGTTATATATCCTGAAAGATATTTGTTATCAGCACCTGAAAATAATATGCATAATCCACTTTCTGAGCAATTAAAAATATTATCAAGACTTATAAGTGGCGGAAGTACTACACAAGTTTATATTATAAGAATAGGAGGATTTGATACTCACGCAGATCAAGTTGAAGCATATGACAATACAATGGGAAGACATTCTGCATTATTATACCATTTAACATCTGCGGTAAAGGCATTTTATGATGATTTAAAAGCACAAGGTCTTGATGAAAAGGTTGTTACAATGACATTCTCTGAATTTGGAAGAAGAGTATATTCAAATGCTAGTTACGGAACTGACCATGGAAAAGCTCAACCCGTTATGCTTTTCGGACCAGGATTAAAAGGTGGAGTTTACGGAGATAATGCTGATTTAAATGATTTAGACAGAGGTAACTTAAAATGGAAAATTGATTATAGGCAAATTTACACATCTGTACTTCAAGATTGGCTTGGAGCAAGTGATGCAGCATTAGCAGCAGTATATTTTGATGGTTTTGTTGATGACAAACTAGATTTATTTGGATTATCAAAAAATAATAAGAATAAAAATCCTGATTCTCATAAATTGTATGATTGCTACCCTAATCCAGCAAAAAGCACATTAACTTTATCATATTTTCTTATAGAAGATGTAGCTGTATCTTTGCAAATAAGAAATGAAAAAGGAAATGTAGTTAAAAATATAATATCTTTAAAAAACACAAAAGGTAAACATGAAATTATAACAGATATTTCTGCTTTACGTTCAGGAATTTATTACTATACTTTTAAAGCGGGAAAGATTAAGTATGTTAAGAAATTGATAAAGATGTAAATAAATCTATTAAACACAAGTATTCTTATAAAAAATGTTTTTTTTAGTTAAAGGTGAAATAAGATTAAAGGTATGTTCTGCTAAAAACAGAAAGTAATATTTTAGCTTAGATGTTATGTTGTAGGATTTTAGTAAGAAATATATTAAGTTCGTATTTACCTAAACAACAAAGAAATACATAAATTTTTTAGTATGCAAATTTATTTTAATATGTTATTTCTAAGATTATTAATTCAATAATTGTAATAATATTAAAATAAATTTTTCGAACTAGTATTACTTTCTTTTACAAAAAAAAATATATTTTTACCAAACTTTAATCTAATATATTGAATTTTTAATAAAATGTATTTTTGAAATGAAGAAAAAGAAACTTGCATTACATTGGCAAATACTAATTGCGCTAATTTTTGCTGTTATATATGGTATTTTATTTCCAAATAAATACCTTATTTCAACTATTTCATACGAAAAAATTATTAAAGAAGAACAATCTGAAAAACTTAGTTCTAACACGCTTCAATACATTGAAAACTTAATTGGTAATCCTGCAGTAGATAAATCTGAAATAATTAATTATATTGAAAAAAACTCAAATGTAAAATTATCTGAATCTCAAAAACAAATAATTTTAGAACATTCAAAATATAATCCTCCAATTAAATTTGTAAGTTGGTTAGGAATAATTTTTTTAAAGGCATTGAAAATGTTAATTGTTCCTTTAATTTTAATGTCAATTATTTCTGGTATAGCCAATATTGGTTCTGCTGGAAACCTTGGCAGATTAGGATTGAAAACATTTTTGTATTATTTACTTACGAGTACAGTTGCAATTATTACAGGATTATTTTTTGTAAATGTTTTAAAACCGGGAATTGGAATTGACAAAAGTTATGGAAACAATATTCAAATTCCTGAAACATCAACACATTCTTTATCCGATACTTTGTTGAATATTATACCGGAAAATATATTTAAAGCATTTTCTGAAAATCAAATGTTATCTGTTATATTTTTTTCAATTTTGTTTGGATTCTTTATAACCCGAATTAATACTAAATCAAGAATATTTCTGACAGACTTTTTTAATGCAAGTTTTGAAGTTATGATGAAAATAACTATGTTCATAATTTTATTTACACCAATTGGTGTGTTTGGGCTTGTTTCAAAAGTTGTTGCTGATCAATCGGGAGAATTAACAAGTTTTTTTAGTATGCTTGGTTTATACACAATAACAGTTTTGTCTGCCTTGCTTTTTCATGCACTAGTTATTTTGCCAATTTTTTTAAAATTTATTGCAAAAGTAAATCCTTGGGCACATCTTAGAGCTATGAGAACTGCTTTATTAACAGCTTTTTCTACATCATCTTCGGGAGCAACATTATCATTGACAATGGAATCGGTAGAAAATAATTCAGGTGTTTCAAATAAAATATCAGGATTTACACTACCTTTGGGAGCAACCATAAATATGGATGGAACAGCTCTTTATGAGGCAATTGCAGCTATTTTTATAGCACAAGCATATGGTTTTGATTTAGGAATTGCCGAACAAATAATTATTGTTGTAACAGCTTTGTTAGTTTCTATTGGTGCAGCAGGAATACCTATGGCAGGTCTTTTTATGATTACAATAATTCTTTCAGCTGTTGATTTGCCTTTGGCAGGAATTGCACTTATTCTTCCTGTTGATAGAATTTTAGATATGTTCAGAACATCTGTTAATGTTTGGAGTGATAGCTGTGGTGCAGTAATTATTGCAAAATCAGAAGGAGAAAAATTGAAAGTATAAATTATGAATGAATCGATATTAAAAGCACTTATGCGTTTGTTTGCAATTATTGCAAATGCCGATATTAGTGAAGTTTCTGAAAGAGAACGTAAAGTTGTTAGAACATATCTTTCGGTTATGCTAAATAAAAAGCATGTTGAAATTTATTTGAAAAATTTTGATGATTATGTAAAAATTTATCATCATGTTAAGAAAAATGATAGTAGAAAGTTTAAAAAACAAACTTCTCTTAATTCAGTTAAGGTTTTAAAAATTTGTAGCGAAATAAATGAACAACTTCATCAAAAAGAAAAAATTGTAGTATTAATAAGACTCTTAGAATTTATTAATGAAAATGAAATTATAACTGAAAAAGAGATAGATTTTGTTAAAACTGTATCAGATATTTTTAATATACCTGAGAATGAATTTGAAAGTCTTTTTAATTTAGCCATTAATAAAACTGAAAAAATTGATAATGATGCCGGCTTACTTACCATAAACAATGAAAAGCACGATAAAAAACATAAGCACATTTTTTCTGAAAATATCTTAGGAACAATATTTATTCTTCATATTGAAACAACAAATACTTTTGTGTTGAAATATGTAGGAAATGATAGTTTGTTTTTGAATAGTCAAAATATTACGCCTTATAGATTTTATATTTTTGATCACGGTTCTGTTATTAAGAACCCAAAGATTATACCTTTATACTATAGTGATATTTCAGGTAAATTTATTCATTCTAGCGATAGTGCAAAAGTAATTTTCAAAGCAGAGAATATTGAATTTTATTATAAAAACTCAAAAAGCGGAATACAAAAATTTAGTTTTGAAGAACAATCTGGTAGAATGATTGGAATTATGGGTGGTAGCGGAGTAGGAAAGTCAACTTTACTGAATGTTTTTAATGGAAACTTCCCTTTACATGGAGGAAAAATTACAATAAACGGATATGATTTACATAAGGATAAAGATAAACTAACGGGAGTTATTGGTTTTGTGCCACAAGACGATTTGCTAATTGAAGAATTAACTGTTTATCAAAATCTATATTATAATGCAAAACTATGTTTTAGTGATTTTTCTGAACAAGAAATACAAGATTCGGTTAATAAAATATTGAATGATTTAGATCTTACAATAACAAAAGATTTAGCAGTAGGAAGCCCAGTAAATAAATATATAAGCGGAGGACAAAGAAAACGATTAAATATTGCCCTTGAGTTAATGAGAGAGCCCTCAATTTTAATTGTAGATGAACCAACATCAGGTCTTTCGTCTATGGATTCCGATATGGTAATTAATTTATTGAAGGAGCAAGCATTAAAAGGAAAGTTAGTTATTGTAAATATTCATCAGCCATCTTCGGATATATACAAGTTATTTGACAGTTTATTAATGATGGACACTGGTGGGTATCCTGTTTATTATGGAAATCCTGTTGATGCTATAACATACTTTAAAGAAGCTGCAAATTATGTAAATCCAGAAGAGAACAGTTGTTCTGTATGTGGGAATACAGAGGCAGAACAACCTTTGCAAATTCTTGAATCAAAGATAGTTGATGAGTTTGGCAAATATACAAAAGATAGAAAAGTAACTCCTAAAGAATGGTATTTAAAATATAAAAAAGAAATTGAAGCTAAAATTAATTTTACATCTAAAAACTTGGTCATTTCTAAATTGCCCGAGAATTACTTCAAGATTCCATCAAAATTTAAACAATTTTTAATTTTTACATCAAGAAACATAAAAACGAAACTTACAAGTAAACAATATTTATTAATTACTTTCTTAGAAGCACCTATTTTAGCTGTAATTTTAGGTTATTTCACTAAATATATTAGTGGAACAGATGCAGACCCAAACGCATATATATTTGCTGAAAATGTTAATTTAATTGCATATTTATTTATGGCAGTTACAGTTTCTTTGTTTTTTGGAATGACTCTGAGTGCCGAAGAAATTATTAGAGATAGGAAAATTTTAAATAGAGAAAAATTTCTACATTTAAGTAGATTTAGTTATTTGAATTCAAAAATAATTGTTCTTTTTATAATTTCTGCTGTTCAAATGTTTACTTTTATCATAGTAGGTAATTGGATTCTTGGCATTCAAGGAATGACTTTAACATATTGGTTAATTTTATTTTCGTCATCTGCTTTTGCAAATATATTAGGATTAAATATTTCGGCTGCTTTCAACTCTGTTGTAACTATATACATAACAATTCCTTTTATTTTAGTTCCTCAACTTCTTTTTAGCGGTGTTATTGTAGATTTTACAAAATTGCATAAAAAATTTACATCTTATGAAGTTGTTCCTGTTATTGGAGATTTGATGACTTCTAGATGGGCATATGAAGCACTTGCGGTAGAGCAATTTAAAGGAAATAAGTTTGAAAAGTACTATTTTGATGTTGATAAGGAGAAAAGCAACAATAATTTTAATTTATCGTATTTAATTCCTGAACTTGAAAAATGTACGGGAGTTTGTGTAGAAAATATTTCTAAGAAGAAAAATAATGTACAAACAATAAAATATTTTGAAATTATTAAAAATGAAATTATAGAATTAAATAAAACAACTACGAATAAATTTAACAATATAGAAAATTTAAAAATAAATAAATTTAATAATGAAGTACATGAAGAATTAAAAAATTATTATCAAAAACTAAAAAAAGAATTTAATTCAAATCAATATAAAATTAACTTAAAATCAGACTCTGTTTCTCATTTTCTTATTAAAAAACTTGGAAGTGTTGAAGAAGTTTATAGACTTAAAATGCAAAATAATAACAAAAAATTAAGTGAAATTTTAAGAAATAATGGAGAATTTGATGCTATTAAAGAAGAAAATAATAGATTGATTCAAATAATAGATCCAATTTTTAATAATCCCAAACAAACTAATGGGAGAGCTCATTTTTATGCACCTTACAAAAAAATTGGAAATTTTAAGATTGATACTTTTTGGTTTAATTTTATATTTATTTGGTTTACTTCCTTCGTTATTTATTTAGCACTGATTTTTAATTTATTTAGAAAGTTTTTGAATTTATTTGAAATGAAATAAAATTCCTTAATTTTTATTAGTCTAATAACAAGCATTGATTTGCCTTTTTTAGTGTTTTGTAAAGTTTTAGCCAATTTGAGAATGAAAAAAAACGACAATAGTAAAACTAAATATATTTTTATATTTTTGTATGCTGTAAAACACAATAAAAATCAATGAAAGAAATAATCTCATGGTTTGCAAAAGGTTTCGGAATAGGAGCTGCAAATGTAATTCCCGGAGTCTCCGGAGGAACAATTGCCTTAATTACCGGAATTTTTGAACGCCTTATTGATGCCTTGAAATCATTTAATTTAAAATCTTTAAAACTATTATTTAAATTAAAGTTAAAAGATTTTATAAAAGAAACTGATTTGGTTTTCTTGTCAACAGTTCTTTTTGGAGTTTTGGTAAGTATTTTAACATTTGCAAGACTTCTTGAATACCTTTTTGATGCCTTTCCTGTTTACGTTTGGGCATATTTTTTTGGTTTAATATTCGCCTCAGTTTATTTTGTAGGTAGAACTGTTGAAAAATATAATTTTGCAGTAATTTTGTCTTTTATTATTGGAACAGGAATAGCTGTTTGGATTTCTTTTATGAATCCTGCAACTGAAAACGATGCCTTTTATTTTCTTTTTATTTGCGGAATTGTTGCCATTATAAGTATGATTCTTCCTGGACTTTCAGGTTCTTTTGTTTTAATACTTATGGGGAATTACACTTTAATTCTTCACTCAGTTAATGTGTTGGATTTTAAGGTGTTATTGCCTGTTGCAATTGGAGCAGCTATTGGCTTGCCTGCATTCTCAAATGTTCTTTCTTGGGTGTATAAAAAATTTAAAGACCAAACAATTGCTTCTCTCACAGGTTTTATACTAGGATCTTTATTTATTCTATGGCCTTGGAAAACAGAGCATTATTTATTAGGAGAAAATGGTTTAGAAGTTTTAAATAAAGACGGTGAAAAAATTATAAGTGGATATGAGAGATTTTTTCCTCAAACTTTAAATCTTGAAGTTTTACTAGTTATTGCATTTTTTATAATAGGAATTCTTTCCATTTGGTTAATTGAGCGTTTTGCTACAAATAATGAAAAAAAATAATGAAAACTTTTGGCTTAATTGGTTATCCTCTTTCTCATTCTTTTTCAAGAAAATATTTCTTAGAAAAGTTTAAGTTAGAAAATATTAATGGAGTTTCTTATAAAAACTTTTCAATCAATTCAATTAATCTTTTTCCAGACATTATAAAAACAGAAAAAAATATTGCAGGTTTTAATGTAACATCTCCTTATAAAAAGCAAATTATTCCATTTTTAGATAAACTTGATTTGCTTGCAAAAGAAATTGGTGCAGTAAACGTAATAAAGATTAAAAAATGCGATGGTAATATTGAGCTAATAGGTTATAATACAGATGTTTATGGATTTGAAAAATCTTTAAAAAAACATTTAAATTCTGATATTAAAAATGCCCTAATTTTAGGAACAGGAGGAGCTGCCAAAGCTGTTGCATATGCTCTTAGGACCTTAAAAATTGACTATCTTTTTGTTAGTTCTAAAAAAGAAAAAATTAATAATAAAACAATTCAATATTCAGATTTGAGTTCTGAAATTATAGCAAACAATAAATTAATTGTAAATGCAACGCCATTAGGGATTTTTCCAGATATAAATAAAAAACCTTATATTCCCTATAAGTTTATTTCAAAATCACATATTCTTTTTGATTTAATATATAATCCTACGGAGACTTTATTTTTAAAAGAAGGAAAAATCAGAAATGCAAAAATTATTAATGGTTATGAAATGCTGATTTTTCAAGCAGAAGAAGCTTGGGAAGTTTTTAATTCATAAACAATATCCTGAACTGCCAATGCCCATTTTTTTGGAGATTTTGACTTGTCAAATGTTTTGTAGGAAATTGGTTTGCCGATATAAACATCAATTGTTTTGTTTCGTTTTTTAAAAATTTCGGCAGGAATAAAAATAGTTTCGATGCTCATTTTTATTTTTAATAACTTTCGTAAATTGGCAATAAAATAAAATTTTCTTGAATTTTTATCATCAACCAAAATAGGAATAACATCTCTTTCATATTTTACTGCATTTTTTATAAAACTATGTTTCCAAGGAAGGTCTTTTACAATTCCCTTTGTTTTTCTTGAAACTAAACCGGAAGGGAGTATATAAATTTGAATTTCATTGGAAGAATAAATGTCATTCATTTTTTTAATAGATTGAATATCAGTCTTTGAGAATACACCAACTTCAATTATAATCTCTTTAAATTTATCAACATTTGATAAGATTTCATTTGCAACTGCCTTTAAATTTTTATATTTATGTGATATAATTGCAATTACAACTCCAACATCAACACCTCCAAGCGGATGGTTTGAAACAAAAATAAAATTTCCTTTATCAGGAATGTTTTCTTCATTAATAATATTAATGTTTACACCCAAATCATTTATGCAAGCATTAACAAATTCAATTCCATGTTTATCGTTATTATTAATAATTAATTTATTTAAATCGTCTTGCTTAATTATTTTTTTCATTATATTTATTACAAACTGTGGTAGTTTGCTTATAAACTCATTTTTTTGATTTCTGATTACAGAATCAAGGTCTATAAGATTGAATTTTTTTTTATTTGAGTTTTGCATTTTTATTATTTTGTTCTTAATATTCCTACTGCACTAAAATATCCACTATAAATTGCTCCTAATAATCCTCCGCCAAAATTTCCCCAAGCAGATGCAAAATGTAAATTTTCAATAGTTTCTAAGTTTTCAATTAATGCTTTTTGTGGAGTTTGTGCAAATTCCCATTCTTCCCCCAACATGGCACAAAGGCAACACGCTTAAATATTTTTGACTGGGTTTTAAATTGAAAACTTTTGATGCTTCAACAGCATTATGAACCATATTTTTATGTGAAAGCATAACTCCTTTTGCTTGTCCGGTTGTTCCTGATGTATAAATTAATGAAGCAAAATCATTAGGAAGAATACTTTCTTTTATTTTTTCAATTTTGGGTAAGTTTTTGCTAAAGTATTTTTCTCCTAAATTTTTAATTTCTTTCCAAAATGGAGCATTTTCAACTTTTTCAAAGGTGTATATTTTTTCAATATTATCAGTTTCATTTGCAGTGGGTTGGAGCATATTGTAGAACTTTTTATCTGCAACAATTAGCATCTTAGCATCAGAATGCTCAAATATATATTTATATTCCGTTTCATTAAGATTTGAAAAAACAGGTACATGGACAACTCCTATCATTGCCATTCCCATGTCCATAAAATTCCACTCGGGACAATTTTTAGTTATTGTTATTATTTTATCGCCTTTTTTAAATCCTAATTCCAATAAACCTGAGCTGATAAAGTGCGAATAATCAATATATTGTTGTGTTGAATATTTTGTCCATTTTCCATTTTGCTTTGCAACAAACACATCTTCTTTTAAAAAGTTTTTTTTATATCTTTCTAAAAGGTCAAATGTTCTGCTTATATTGTTATTCATATTTTCTTTTTTTTAACTTAAGAAGTATTGTATTTTTTTATTAACAATAATATAAAAAGTGAGATACTGAAAATGAATAAGACCTGTTTTAAATTAAAAATTATTAAATTATTTTTTTAGCAAAAAAGACTTGAGTTATTTTCCATTTAGTAATTACTTAGGTTTCAGTACCAATTTTACACTCTCTTTAATAATTTCATCTTTATTCATCATTTGTTTTCTATATTCTCCTTTATTATACATTTCTGCTTGGTCTGAATAATGTTTACTCATAAAAATGCCAGATTGTCCTGTGGGGATTATGCTGTACGATTTGTTTTCTACATCTGAAAAATCAATAATTGTTCTCATTGCCGGACCTGATGTTGATTTGTATTTTCCGTCTTTACTTATTTTATAAGCTATTTGGTTTATAACTTGTTTTGCTCCCCAAACATTAAAAGGTCCAACATTAAATATTTTTCTTAAAGGTTTAACAGATTTTGCTATAAAGTGTTGATATTCTACTGTGTGAACATTCTCCCATTTCCACTCATCTGTATTGTTACCAAGTTCTTTATTTAGTGCAACAATTGTGCTATCAAAAGCTGCGGTAAAGATGTCTTTTCGGGTTTCCTTTTTTTCTGTTTTTATATTATTCCACCACACAGAATTATTGTTGCTAAGTAATACAGGAATTGATCTTTCCGGTGTATGCCCATAAGTCATGAAATCAAAATCTTCTTCGCCTAGTTCATCAATCATTGTAAGTTCTAAAATTTTTCTAAGAAGACGATTGTAAATAACGGGTCCTTTACTTTCTTTTTGATGTTCTCCATCCCATTTTAATAAAATATCATATGCTTTTTTATGATTCTTTGTTTTTTCTAAAATTGAGATGTCAATATTTGTCAAGATCTCTTTTACTGTTTTTGGCATTACAGCAGACTTGACATCAGTTTGCATTTTTTTAGTTTTTTCAACATTCCATTTATTTTCATTCTTTAAAAATTCCAAAACTCTTACTGCTCTGTCTTCTGAAGGGTAATAACCCGGATATAAAATCCCATTAACACTATCGGGCTGATTATTAGAGGAATAAACAAAGCCAGAACTAGGGTTTACAGATTTTGGATTGTTTTTGAAATTGTAAAAAGAGATATCTCCTTTTTCGTGTTCCTGAATTCTGTCCGATTGAAAAATACTGTCTTTAAATTTAGTTATTTTTCCGGCTGCCCAATATGCAATATTGCCTAATTTATCACCATACATAATATTAAGACCGGGAGAACTTATTTTTGAAGCTGCATTTTTAACATCTTCAATATTGTTAGAATTGTTTAATTCGTAAAAAGCAAGAACAGTTTCAATGGGAATATGAGTGAAAGTCCAAAAAACTGAAATTGGTTTATCTCCTGCATCCTTTATATAATCATTTATTATACTCCCTCTTTCGGTTTTTCTTACTGTTATTGTAACATCAGAAGAATCTTTAACTTTTATAGTTTCAGTAATAAGTTTAAAATTTTTCCAAGTATTATTACTTTTGTATTGTGTGCTATCGTTAGGATTAAGCTCTTCGTAATAAAAATCTACATCATCGTTTTCAAACATTGTTAGTCCCCAAGCTAGATTTCTGTTGTGTCCCAGCAATGAAAAAGGAATTCCTGCTATGAAATTTCCGTAAAGGTTAAAGTTTGGGCATTCAAGATGTGCTTCGTACCAAACCGAAGGCTGTGAATATCCAATATGAGTATCATTTGCAAATATAACACCTCCTGATTCTGTTTTTTTCTGTGATAAAATCCAAGAATTACTTCCTTCAAAGAACGGCACAGGTAAATTGTCAATAAGTTCGGATGTTGTTTTAGTTATTTTACTTAAAGCAGAATAATCAATTTCTTGATTGTTTGAAAGAGGAACTCTTTCTGTTCCAGGTACATAGCTTGAAACAATGTCTTCAAGATATTTGTTTCCTAGTTCATTCTGGATTTTAGAAATCATAGGGTCTATTTTAAATGCTTCAGCAAAACTGAAAGCCATAAAACCAGCAATATTGAATAAATCTACAATTTTAAATTTTTCTTTTTTAATTCCCATTAGTTGGTACTCGATTGGGGTTTTTCCGTTCATTAAAAAATCATTTATTCCTCTCAAATAATTATTTGCATCTTTTACATATGGCTTACTTTTATCCGAAAAGTATTTTTTAATACTTAATTCCGATGCTTTATTAATTTGTAATGTTCTAAAATATTTATCTGTTTCAATAGTTTTTGTTCCTATTATTTCAGATAGTCTTCCGCTTGTAATTCTTCTTAACATTTCCATCTGAAATAGTCTTTCTTGTGCATGTAAATATCCAAGAGCAAAATACAAATCATCTTTATTCTCTGCGTATATATGCGGAATACCATATTTGTCATGATATACTGTCACTTCCTTTTTTAGGCCTTTTAACTTTATTTCTCCTGAATATTGAGGTTTGTAAGATTGTAGCATGAAAAATACTGCAATAGCTATTAAAATAAGTATGATTGATATTATTTTTAGTGTTTTTTTCATCTTTTAATTTTTTATAATTAATATAGTATGTTTGTATTAAAAGCACAAAGTTTACATATTGTACAATGTAATCACTTGACAATAAGTAGGTTGCTAAAAATTGAATTTGTCTTAGTTTTAAGACTAAAACTTTTTAATCTTTCAAATTTATAAAATTTTTCTTAAACTCTTTACTTGATAACCGCTGTCAGGCTAAAAAAAAGCACTAACAGGGTTTTTATCCAGCATAAACTTCATCTTGAGTAATTATTGCAAGCACCCAAGAAAAATCTCCATTGCTGATTTTAGTATCGCAATATTCACAAATGCCTGCCTGTCCCATTTTGTCTGCTGGTGCACCGCAATTAGGACAAGTTGATAAATTATATGTGTCTTTTTCAACCCCATTTCTTCTTATGAAAGTCCAATATTCACTAAAAAAACGTGCATTGTTTTTTGAACCCCCTTCGATATTTCCTGAACTGTCTTCAACATAATCTAATGCTGATGCAAAAATTCTAACAGTAATTGATTCGTAATATTTATCAATATCAATTCTTACAGCCTGTATGTTTGAAATTTTAATTTCTTCTAATTTGTTTGTTAGTCCAGCTTTTTTATATGTGTTAATCCAAAACATAAACGATTCATAAATTCTATCTGATAATAAATTTCGAACGTCTTCTAATTTATTTGTACTCCAAGCTGCATATATTTTTAAAAAGTAATTTGTGGCAATATTAGAAGAAAAATTTAATCGCCATGAGTTCCATTCAAAATTGTGTTTTTGTGCAAAACGTTCAGAAATTTCACTAAAATTAGCTTGGAAGATTGTTGGAAGGTTTGTCCCTCTTTCTTGCTCATAATGAGCTAATCCTTCGGATATAAATACTTCCTGTTTTAAAATTTTATGTTTTTTTACGAACCATTGCATTTCTCCTTTATTAATTTGAGTTCCACAGCTTTGGCATTCTCCTTTGTCTGTGAAGTTGCCAGGAGCTCCACAATTAGGGCAGGATAATTTTCGCATTTTTTCAGGTTCAGAAGATAAAATTCCTGCTTTTCGGTTAAAATACCATCTTTCAACTACTCTATATCTTGTTTTTTTTTCTTGTATATTTATAGTGTAATTTGCCTCAATATCGACAGATATTCCTGTTACAGTTTCTAAGTTATTTATTTCGCTAATTTTTATACTTCCTATAACTATCTCATTTACAGTCCTTTTGTTTAGAAGGTGTATTGAAGATTGTATCTCTGTATTACTAAAAAAAGGAGAAAGATTTTTGAAATCTTTTGTTCCGTACCAAGTATAAAATTTGTTGTAAATAGATGATACAAAGTCAAGAAAAAGGACTTTAGAAAAATTAGGATCGTAAGATTTCAATCTAGCAATTTCTCTTTCATTTTCTTCACTTCTGTTCATAATTGCATGAACACCAGGACTTGAAATAATTGTCTTGCTTTCTCTTTCTCTTCGTTTCATAATTATTATTCTGAAAACAATTATTCCTATAACTAAAGGAATTGAAACCTGAGGAGGTAATTTTGTAAATATTAAATAAATAAGAAATCCAATATCTCCACCGCCACCACCACCATTTGATGAGCTTCCTCCTCCGGAATAAGAATGTCCGCCACCTGGCCTTGCATTTGCAAGTTCAATTCCCAAAGGACTTAAAAAAAATAGGATGGTTAATATTGATGTTAATATTATAAATATTGTAAGTTTTTTATTGTTTTTAATATTTTGCATTGTAAAATAGCTTAGCTTGTTAAGAAAATATATTATTTATTATTGTTTACAATTCAACTTCTAAATCATCAGGGAGTTCATTAATGTCATTTTCAATAGGTAAAATGAATTCTGCAAAAATTTCTTTTGTTTTTTGCAGTTCTTTTATAAATGCAGCAGGAACATCATCTTTATCAAAAATTGAGTTAAAATCTTTTTTCATTTCTCTCCACAATTCATTTGGAACAAGTGTAAATGCTCCTCTGTCTCCAATTAGTTTAATTTTTTTTTCAAATAGTGAAACATATATTAAAACACCTATTTTTTCTTGTGTAAATCTTATTCCTCCTTTTTGGAAAATAGCTCTTGCATAAATGTCAATATTTCGGGTCATTCTTTTATCTTTAATAAAAAGACGTTTTAATTTTTTAAAAAATTCAGAAAATAAATAAGCCAGAATAAATATTAAAAATGAAAAAACATATATCATATAAACATCAAATATTATTGGAGAGAACATGAAAAAACTAGATGCTACAAACATAACAGCTATTGCAAACCATAGCGAAACATCTCTGTATATTCCTGATTTAGATTTGATTATTGCAACAATTTCAACAAGTGAATTGTTTTCTATGTCCTCAATTGTGTCGTATAATTTTGATTTGAAATCTTCGTTGAAACGTTTCATGTGTCTAAATTTTTTTAATTAGCTTATGTTGAATAAGTTGCTTGCTCACCTGTATTTATAATAATTGTGTTGTTCTGCACATAGGAACACTTGCTTTCTTCTGCAAGTAATTTGTATGCAGGGATATAGTCATGTCCTTGGGTGCCAAAATATTTGTCGTGGGTGTTTCATGTGTCTAAAAAAGTTAAAAGTTTAAAAGTATAAACTTAATAGTTAATTTGTATTTATTAAATATGCAAGGGGAAAACTTATTTTTAGTCATTTGCTTGGTTATTAAGCATTTAGAATGAGTGTCCATGTGTTTAAAGTTTTCTAATTAATTGATATTAAGTAAATTATTTGTGTGTTTATATCTGTTCTTCAAATTGAACTTTATCATAATTCCTGTCAAAATCAGTATTTTTGAAAATTTCACCTGTTGAATAATTTATGAAACCTTTTACAAATTTATGGTGCAGAGTAAAAACATTTTCTCCAAAATCAACTTTATAAGGAGCTTTTTCTGATAGTACTTCTTCTACTTTTAAATCTTTCTTTTGGGATTTATTAATTAAAGATGAATATTTATTAAAAATCTTTTTACTAATGGAAATAACCACAATAAATTTTCCGTAAGGTTTTCTTATCATATGGTTATAGCTTATGTCAATAGGGTTATTATTAGCAGGAGTCGTAGTTTTGTCAAAAGCTAAAAATTCAAATCCATTTTTAGAAATCTTTTCAACAACATCTTTTTCAGATGTGTAGTGCAAGTATATTTTGGAATTTTTTTCATCTTCAAAAATATATTTTTGAATATCGGGGTTTAAGAAAAAATCATTTCCATAGGAAGCATGGTCTATTTCACCAATATAAACTCTGAATTTTCCAATTAAAAAGTCTAATTTTGTAAAATCTCCTTCTGCATAAAAGTTTTTTTCTTTTGCATCTACTCTATAATAATTATAATCTGAAATTTTTTTAGCTTCGTTCATGTATTTAATATGCTTGTATTCTGTTTCTGTTAAGTCAGCTGTCAATTTCCAAGAATGATCTTCTTTGGAATTTTCAATTTTAAAATGTGCTTTTTCTTTATGATGTTCAATCACATGTTTAGAATACCATTTATCAAACCATTTAAAATTTTCCATTTTTGAAGTTTTTTAAGATTGAATTTTTTTAAAAAAATCTACTCAAAAGTAGAAAAAAAATTGACAAATCAATTCATAATTTTATTAATACAATAAATTTACTAGATAAATTGAAGGTTTTAAATAATATATTATTTATTTTTTCAAACTAAGCAACTAAATTACGATATCATATTGAAAATAGATATTTGTGATTATTGTTTTAATTGTTTCATATACAGTTAATTAATGTGGTTAGTAAAATTGCTATTTCATTGAATATTTATATAAATTTAATATTTACAATATTTACTTCTTATACAGTTTTAGAATACATAACAAATAATTACTCACTATAAAGTCAGTAAAACCATAATTTTTATATTAACTTTGGCATCAGAATAAATAAAATATTTAACATGAATTCTTTTGGAAGAATCTTTAAAATCCAAATTTTTGGTGAATCTCATGGAAAGTCTGCCGGTGTTTTAATTGATGGTTGCCCTTCCGGAATCTCATTTATAGATAAAGATTTTAGGAAAGATTTATTAAGACGCAAAAGCGGAGCAAAAGGAACAACCTCTCGGAAAGAAGATGATAATCCGCTGATTATGAGTGGAATATATAATGGATTTACGACGGGTGCACCAATTTCTATTATTTTTAATAATTTAGATACTAGGTCAAAAGATTATAATTTTAGAGCTCATCCAAGACCCGGGCATTCAGATTTTGTTGCTGATAAAAAGTTTAAGTCATACAATGATGATAGGGGAGGAGGTCATTTCTCAGGAAGGATAACGGTTGGACTTGTAGCAGCCGGTGTGATTGCAAAAAAAATAATTCCAGAGATAAATATCCACGCAAAATTAATTGAAGCAGGAGGAAACAATAATATTTCAAAAGCTGTTGAAAAAGCAATTATAGAGAAAAATTCTATTGGAGGAGTAATAGAATGTCAAATATCAAACTTGCCTATTGGATTAGGAGAACCATTTTTTAACTCTGTTGAATCTGTTTTAAGCTCAGCAATGTTTTCTATACCAGGAATTAAAGCAATTGAATTTGGCAGTGGATTTGAAGCGGCAAAGATGAAAGGGAAAGAACATAATGACTTGATTGTAAACGATAAAGGAGAAACACAAACGAACTATGCTGCCGGTATAAATGGAGGAATTACAAATGGTAATAACATAGTTTTTAGAATTGCTGTTAAACCTACTTCAAGTATTTCATTGCCTCAAGAGACTTTTAATTTTAAGACAAAAAAAATTGAAAAATTAGAAATTAAGGGTAGGCATGATGCTTGTATTGCACTTAGAATTCCTGTAATTGTTGAAGCACTTTCTGCTTGTACTCTCGCAGATTTTGTTTTATTAAATAAATGTAAAAGAAAATGATTTTTAGAGAAGCAATAAAATCAGAATATAAAATAATTGCTGGATTTCAGAAAAAAATGGCTCTTGAAACTGAAAATTTTAACTTGGATATTGAAACAGTTTTGAAAGGTGTTAAAGCAGTTTTTAAAAAATTTGAGAAAGGCAAATATTATATTGTTGAGGATGATGGAAAAGTAATAGCATCTTTGTTAATTACTTACGAATGGAGCGACTGGCGAAATAATAAAATTATTTGGATACAATCAGTATATGTATTGCCCGAATACAGAGGAAAAGGTGTTTTTAAACTGATGTATTCTGAAATAAAAAAAATTGTTTCTGAAAGTTTAGATTTTTCAGGAATTAGATTATATGTTGATAAAACTAATCTTATTGCACAAAAAGTTTACTCAAAAATTGGAATGCAAAGTAACCATTATCTTTTATTTGAAGATATGAAATTATAACTTACAAAAAACATAAAAATGAAAACAAAATTATTATTCTTAGCAATGTTTTTACCATTTTTTATATATGCTCAACAAAACCCTTGCAATATAAAATGGATGGAAATAAATTCAAAACATACTAAAATAGTTTTTGAAAAAGGACTGGAAAAACAAGCAACAAAATCTGCAAACCTTATTGATTATTTGTATGAATTTGAAACAAAAACTTTAAAAGGAAAACCAAAAAAACTTCCGATTTTGTTATATAATCAATCAACAATTTCTAATGGTTTTGTAGGATTACGACCATATCGTTCTGCATGGTTTATAACACCATCTCAATATGCAGCTGATTTAGGAACTGAGGATTGGTTTTATACTCTTGGTTCACACGAGTTTAGGCACGCAGTTCAATATTCTAAAAGTAATAAATATTTTACTAAATTTTTAAGTATTCTTCTTGGGCAAACAGGAACATTAATAGGGCAATATTCGTATCCATATTGGTTTTTTGAAGGAGATGCTGTTGCAATGGAAACAGCATTAACAGAAAGCGGAAGAGGTAGAATCCCTCAATTTAATATGGGAATAAGAACAATATTGCAAAATAACAAAAGAATATCTTACGATAAAGCAAAACTTGGCTCATATAAAACATTTTATCCTAACCATTACAAACTAGGTTGGATATTAACTTCCTATGCTAGAACAAAATACGGTGCAGATATTTTTGATAAAACGCTAGAAAGCTCATCTAAATTCTCTTTCTGGCCATTTGCGTTTTCAATGGCACTAAAACATCATACTGGACTTAATGAAAGAAAACTTTACAAAGAAGCAATGCACTATTACGATTCTATTTGGACTACTCAATCTGAAAAAAATACTTTTACTGATGCTAAAATTTTAAATAATACAAAAAAGAAATCTTGGACTAAATATACAGAGCCAAATTATATTGAAAATAATCATATCTTAGTTAAGAAAAGTAGTATGAAAAGTGATTTGACAAGTTTTTATATTCTTGATAAAAACGGAAAAGAAGAAAAACTTTTAGCTACTGATGCAGGAATTGTTTCAACTGCAAAAGGAAAGGTTGTGTGGGCAAGAACATATCCTGATTTGCGTTTTCAACTAAAAGATTATTCTGATATTGTTTGTTTTGATTATAGAACAAAAGAAGAAAAAAGATTGACAAAAAAACAAAAATTTTTCGCTCCTGCACTTTCTCCTGATGGTAAAAAAATTGCAACAGTTGAATACACAACAGAAATGAAATCTGCATTGGTTATTTTAAATAGTGATACAGGAAATGAAATAAAACGTTTTCCTGCAAAAAATAATGATTTTTTTAGAACTCCTTCTTGGGATGTTGATAATCAAAGAGTTGTTTTTACTAAAAGTAATGAAACAGGAACAGTTCTAACAATTATTAATGTTGAAAATGATAAAAGATCAGACCTAACAAAACGTTCCTTTGAAAATGTTGGTCGCCCTGTTTTTTATAAAAATTATATAATTTTCAACTCAAATTTGAGCGGAATAGGTAATATTTATGCAATTAATATTAAAACGAAAGATAAGTATAAAATTACATCTCGTAAATTTGGAGCATACAATCCAAAAGTTAAAGATAATAAAATGATGTTTATTGATTATTCTATTGATGGTTACGATATAGCAGAAATTGAATTAACAGAAAAAGAATGGAAACCAATTTCATCTGTTAAAAAATCAAAAAACTATATTGCAAAAACACTTCAAAAACAAGAGCAAAGTAAAAACGTTTTAACACCCAATTTAATTCCTCAAAAAGAATTTGAAGTAACAAAGTATAAAAAGTACAAACACGCAATAAACATTCATTCATGGGGATTAAGTTTGAATTATCCGGATGAAGTTACAGCATATAAACCAGAAGTTGGAATTGAAATTCTTTCAGCAAATATTTTGAATACTGTTTTTGGAAAAGCAGGAGCAACTTATAACATAAATGAAGGAACAGTAAGTTCAAATATAACTGCAATTTTTAAAAGATTTTATCCTGAGTTATCAATAACAGGAGGATGGGCACAACGACATTTGAATTACAAACTATATGATGTTGCAAATAATAAATTTGTTTATGTTCCGGATGATTGGGAAGAAATGTATTCGAAACTTGGAGTTTCAATACCGTTAAATTTTAGTAAAGGAATTTATACAAAAGGAGCTACATTAAAAACATCTTATTCATTTATACAGCGGACAAATAAAAATATTAGAAGTATAACTGAGTCAGCTAGTGGTAACTTTTCAACTCTCTCATATTCAGGGAGTTTGTATTCTTTTAGAAAACAAGCAACACAAGATGTCAACCCTAGGCTTGGATATTTTTTTTATGGAGTTTATCAACATACACCTCAAAATATAAATATTTTTGGAAGTCAGATTTCGGCAATTGTATCTGTTTATCTTCCCGGATTTTTTAAACATCACTCTATAAATCTTAAAGCAGGATACGAGCAGCAACGTTCAGATAAAGATTTTAATGTAAATAATTATTATTGGTTTTCAAGTCCACAATCTTTTCCAAGAGGTCATACTTATTATGCTTTTGACAAACTATCAAGTGCAAGTATTAATTATTCATTACCGGTTTGGCATCCGGATATTAATATAGGACCTTTTGTTTATTTTAAAAGAATAAGAGCAAATATCTTTTTCGATTATGTAAGTATAGATCATCTTGGGAATAATAAAACAGAGGACTTTTCTTCTGCTGGTTTAGAAATATTCTTTCAAGTTAATTTACTAAGATTAGGTGAGCCAGTAGAACTTGGAGGAAGAGTTTCATACCTTCCTGATGGTTCAATTGTCCCGGAATTTATTATGTTTAGTATTCCTTTTTAAAAGATAATTAACTAGCTACCAGCATAAAAGACTAAAAATGTACCTCGTATAAAAATATTATCTCAAAGAGTAAATTAAATCTGTTTTTTTTATATTTGTTGTCCGTAAAATGAAAAAAGAATGAAAAAATATATTAAAATATTAATAATTATAGGAATAATAATATTTCAATACGCTAACATTGTTCACGGACAAGATATTGATTTTTATCAAAAACATAAAAACGAAAATTACTCTTTCCCCGAAATTCCTGAAAGCATGACATATGAAGAATATTATCTTTTATCTCAAACATTCAGGATGCAAGATATGATGTACGCATCAATTGTTCCCGGATATATCCATTTTAAAGCACAAGAAAAAAAATAGGATATAGTTTACTCGGAATAAGAAGTGCTGCATATGCGGCATTAACTTATGAATATTTTCACTATAAAAAAACAAGTTCCGATACTTCCTCCTTTTTTTTATTTTTTAAAAAAGAAACCCCCAATACTGATGGAGAAAAAACACATTCGTACATAACTGGTGCTTCCATAATTATTATAGCAGGTACTTATTTGTTTGATATTATTCATGGAAAATATATGTTGAAAAATAAACAAGAAAAAATACGATTTAAATATAGTGTAAGAACTTCTATGTTGGATTATAACTCTATAAATAAACAAAAACTCGGGATTACTATT
The DNA here is from genome assembly GCA_947311255.1 of uncultured Chlorobiota bacterium. GTDB lineage: Bacteria > Bacteroidota > Bacteroidia > Bacteroidales > JAADGE01 > JAADGE01. Next base: position 111,156 of record CAMZKL010000040.1, on the reverse strand, counting down.
GGTATTTGTATGTATTATTAAAAAAAATGATATTTTGCTTAAAATTAATTATACCATATATCAATAACTTTATTTTACACAGTCTTAATAATTATACATTTTTCCTGTAAGCTAAAAAAACTAAAAAAATAAACTTTAAAACTATAAATTTTTATTATTAAAATTACTATAGTACTTTTGTATGCAGAAAACATATAAAATGGAAGATAAATTTGCAGAAATAAATAAACTTAAAGACTATATTAAGCAAATTTTATCAATGTATGAAAATGAAAAACAAAAAAATTCAGAATTAAATATAAATATTGAAAAATTAATTTCAGAATTAAACGAAAAAAAAGAATTAATTAATAATCTTAAAAACAAAACACAAACATTAAAAATTGCAAAAATAATTAGTTTGACAGAAGAAGATAAACAAGAAGTAAAAAATAAAATAAATAAAATTGTGCGGGAAATTGATAAAAGCATAGGATTATTAAACGAATAAAAATGGATGATAAACTTTCAATAAGACTTAATATTGGTGACGAATATTATCCTATGCGTATAAACAAAGACGAGGAAGAACTTATAAGAAAAGCAGCAAAAATTATAAATGATAAACTTATACAATATAAAACAAGATATGCCGATAGAGATATGGTAGATTTGTTGGCTATGACAGCACTGCAATACACAAAAAAGTTCTTAGATAAAGAAGAAAAAGAAAATCAAACAACATCAATTAACGAAGAAATAAATCAAATAAACATTGAATTAAACGAATACATTATCAAAAATAAATAATTATAGATTCGTATTTTTGTAAAATAATTCGTAATTTTGATAAGAATAAAAATACATAACCCGCATATTTCTCAATACTATTTGTTAAGCTCAACACTAACAAATTTGGAGTAATGCTCATTTTTATGGAAAACAGGCCGCAATTTTGATTCGTCAAAAACTTGTTTGCAAGCAGTGGAAGTTTGAAATAAAAGGCAACTTCAGGAATGCTTTATATGGAGCTTCTTTTTAAATACATGAGAAATTGCGGGTTTTTTTAATTATATAAACTAAACAACAAGTATGGACATAATGGTAGTAATAATAAGCGTTTTAACTTTAATAATCGGTTTTGCTTTCGGTTATTTAGTTAAAATAAAAGCAATGCACAAAAAAGCCGATAAAATAATAAAAGAAGCAGAAGCAGAAGCAGAAGTAACCAAAAAAGAAAAGATTTTACAAGCAAAAGAAAAGTTTTTGCAACTAAAAGAAAAACACGAAAAATCTATTAATGAAAAAAATTCAAAAATTCAAGTAGAAGAAAATAGATTAAAACAGAAAGAAAACACGTTAAACCAACGAAAAGAAGATTTGAAAAATAAATTTAGCGAATTTGAAAAAACTAAACATGAAAGTAATTTAATTCGCGAAAATTTAAAAAAACAATTAGCAGTTGTTGAACATAAGACAGAAGAATTAGAAAAAGTAAGAAGACAACACCTAGAAAAATTAGAAAATATTGCAGGTATTTCTTCTGCAGATGCAAAAACTGAACTAATAGCATCCATGAAAGCCGAAGCAAAAACAGAAGCAATGGCTCATATTAATGATATTATTGAAGAAGCTAAAATAACCGCAAATAAAGAAGCTAAAAAAATAGTTATCAAAACAATACAAAGAATTGGTACTGAAAGTGCAATAGAAAATGCAGTAACAGTTTTCCATATTGAAAGTGATGATATAAAAGGAAGAATTATTGGAAGAGAAGGAAGAAATATAAGAGCCTTAGAAGCTGCAACAGGAATTGAAATTATTGTTGATGATACTCCTGAATCAATTGTTTTGTCAAGTTTTGATCCAATAAGACGCGAAATAGCAAGATTAGCTCTACACCAGTTAGTTACAGATGGCAGAATACATCCTGCAAGAATAGAAGAAGTTGTTAGCAAAACAAAAAAACAACTTGAAGAAGAGATTATGGAAACAGGCAAAAAAACTGCTATTGATTTAGGATTACATGGTATGCATAGAGAAATTTTACGTTTAGTAGGTAAAATGAAATATCGTTCATCATATGGTCAAAACTTACTCCAACACTCCAAAGAAACTGCAAAATTATGTGCAGTTATGGCATCTGAATTGGGACTTAATGTTAAACTTGCAAAAAGAGCAGGATTACTTCATGATATTGGAAAAGTGCCAGATGAAGAAATTGAAATACCTCATGCAATATACGGAATGAAACTAGCAGAAAGATATAAAGAATCTAAAGAAGTTTGTAATGCAATTGGCTCTCATCATGATGAAGTTGAAATGTCAAGTTTAATATCTCCACTAGTTCAGGTATGTGATGCAATTTCAGGGGCAAGACCCGGAGCAAGACGCGAAGTAGCAGAATCTTATATTAAAAGAATTAAAAAACTTGAAACCCTAGCCGCAGAAGAAGAAGGTGTTGTTAAAACATATGCAATACAAGCAGGAAGAGAATTAAGAGTAATTGTTGGTAGTGATAAAGTATCCGATAAAGACATTGAGAAAATTTCATTCAATATTGCAAAAAAAATTGAAGAAGAAATGACATATCCAGGACAAGTTAAAATTACAGTAATTAGAGAAGTTAGAGCAGTTAACTATGCTAAATAAAAGATAAGTTCTAAAAAAGAAAGAAAAATGCAAGAAAGCCACTGAAACGAAACATGGAAAGTTCTAAAATTTTGTGATGAAATATGTAAAGATCAAAAATTTATAATTTCAAACCACGGAACAATTAAATAATCCTGATAGAAAAACAAGAATTAGATTGATAGCGAAACGATTTGGCGTTTCTGAAATCCAATTACACAGAATAAAAACAGGAGAAAATTGAGGATATATTAAAATAGATTTAATAATTCTAAAATATGAAACAAATTCAAATGGTTGACTTAAAAAGTCAGTATAAAGAAATAAAAAGTGAAATTGATAATGCAATAAAAGAAGTAATAGATTCTGCCGCTTTTATTAATGGTTCTGCCGTAAAAAACTTTTCAAAAAATCTTGAAAAATATTTGAATGTAAAACATGTTATTCCGTGTGCAAACGGCACAGATGCTCTTCAAATAGCACTTATGGCACTAGGTTTAAAACCCGGAGACGAAGTAATAACCTCAGATTTTACATTTATTGCAACAGTAGAAGTTGTTGCACTTTTAGGATTGAAGCTGAAATTTGTTGATGTTGATAAAAATACTTTCAATTTACTTCCAGAAGAAGTAGAAAAAGCAATAAACCCTAAAACAAAAGCAATAGTTCCTGTACATATGTTTGGGCAAAATGCAGATATGGAGGAAATTATGAATATTGCAAAAAAACATAAGCTATTTGTTATTGAAGATACTGCACAAACAATAGGAGCAGAATATACATTTGAAAATGGAAAAAAATACAAGTCCGGAACTATAGGAACTATCGGTTGTACTTCATTTTTTCCTTCAAAAAATCTTGGAGCATACGGAGATGGAGGAGCAATCTTTACAGACGATGATGAGCTTGCAATAAAGTTAAAACAGATAACTAACCATGGTTCAAAAGTGAAATATTTTCATGATGAAATAGGAGTAAATTCCAGGTTAGATTCAATTCAAGCAGCAATTTTAAATGTTAAATTAAAATATCTTGACAAATATATTTCTGCAAGACAAGAAGCTGCTGATTTTTATGACAGAGCTTTTAAAAATCATCCTAAAATTAAAATACCTGCAAGAGATAAACAATCAACTCATGTTTTTCATCAATATACAATTCAACTTAGCGGTATTGACAGAGATGCACTCAAAGAACACCTTAACAGTAAAGATATTCCTGCAATGATTTATTACCCTTATCCTTTGCATTTACAAAAAGCCTATAAATATCTGGGATACAAAGAAAATGATTTTCCTATAACAGAAGAACTAAGCAATAAGGTATTATCTTTGCCAATGCATACTGAATTATCTTACACACAATTAAAATATATAACTGAAACTGTTCTAGAATATGCAAAAAGATAAAAAATATTTCGCACATGAAACTGCTGTTATTGACAACAATTGTACAATAGGAGAAGGGACAAAAATATGGCATTTTTCTCATATAATGTCAAATTGTAAAATAGGAGAGAAGTGCAATATTGGTCAAAATGTTGTAGTTTCTCCCGATGTAATTCTTGGAAATAATGTAAAAATTCAAAATAATGTTTCGCTATATACGGGAGTTATTTGTGAAGACGATGTTTTTCTTGGACCTTCAATGGTTTTTACAAATGTTACAAACCCTCGAAGTGCAGTTGTAAGAAGAGGAAGTTATGAACAAACAATTGTTAGAAAAGGAGCATCAATTGGTGCAAATGCTACAATAGTTTGTGGGCATAATATTGGAAAATTTGCTTTTATTGGTGCAGGAGCAGTTGTTACAAAAGAAATTAAAGATTATGCATTAGTAGTAGGAAATCCAGCAAAACAAATTGGATGGATGAGCGAATATGGACATAGACTAGAATTTGATGATGAAGGACTTGCAGTTTGCCCTGAAAGTAATGAAAAATATGTAATCAATAATAATAAAGTTTCAAAAATAATAAAATGAAACACCCATGACAAAGATTTTGACACCCAAGGGCATGACTATAATTCAACACAATGGTTACGTGCAAAAGAAAATAAGTGTTCCTGTGTGCAGAGCAAAACAATTATTATAAATACAAACACATAAGCAACATATTCAATATAAATTAATTATATAATTTTAGACGCATGAAAAATTTTGCATTAATAGGAGCAGCCGGATACATTGCAGTTCGGCATATGCAAGCAATAAAAGAAACAGGAAACAATTTAATTGCTGCACTAGATAAATTTGATAGTGTAGGAATAATTGATAGTTATTTTCCAAATGCCGACTTTTTTACTGAATTTGAAAGATTTGACAGACATATTGATAAATTAAGACACAATGAAAATAAGCGAATTGACTATGTAAGTATTTGTACGCCAAATTATTTACACGATTCTCATATTCGTTTTGCACTAAAACAACATGCAGATGCAATTTGCGAAAAACCAATGGTTCTCAACCCATGGAATGTTGATGCACTTGCAGAAGTTGAAACTGAAACAGGACAAAGAATTAACAGTATTTTGCAATTAAGATTACACCCTAACATTATTAAGTTAAAAGAAGAAGTTGCAAAAGCACCGAAAGATAAAATTTATGATATTGATTTAACATATTTAACATCTAGAGGACGCTGGTATTTTATTAGTTGGAAAGGAGAAATGCAAAAAGCTGGTGGTGTAGCAACAAATATTGGAGTACATTTTTTTGATATGCTTACATGGATTTTTGGCGATGTTCAAGAAAACATAGTCCATGTTTCAGAAGACGCAAAAGCTGCTGGATTTTTAAAACTTAAGAAAGCAAATGTGAGATGGTTTTTAAGTGTAGATTATAAAAATATTCCAGAAAATATTAAGAAAAAAGGACAAAGAATATATCGTTCAATAACTGTGGACGGAAAAGAAATTGAATTTAGTGGAGGTTTTACAGATTTACACACTTTAAGCTATCAAGAAATATTGAAAGGGAATGGTTTTGGTTTGCAAGACGTAAAACCAACTATTGAAACAGTTTACAATATTAGAAATGCAAAACCTATTGGATTAAAAGGAGATTACCATCCTTTATTGAAATAAAAATATATTTTAAAGTTTAGTTTTTATATTAAAAGTATAACAAAATAATTATGTACAATAAGATAATAAGAGAAAAAGCAACTATATCTGTAATTGGACTAGGATACGTAGGATTGCCTATTGCCCTAGAGTTTGCAAAAAGAATAAGAGTTATCGGTTTTGATATTAGTGAAGAAAGAATTGAAATGATGAAAAATAAAATTGATCCGAGTAAAGAGGTCGATGCAAATGAATTTGATGGTACAAATATTCTTTTTACATCAAATGCTGAGGATTTAAAACAAGCTCATTTTCATATTGTTGCAGTACCAACTCCTATTAATGAACATAACCAACCAGACTTACGCCCTTTGTTAGGTGCTTGTGATACTGTTGGAAAAATTCTTAAAAAAGATGATTATGTAGTTTTTGAATCAACTGTATATCCAGGCTGTACAGAAGAAGATTGTGTCCCTGTTTTAGAAAAACATTCCGGACTAAAATTTTGTGAAGATTTTAAAGTTGGCTATTCTCCCGAAAGAATAAATCCTGGCGATAAAGTAAATACTCTTACAACAATAACAAAAGTAGTCTCAGGGTGTGATGAAGAATCCCTAGATAATATTGCTAAAATTTATGAAATAATATTAAAAAATGGGACTCACAGAGCAAGTTCAATAAAGGTTGCAGAAGCAGCAAAAATCATTGAGAACACTCAAAGAGATGTAAATATTGCATTGATGAATGAACTTTCAATAATTTTTAATAAGTTGAATATCAATACTTTTGAAGTGCTTGAAGCTGCTGGAACAAAATGGAACTTTCTAAAATTCACTCCTGGTTTAGTTGGAGGGCATTGTATTGGTGTTGATCCCTATTATCTTGTTCATAAAGCAAAAGAACTTGGATACCATCCACATATTATAAATTCCGGAAGATTTGTAAATGATTCAATGGGTGGTTATGTTGCGAAGCAAACAGTTAAAATGATTGCTGCTCAAGACAAACATATTCTTAACGCAAAAGTATTAGTAATGGGAATAACTTTTAAAGAAAATGTAAGTGATATTAGAAATACAAAAGTTGCAAATATTGTAAAAGAGCTAGAATCTTATAAAGTAATTGTAGATACTATTGATCCTTACGCTTCAAAAGAAGAAGTTAAAGAAGAGTTTGATATTATTTTAAAAGAAAAATGCGAAAAAGATTATGATGCAATTATTGTAGCAGTTAATCATAAAGAATATTCAGGATTAGAAGAGAAATTCTTTAAAGATAAATTAAATAAAAATGGAATTCTTTATGATATTAAAGGTATTTATAGAGATAAAATTAATAATTTAATTTATATGAGTTTGTAAAATTGTTAAATTGAAATTAAAAAAGGTCGAAAACAAATAATTTTCGACCTTTTTAATATTCTATAACTCCTAAAATTTAGAGTATATATTATATTTTCTCCAAAACATCAATCAATAAATCTCTAAATTTTTTAACAGTAGGAATGTTCATTCTTTCATCTGGAGAGTGAGCTCCTTTTATTGTTGGTCCAAATGAAATCATATCTAAATAAGGATATTTCTCTAAAAAAAGACCACATTCTAAACCTGCATGTATGGCTTTTACATCGGGAGATATTTTAAATAATTTTTTATAAGAAATTTCAGTAATTTTCATTATTTCAGAATCTGTATTTGGTTTCCACCCAGGGTATCCATCTCCATGCTTAACTTTTGCACCTGCAAGTTTAAAAACTGATGCAACTGTTTGTGCCATTTCATATTTTGCACTTTCAACAGAACTTCTTTGGCTTGTTTCAATCTTAATTTTATTCTTTTTAATGAATTTGACAGAAGCTAAATTTGTAGAAGTTTCAACCAAACCCGGCATATCTGCACTCATAGAATACACTCCGTGCCAACAAGCATTAATTGAGTGCATTAGCTTGTTTTGTGTGTTTTTTGAAATAACAAATTTTGGAAGTTCAGTAACTTCATACTCAATAGAAAGATTTTTTTCAGTTACAGATAATTCATTTTTAATTTTTTCTGCAAGAGTAAGAATCGTTTTTTCAAATTTTTCTGCATGTTTTTTATTTATGGTAACAATTCCAAATGCCTCACGAGCAATTGCATTTCTTAGGTTTCCTCCATTAAAATCAGAAAGTCTTACTTTATATTTATTGCTGGCATCAAAAATAATTCTGTTTAAAATTTTATTAGCGTTACCAAGTCCTTTGTCTATTTCATCTCCGGAATGACCTCCATTTAAGCCTGTTACAGAAATTTTGTATGCAACAGATTTTTTAGGCACTTCATTTTTTTTGTATTTAAATTCTGCAACTGTATCAATTCCGCCGGCACAACCAATAAAAATTTCTCCTTCGTCTTCTGAATCTAAGTTTATTAAAATCTCACCTTTCATAAATCCTTCTTGAAGACCAAATGCACCTGTCATTCCGGTTTCTTCATCGGATGTAAAAAGTGCTTCAATTGCAGGATGTTTAATGTTTTTGGATGCTAAAATGTCTAATGCTGCTGCAATTCCAATTCCGTCATCACCCCCAAGAGTTGTTCCTTTTGCTTTTACCCAATCACCATCAATATAGGTTTGGATTGGGTCTGTGTCAAAATTATGTTCTGTATCTGCATTTTTTTCACAAACCATATCTGAATGAGATTGCAAAATAACAGTTTTTGAATTTTCTTTTCCTTTTGTTGCAGGTTTCTTAATAATTACGTTTCCAACTTCATCTTTTTTAGCATCTAAGTTATGTTTTTTTGCAAAATCTAGAAGATATTGAATTATTTTTTCTTCTTTTTTTGAAGCTCTTGGAATTTTAGTAATTTCATCAAAATATTTCCAAATTTCAGTCGGTTTTAAATCTTTTATTGTCATTATATTTGTTTTTTTAGATTTATATTTATTCTGTCAAAGATAATTATGTTTTTTGTGTTTTATTAAATTTGTTCAAAAATAATAAAAAAGCCTAAGAAATATTTTTTCTTAGGCTTTTTTAATTAGGAAAGTATATATTTAATATGTTTTTAAAAGCTAGTCTAATGTGTTAGTATTTAGTGAGTTGCTGTATATGTTTATTTTAATATAAGTAATTTTTCAAACTTCTCTTCAACTTGTCCGGTTGATGAGCGTAATTTAACTCTGTAAACGTATACGCCTCTTCCAATTCTATTGCCGAAATCGTCTGTTCCATCCCAAGGATATGGACCAGCTCTGTACCCGTCTGCTAAGAAATTAGATTCAATTGTTTTTACCAATTTTCCTGAAATAGTAAAAATTTGAATCATTAGGTCTAGTTCTGTTCCTGCTTGATTGTGTTCAAAATAAAAATCGGTGTGTGTTGTAAATGGGTTAGGGTAGTTCAATAATTTATCAATTGATAAGTTTTTTGCTTCAACTACTAAAAATTCTAAATATTCTTCGGAAGAATTATTATAAACATCCCATACTTTAAACTTTAGTTTATGATTACCGGCATCAACATTAAATAAAAAGTGTTCAAGCTCTCCACTCTTATATGTATTTGCATTTGCTCTGTAATCATCATTCATTATAATAACATTTTGGATGTCATCATCAATAATTGCAGTAATGTCGTGCCCAATACCTCCGGAAGAAGTATTAATTCCATGTTCATCACTTAGTTTTGCAAAAATTCTAGGACTTGCATTAGTGATGCCTCCTGAAACAAAATTTTCATCATTCATAAACAATTCAATTTCAGGTCCTTTGTTGTCTTCTTCATAATCTTTTGCAATATCTCCCACTAAAAAGTTAAAGGAATATCCTTTTGCATCAAAAACATCATTGTGAGCATAATAGCTTATTTTTCCTGTATCTACATTTAAAGCAATATCACGCGGTACAATAAAGCTAAATTCAAATTCACCATTTATAACATTTGCTCTTCCTTTGTATATTATGTTATCTCTTGTTTGGTATGTGTAAACACCTTCTCCATCATTATTCTGAGTATTAATAATTCTTTCCTTGTCGTAAACAGTTGGTGAAACAGATCCGTTAAAATTAGTAAGTTTATTACCGTTTTTATCTTGTAATTCTCCAGAAAAAGTAGCAGTACTTAGTGCTTTTAAAGTATCAATTTCAGAGATAGGGTTTCCGTTTATACTATTTGTAACCACATTGCATTCAGAAGCGTATCCTAATTTTAATGCAGGGTCTCCCATCAAAAAGAAAATTAAGTTATTTTTGTGGTAATAAGCTTTGTTTTTTGTAATTCTAATAATGTCGCCTAATCTGTATGGTTCTCCAGAATTATATTTACCAAACATATTTCTGTAAAGTTCTTTTGTTAAGTCTCCGTTAGAATGTACCCAAGCAATTCTTGCAGTAGTAAAAATTGCTATTGCCCCACCATGAGGATTAAGAAAAACTCTTTCCCCTGCTGATTTATATTTGTAATCATCAAATCTTGTAAATGAACAAGTTGCAGTAACAAATAAAGAAAGTTTATCAAAGTTTCGCCAACTTTCAATTTCACTAATTGTAATAACTCTTTCATGAGCTAAGCCGTGTTCTCCTCCATGCCCAACATAATTTAAAATTAAACTGCCTTTTTGTATTCTGCTATTTATTGCATTGTTTACATCCGGATATCTCTCTCCTCCGGATTCAGTATATTGGGTGTAAGCATCTAAATAAATCTTGTCAATATTATAAATTGGATGATTCTCTTTAATATAGTTTGTTAAATAATCCGTTTGAGACATATGCACCACACCATTTTCATCATCAGCTATAAAACAAAGTTGGTTCCTCCAATCTCCAAAAGTTGATGTGCTTATATAATTTTTAATTTTGGCAATATGTTCATTGGCTTGTTGAACATTACTAACAATTAAACGCCCAATTCCTATGTCAAGTAAACCTTTTAAACTGTCTCCGTCATCCCCTTCATTATCGTCTAATGTTCCAAAAAAGTCATCTGTTACATAAGAGTTTCCTAATCCCTCAGACCAATTTTGTTGGTAAGTAATCATGAAATTTCCATTTACACCTATACCGGATTTATTGTCATAAGAACCATCTCCAAATAATAATAAATATCTTAATGTATCCCCATTGTTTGCTTTTTTGTAAATCATTCTAACATAATCTCTTATAGCTGAAAAATCTGCTGCACCAGAAGAAAATTCATTGTAAATTTGTTGTTGGGTTACAACTTTAACATTCATTCCATCAATTCTTTCATGTAATTCTTTTAATTCATTTGCTTGCGAAATAAAACCTGGGAAAGTAATAATAAGCATATCTGTATTGCCAGATGTTGCATGAAGGTTTTGATTTGCAACATCTTCAACTTCTGATAATTCTGGTTTTTTAAATACAGAATTATCAAAAGCAATAAATTCTTTTAGATTTTTACTTGAAAGTTTAAATGTTTGAGTATTCCCGGAAACAGAAGCATTTATCTTTTTAGGTTTTGTTTTGTCGCTTATATCCCAAATTATAACAGAGCTTCCGGCATTGCTTAAAGTGTATTTTGTAATATTTGTTTCTCCAATAGTTTCAGCATTTCTAAAAGACATTTGTCCTCCTGTAAATTTTAATTCACTTTTTGCATTTATATAAAAGTAATCTAACCAAGATTTTGTTGAAGGAGAATTGCTGTTAAATTTAATGTTTATTGAAATGTTATCGGAATTTCCGGTATTAAAAGTATAATTACTTGTTTTTCTGGCAGCAAAATTATGAGAAATTGGTCCTGTGCAAGAAATTGTTTTTGAAGTACCATTAGTATTAACAACGAAATTTGATGTGCCTGTGGCTGCAACAAAGATTTTTATTTTAGCATCTTGGTTGTCAATAAGATTTGGAAATGAAAATTCGAAATCTTGGTTATTGTCAATATCAAAAATCTCACCATACCAATTTCTTCCTGTTTCAGCAATATTGTATAGATTTTCTTCGTGAACTGCATAAGAGTTATAAGTTGAAACATTGTGGGTTTCAGATAAACTGCTTTGAGTTTCTTGTTTTATGGTATTATTATAATTTGTATTTACATCAGAAGTTAAAAAATAATAAGAATAATCTGAATAAAAATGATTTTTAGGTTCAAAGACTTGTGTTGTTTCATTATAATCCCATCTGTCAGCACCTTGAGCATAAAAAATAACAGAATTACCTTCAATTAAAATGTCATTCTCAACTAAATCGTCCGGTCTTTCATCTCCTGCCATCATAGGAAGCCATCCTGTAGCGTTACCAAAGATTCTAACATTTTGAGGGTTGTCAATTCCTATACTTTCAAGTTCATCAAAAGTTAATTTATATAAACCGCTTTCACTAATTCTAATTTTTTTCCAAGTTCCGGAACTCAAAATTGAATTTTCGGCATAAACTTGTTCGCTTTTTTGGGAACTAAGTCTTGTTTTTTCAATAATTAAATCTAAACTTATTAGTTTCTCATATTTTCCAGATGATGAGTTTTTTATTATGGAAGAAATTTTGTATGTAACATAAGGTATTCCTCTGGCAAATTGTAGTTTTGAATCAAAAATGTAATTTGAGGGAATTTTATTAATGTTTTTAATGCCTGAAATTTCAGCTTCATTTAAAGCAATATATTTAATGTTTTTTGGTTTTAAACTGTAACTAAACCCTTTATTATAAAAATTGCTTATATTTATTTGATTTGAATAAAAAGGAGTAAGGTTTTTGTCAAAAGAAATATTTTCAGAGTCAAATAAAAAAAATGAATTTAAAGAATCCTTTATTTCTCTTTTACTTTTCCAATTTATTTTTGTAGAAAAAGTTTGAGAGTAAATATAATTTTCGGAAATAGTTAGAATTAATAAAGTTAAAATTAGTATTTTTATTTTTTTTAAGCTCATTTTAAGGTTTTTAGAAAAATTACAAAACTATTGAAATAATATTTAGTCAGTATTTTTATGAAACGATTTTTTATTTCATTGAGTATAATTTTAATGATTTTTTATTCTTTAAAGTCTCAAGAAATCACTTTTTCAGATCCATATTCTGAAAAAATAGTGCTAAATCCTGCTTATTCTGGAATTAATTATTGTTCTGAGATAAACCTTACTTATAATAAAAATTTTATTTATGACTATTATAGTGTTTCATTCAATAAATATATCAATAAATATAAAAGTGGAATTGGAGTATTAATATCTAATTTAAAACAAGGAAATGGAGCATTAAATAATTTTAAAGCAGATTTTATTTATAGTTATAAAATAAAAACAGGACATAAAAGTTTTGTCAATACTGCAATGCAAATAAGTTATTTACAACAAAACGTAAATATAAACAATCTAACTTTTAATGACCAAATTAATCCCATTTCTGGAAATATTTCACAATCTTCAGGTGAAAATAGTTTTAGTTCAAATAAAAAACTAGATTTTTCTATTGCTACTGTTTTTATCTCAAATAAATACAGAGCTGGGGTTTCTGTACAACACATAGATAAAATAATATATAATTATTCTTCTTTTAATGTAAAACCATTCATTAAAATTAACATTGGCAAGGTTTTTTCTGTAAAGAAAAAGATAACAAAAGATAATATCAGGACTATTACTCCTGAAATTATTTATTATCATCAAGGCAGATTTAACCAAATATTGTATGGAGTACACTTAGTTAATAACATTTTTTTAACAAGGTTTTTTATAAAACATAGTCTAAATTTCAAATCAGTATCAGGAGTATTTACACTAGGATTGTTTTTAAAAAGTTTCAGATTATCATACAGTTACGATATGTTGTTAACAAAAAATATTGGCTTACCTATAAGTTCAAATCAATTAACTTTAACTTATATTTTTAAATGTAAGAAAAAAAGAAATGGTAAGAATGCAATATTTTGTTTAAAATTTTAGTTATATTTGTGGATTGAAAAAATACTTTTAAACAGGTTCTTTTAAATTATTTATAACAAAATGTGTAAGTTGTAAATATTTTATTTGATAATTGAAAACAAAAACAAAAAATACAGATGAAAATGAAATTATTATTTCCAATTGCAGCTTTTGTAAGCTTAGCGTTAATACTTAGTTCATGTGGAGGAGGTTCAACTGGTAATGCAGATGTAGGAACACATTCTGCTGCAACAGGTTGGATGTACAACGAAGTTGAGAACGGAGGATTCGAAGTATCTTCCTATAATGAACAGAAAACAGGACCAGGTCTTGTGTTTATTGAAGGCGGAGCTTTCCAAATGGGAAGAGTAGAACAAGACGTTTCTTACTCTTGGAATAATTTACAAAGAAGAGTTACTGTTTCTTCATTTTATATGGATGAAACGGAAGTTCGAAATGTTGATTATTTAGAATATTTACATTGGTTAAGAAGAGTATTTGTTGATATGCCACAAGTTTATCAAGAAGCTTTGCCAGACACTTTGGCTTGGAGAAGAAGATTGGCTTACAATGAGCCTTTTGTCGAATATTATTTTAGGTCACCGATGTACTACACTTATCCTGTTGTTGGTGTTAATTGGCATCAAGCATCAAAGTTCTGTGATTGGAGAACCGACAGAGTAAACGAACAATTACTGGTTGATGAAGGAATACTTAGATTTACACCCGAAGATCAAAGCGGTGCTGAGAACTTTAATACAGAGGCTTATCTTGCAGGGCAATATGATTTGGGAGTTGAAACAGGATTGCCAAGTTTAAGTGGCGAAGGAGAAAGAAGAGTTAGAATGGAAGATGGAATATTACTTCCTAAATATCAATTACCAACTGAAGCAGAATGGGAATATGCTGCACTTGCTTTATTAGGAAATTCAAAGGATTCGCCAGAAAGAATATGGTCGCATAGACTATATCCTTGGAATGGACATTATCTTAGAAAAGATACTAAAAAAGAATTAGGACGTTTTATGGCTAACTTCAAAAGAGGAAGAGGTGATATGATGGGAGTTGCAGGAGCATTAAATGATAATGGCTCTATTACAGTACCCGTTGATTCTTATTGGCCAAATGATTTTGGATTATATTGTATGGCAGGAAATGTTAACGAATGGGTAAGAGACGTATATAGAGCTTCTTCATCGCAAGATGTTGACGATTTTAATCCTTTCAGAGGTAATATATTTATGGTAAAAGAAAAAGATGAAGATGGAAGTTTTGTAACAAAAGATAGTTTAGGAAGAATGAAATATCGCCTAATGACTGATGCAGAAAGTGAAAATAGACATAATTATAGAAGAGCTTATAATGTTAATTATAAAGATGGTGATATTCAATCAAGTGTAACTGACGATGGAGATTGGTTAGGTGAAGATGAGCCTGGTTCAAGTAGAATGTATGGGCAAGGAGATGAAAATGGTATAGGAATGAGTTCATTGATTACTGATAAAGCAAGAGTCTATAAAGGTGGAGGATGGAGAGATAAAGCATACTGGTTAGTGCCTGGAAATAGAAGATTTCTTGACGAAAATCAATCAAGTGATGATTTAGGTTTCAGATGCTCAATGGTTAGACTTGGAAGCCCAAGCGGAAATAGATAAAAAATAAAAATTTTTAAAAAAAAGACCTCAATTTTGAGGTCTTTTTTTTATATTCGCAATCCAAATAAAAGAATGATAATTTCAGAATTATATAAGGTTTTTATAAAGCACCCTTTTATTTCTACAGATAGTAGGTCTATAAAAAAAGGATATTTATTTTGGGCCCTTAAAGGAGAAAATTTTAACGGTAATAATTTTATTAAGAAGGCAATTGAAAAAGGTGCTTCTTTCGTAATAACTGATGATAATAATTATAAGAGCAATAATAAATGTATCTATGTAGATGATAGTTTGTTAGCTCTTCAGCAATTAGCTAAATATCATAGAATTAAATTAGGACTTCCTATCATTGCTATTACTGGCACTAATGGAAAAACAACCACCAAAGAACTTATCCATATAGTTTTGAAAAAGAAATATAAAGTAAAAGCAACAAAAGGTAATTATAATAATCATATAGGAGTACCGCTTACTCTCTTGTCATTTAATAATGAAACAGAAATTGGTATTGTTGAAATGGGAGCAAACCATCAAAATGAAATTGAGTTTCTTTGCAATATAGCAATACCAGATTATGGAATAATTACAAATATTGGTAAAGCACACCTAGAAGGTTTTGGTACTTTTGAAGTTTTAATTAAAACAAAAGCAGAACTCTACGAGGCAATTAATAAAAAAAATGCTAAGCTATTTATTAATAATGATAATGAATTATTAAAAAAACTTATAAAAGACCAAGAAGTTATAACATATGGAACATCTGAAAATGATTTTTGCTTCGGTAAAATTATTTCAGCAGAACCTTTTTTGAAATTTTCTATTGGGGCTAACTTAACTTTAATAAAAACAAATTTGATAGGAAAGTATAATTTTGAAAATCTATTAGCAGCAGCTTGTGTTGGAAAATATTTTAAAATTAACAATGAAAAAATTAAACAAGCAATTGAAGAATATGTTCCAAATAATAACCGTTCTCAAATTATAAAGAAAGGAAACTTAAACATTATACTTGACGCATATAACGCAAATCCTACAAGTATGGGGATGGCAATAGATAATTTTATAAATATTAAATCACAAAAAAAAGTATTAATACTAGGAGATATGTTTGAGTTAGGAGATAAATCCGATATAGAACATCTTAAAATATTAGAGACACTCACATCATTAGAAAAAAATAATAATAATATTCAGATTTTTATTGCAGGACTCATTTTTAATAAATTAAACACAAATAAGAATATTCATTCCTATAAAACAACAGAAGAACTCATAAAATCAATTTCACAAATACAATTTCATGATACTTGGTTTCTTATAAAAGGTTCAAGAGGTATGAAATTAGAAAATGTTGTAGAAAATATCTATTTTTCTTAGTATTTTTGCAACCAAACATCTTGTTTATAGTCTATATAAAAAAACATAAAATCAACTAAAAATGAAACACCCATGATGAAATATAAACACTTAAGGGAATGACTAGCATACAGATTACTTGCAGAAGAATGCAAGTGTTCCTATGTGCAGAGCAAAACAATTATTATAAATACAAAGATACAATCAATTTACTCAATATCAATTAATTATATAATTTTAGGCACATGAAAAAAAATATAATACTTACACTATTGGTTTTACTAACAATAAACCTTTTTTCTCAACAATACATAGTAAAATTTGAAGTTAAAAATAAAAAGGAAGCATATAAACTTCCTGAATTTATTCAGGTTGATGAATTTAATAATAATATTGTTACTGCATATTTATATGGAGAAAACTTTGAGAAATTTAAAAAATTAGGCTATAAATTTAAACTTCAAGACCATCCTGCAAAAGGAAAAGCTCTAACAATGGCTACAACTGTTGCTCAAATGGCAAATTGGGACAGATACCCAACTTTTGAAGTTCTTAACCAAATGATTGACCAGTTTGCTACTGATTACCCAAACATTTGCCGTGTTGAAACAATAGGAACATCTGAAGACGGAAGAGAAATTAAAGTAATAAAAATATCAGACAACCCAGATGTAGATGAAGAAGAACCAGAATTTTATTATACTGGACAGATGCACGGTGATGAAATTGTTGCATACATTATGTTCTTGCGTTTAGCAGATTATATGTTGTCAAATTACGGAACAGATTCTCGAGTTACGAACATTATAAATAATACTGAAATTTGGATTAATCCTCTTTCAAACCCTGATGGAACTTATAATGGTGGAAACAATACGGTTAGTAATGCTACAAGATCAAATTCTAATAGCGTTGATTTGAACAGAAATTTTCCATCTCCAAATAAGCCAAACCCTTCTAATCAAAATGAAGCAGAAGTTCAAATGCAAATTGCTTTCGCACAAGCTCATCATTTTGTAATGTCAGCAAATTCTCATAGTGGTGCTGAAGTAATTAACTATCCTTGGGATACTTGGACTTCTTCCCATCAACATCCCGATAATGATTGGTGGAATCATGTATCCCATAATTATGCAGATACAGTTCACCAACATAGTTCTGGGTATATGACTGGATTTGATGGTGGTGTTACACACGGAGGAGATTGGTACATTGTTGATGGTAGCAGACAAGATAATATGGGCTATTATCAATATTGTAGAGAACTAACTTTTGAACTTTCAGGTAATAAAATGTTAGATGCAAATCTACTTCCTGCACATTGGAACTATAATAAAAGTGCAATGCTTGGTTATATTGAAGAATGTCATTATGGATTTAACGGAACAGTAAAAAATACAAACGGCGACCCGCTTAATGCAAAAATTGAAATTACAGCTCACGATCTTGACAACTCAGAAGTATATACAGACCCTGCAAAAGGAGATTATTACAGACCAATTTCGCCAGGAACTTATAATGTAACATATTCTTCTGATGGATATATTTCTCAAACACACTCAATTACAATAACAAATTATGAAACAACTATTATAAAAAATGTTATATTAACACAGGCATTACAAGTAAATGTTACCGGAACAGTTACAGAGGATGGAACTGGATCACCCCTTGAAAATGCAACAATTGAATTTGTTGGAACTTCAATACCTACTGTTCAAACAGATGCATCTGGAAATTATACCGTAAACAATGTATATGAGGGTAACTACCAAATAAAAGCCGCAAAAGCAGGATATACTGCAGTAATAAAAAATGAAACAATATCAACATTAAATACAACAGTTGATTTTACACTAGCTATAAGCAATGCAATAAGTTTTGAAACAGAAATTCCTTCAATTTTTACATTTGGTGGCAATGCAGACTGGACAAGAGTTAGCCCAGAAGCATACGACGGAACATATTCTATGAAATCTGGAAATATTAGTGATAGTCAAACATCTGTATTGCAAGCTCAATTAAATATTACATCAGCAGGAAACATAAGTTTCTATAAAAAAGTATCTTCTGAAAATGGTTACGATAAACTAAGGTTTTATATTGATAATGTACAACAAGGAGACAGCTGGTCGGGAGATGTTCCGTGGACGCAAGAAAGTTTTACAGTAACAACAGGAACTCATACTTTTAAATGGGAATACTCAAAAGATGGTAGTCAAAGTCAAGGAAGTGACTGTGCATGGGTAGATTATATTGAATTTCCTCAGTATCAGTTACTTGAAAACTACACTTTAACAGGAATCATTACAGATGCAAACTCGAGCAACCCAATTGAAGGAGCAATTATTTCAATTCCAAGCACAAGTTATTCTGCTGTAAGTATAGCAAACGGAACTTATTCGATAGCAAATGTAACAGAAGGAACTTATGATATTAAAGCTGTTGCAAGTGGTTACAAACAATCTGTACAAACTGTAACCATTTCCAGCACAAACCATGATAATATTAATTTTTCATTACTTGTTTCAAATGCTGAAAGTTTTGAAACTGAAATACCATCTGATTACTCTTTTTCAGGTGATGCCAACTGGACAAGAGAAAATGATAAAGCATACGACGGAACTTGGAGTATGAAATCTGGAAATATTTCAGGTAATCAATCATCCATAATGGAAGTAACAAAAACTACCGATGCAGGAATTGTTAGTTTTTATAAATTTGTTTCAAGTGAAAATAGTAGCGGTTGGTATGATTATTTAAAGTTTTCTATTGACGGAAATATGCAAGGACGGTGGAAAGGTATAGATACACAATGGTCAGAAGCAACATATTCTGTTACTTCAGGAACACATATTTACAAATGGGAGTACATTAAAGACGGCTCTGTAAATGGAGGCGATGATTGTGCATGGGTAGATTATATTGAATTTCCTACCGTATCTTCATCAGTTGCTAATAATATTTCTGATAATACACAAATAAAAATTTCCCCAAACCCTTTTAATCAAAATACATCTTTTGAGTTCTATATAAATAAAAAATCAAGAGTTTTTATTGGAATTTATTCATACAACGGGCAACTTGTAAAAACATTAATGAATAATGAAGTTGATTCAGGAAATCACCGAATAATATGGGATGGAACTAATGCAAATAACAGACCTCTTGCAAACGGACTTTATTTTTGCAAAATGTCAAATGAAAGACATTCAAAAACTGAAAAAATAATTTTGCTAAGATAAAATTAAATGGTCTATAATCAAAGCTGTTAAGCATCTGTGCTTAATAGCTTTTTTTTTGCAACGGTCGAAATAAATATATATTTTAGCAAACTAATTTTATTAATAAATATAATTATTTTTTGAATATGAGTAAAAAAGAAGCAATAAAAGGAGGAGAATTTATTATTAGACAAACCGAAGCAAATGAAGTTTTTATACCCGAAGATTTTGGTGAAGAACCTAGAATGATTGCACAAACTTGTCAAGATTTTATTGATGCGGAAGTAATTCCTAATATAGATAAATTAGATGCACATGAAGAGGGTTTAATGCCTTCAATTCTAAAAAAAGCAGGAGATTTAGGTTTGCTTGGAGTATCAATTCCAGAAGAATATGGAGGTTTTGGCTTAGATTTTACAACTTCGATGCTTGTTGCCGATGTTCTCGGAGCAGGCTATGCTTTTTCAGTAGCATATTCAGCTGATACAGGAATTGGAACACTTCCAATTATGTATTATGGAAACGAAAAGCAAAAACAAAAATACCTTCCTGGACTTGCAATGGGAGATTTGCTCGGTGCATATTGCTTAACTGAACCGGGAGCCGGTTCAGATGCAAACTCCGGAAAAACAAAAGCAGTTCTTAATGAAGCAGGAACACATTACATTCTTAATGGGTCAAAAATGTGGATTACAAATGGTGGATTTGCCGATATTTTAACAGTTTTTGCGAAAATTGATGACGATAGAATTTTAAGTGCATTTATTGTTGAAAGAAATTATCCCGGAATAACTTTTAATCCGGAAGAAAATAAGATGGGAATTAAAGGATCTTCAACAGTTCAAATATTTTTTAATGATTGCGAAGTACCAGTTGAAAACTTACTTGGAAAAAGAGGAGATGGATTTAGGATTGCATTAAATATATTGAATCTTGGAAGGATAAAACTTGGTGCAAATGTTATTGGTTCAGCAAAATCCGCAATTAACCAATCTGTCCAATATTCTAACGAAAGGAAACAATTTAAAACACTTATTTCTAATTTTGGAGCAATAAAATACAAACTTGCACAACAAGTTATAAAAACTTTTGCTAATGAAACAGCAGTTTATAGAATGAGTAAAAATGTTGATGATGCAGTAAAACGAAATATTGAAAACGGAATAGAAAAAGGGCAAGCAAGCGTAGAAGCTCAAAGAGAATTTGCTATTGAAGCTGCCTTGATTAAAGTCTTTGGATCTGAAATGCTCGATTATGTTGTAGATGAAGGAGTTCAAATTCATGGAGGAATGGGATATTCAGCAGAAACTCTTATTGAAAGAGGCTATAGAGATTCAAGAATTAACAGGATTTTCGAGGGAACTAATGAAATAAATAGAAATGTTACTGCCGATACTTTAATTAAAAAAGGACAGAAAGGAGTTATTCCTATTTTTGAAGAAGCTACTAAAATAGCTGCTTCATTAGATGATATGCCAGACAGCCCGCAATTTAAAGGCGATTATTTTGAAGATGCAAAAATGATTGTTGCTAATTTTAAAGCTGCTTTTTTAATGCTAATTGATGCTGCCCAAAATAAATTTGGTAGAAAACTAGCAAGAGAACAAGAAATTCTTTTTAATTTTTCTGATATAATAATGGAATCATATATCGCAGAATCTTTGTATTTAAGAGTAAAAAGATTGCAAGAATTAAAAGATGAAAAAGCTGCTTCAATATACAAAGATATTTTGGATGTTTATCTTTTTGATTCTTCAAATGTTGTTTACAAAAATGGATTAGAAGCCATATACTCGTTCGTAGATGAGGCTAGTCAATGCAAATATATAAAAGCTTTAAGATGCTTTACTAAAGTAAAAGGAACAAATGTTAAAGAAGCAAGACAAAGAATTGCAAACAAACTTATTGATGATAATAGGTATATGTTTTAATAGGAAATATTAAAACTTAAAATTTGCTAGAATATAGTTGAAAATTGGTTATTTCGTATTGTTTTTAAAAAATTAAAATAATTTATTATTTTTTATTCTATGTTTGATATTTGTTATTAAAAAAAACGGTTATCTTCTGTATCAGTAGAAGAACTGTTTTTGTTTTTTAAATTTTAATAAGAGTCGGCAAATGTCGGCTTTTTATATTTTGCAAAATATAAATGGATTTTAGGAAATTGAAGATCTCCAATTTTTATTATAAGTATTCGCCGTAAAAGGTTATTATACATTTATATAAAATATTTTAATATAATGAATGTATTGTAGAATAAAATAGTATATTTGTATCTTTATATCTTTATATCTTTATATCTTTTAAAATTTATTATTAATTTAAAACTTAAAAAAATGAAAAAGAAATTTTACTTAGGAATTACAGCAGCATTATTTGTAGCTGCATTATTCTCATACAGCAGTGTATCACCTGTCGGGAAAACTAATTCTCCTCTTGATGGAAATAGTTGCACGCAGTGTCATCAAGGCTCAACAATAAGTAATCAAGACAATTGGATTTCGTCAAATATTCCTGCATCAGGTTATATTGCTGGTGAGACATATACAATTACAGCTTCTGGAAATCATTCAAGTGCTGTAAAATTTGGCTTTGAAATAACGGCTGAAAATGAAACTGCAAAGCAAGGCACATTTGTAATCACAAATGCAACTGAAACTCAATTTGCATTTGGGGACAATAATTTTGTGTCTCATACATCTGATGGGAATACTCCAATTGACGGAGTGAAAACTTGGACGTTTGATTGGATTGCTCCGGCAGCAGGTACAGGAGACTTAACTTTTTACGCAGCTTTTAATTCTGCAAATGGAAATGGACAAAATACAGGAGATATTATTTTTTCAAGCGAATTGGCAGTTACAGAAGATGTTAGTTCCAAAATTGAAGAAAATAGTAATCTGAAAATTTCAATTACTCCAAACCCAACCAGTGAGAAAATTATACTAAAATCAGATTTAACTATTCAAGATATAAAATTGATTGATTTCTCTGGAAAACTTATTTCTAACTTTTCTAATGTTAATTCAAATTCTAAGGAAATACGTGTTGAGAGCCTATCAAAAGGAATCTATTTTTTAATTATTAAAGGTGAAGGTTTTCAAAAAACTGAAAAAGTTATTGTTAAATAATCTTTTTTAGAAAATTATATTTTTATAATTATAAATATTAATGACAGGTTCTTAATTTTGAAAAACAAAATTAAAGCCTGTCATTAATTTATTTACTTGTATTTATCTTATTTTAAATATGAAAAAAATACTTATTACTATACTTATACCAATTTTATTGCAGTCTTGTGTATATAATAATGAAGAAATGCTATACCCAAGGCAAGATTCTGTAAATAACATAAGTTATTCTGAGACAATCTCTAAAATTATTTCAAATAATTGTTTAGAATGCCACAGTAATGCAAATTCAGATATTTATGCGAATGGAAATAGACTTGAAGATTATGAAGATGTAAAAGTAACCTGTGATAATGGAAAGCTCTTGAGTGTATTAAAACATAAACCTGGATTTCCAAAAATGCCATTAGGAAAAGATAAACTAAGTGATTTATTAATATCACAAATTGAACAATGGATAAACGAAGGTGCAAAAAATAACTAATGTTTGTTCATAAAGCAAGTCTATTTTTGTAATAGTTATCTAATGATTCTTTAAACTAGCTTAAAATAAATTTATTTATTGCTTTTATTGAAACTATTGGGTATATATACAAACGATAATTCGTAGTAAGTTTGAAATTTTAATACAGATTAGAATTATAATATGAAATCAAAAATAATATTAACATTAGTTTTATTATTGTTTTTTGGACAGATAAAAGCTCAGAATATTGATGATTTATTGAATGAAACAACAAAAGAAAGGACTTTATATTCAACAGCAGCTTTTAAATCTACAAGAATCATAAATGGGCATTCTATTCAACAGCTTAAGAAAAAGCATTTAGATGTCAGAATATCTCATAGATTTGGATCGGTAGATGGTGGAATTGAAGAGTTTTTTGGGATTGATCAATCTACAATACATTTAGGTTTAGAATATGGACTTTTTGATTTTTTAACTATTGGGTACGGAAGAAGTTCATATAAAAAGACGTATGATGTTTTTCTAAAATTAAGATTGTTAAGACAAAGTAGTGGTAAAAAAAATATGCCTATTTCAGTTAGCTATTTTGGAAGTACAGAAATTTTTTCGGCGAAGTTTCAAAATCCTGATAGAGAAAATCTCTTTTTATCAAGAATAACTTATGTGAACCAAATATTAATTGCACGTAAATTTTCTGAAAAATTATCATTAGAAATTTTACCAACTCATATCCATAAAAATTTAGTGGCAACAGCATCTGAAAATAATGATTTGTTTGCCGCAGGTATTGGAGGAAGGCTTAAAATCACAAAAAGACTTGCAATAACTGCAGAGTATTTTCATACTTTCCATAATTTGAAAAGTACAATAAAATACAATAATCCTCTTTCTTTGGGTGTTGATATTGAAACAGGAGGGCATGTATTTCAGCTATTGTTTAGCAATAGTTCAATTATGAGAGAAGGAGGGTTTATTTACGGAACATCAAATGATAATTTTTTTGAAGGAGGTATTCATTTTGGGTTTAATATTAGCAGGATATTCTCATTTTAAACATTTTAAATTATTAATTATGAAAACATTGACGTCAATAATAATTTTTGTACTAATTAGTTTATATAGCTTTTCGCAAAAAGTATATATAACCAAAAATGCAACAATAGATTTCTTTTCATCAACATTAATTGAAGATATTAAAGCTGTTAATAAAGATGTTGTAAGTATTATTAAAACTGAAACAGGAGAAATAAGTTTCGGCGTTTCAATTAAAGCATTTGTATTTGAAAACGGTCTTATGCAACAGCATTTTAATGAAAATTATATGGAATCTGATAAGTTCCCAAATGCAAAATTCAAAGGTAACATTGATGAAAATTCAAAAATTAATTTTGAAAAAGATGGAGTTTATCCTATAATTGTTATAGGTACAATTACAATACATGGAGTATCAAAAGAAATAGGGACAAAAAGTATAATAACTGTTAAAGAAGGAAAAATTACAGCAAAATCTTTTCTGAAATTAAAACCTGCTGATTTTGAGATTGAAATACCTGCACTTGTAAAAGATAATATTGCAAGGGAATTAGATGTTACAATAAATGCTGAGTATTCGGTTTTTGAAAAATGAGATATTTATGATATTTTAAAAATACCCTTAAATTCCAAGTCATCGGATGAATTTATTCATTAACAACGATTTATAATATGAATTATTCCTCTTTAATTTTACGACTCATTTGATGACTAACAGACTGTTAGTTTAATAATTACGTATTTTAGAAATATTAAAAAAACAATATTATCTAATAATTCTTACAGTTCCTTTATAAACCTGTTTCAAGTTTCTGTTTGAAAGAATATAATAATAAACAGATGGTGTAAGATTATCTCCTTTCCAGTCATTTTTATAATCTTTTGAATGAAAAACTTCTTCGCCCCAGCGAGAATAAATTATTAAATCCCAAGCATCATCTTCAATTCCTTTTATAAAGAAAATTTCATTTATTCCGTCATTTGTAGGAGTGAAAACATTTGGAATATAAATATCTCCGCAATATTTTTTTTCAACATTTATGCTTTGTAGCCATAGTCCGCAAATATTTGTTGCGGTTAATTTATATATACCTTCTTCAAAAATAGTATAAGAACGCTCAGAACTTCCGTCTTGCCAAAGTAGTTCTGTATCTATTTCTAAATCAGGATGTAAGCTAAGTGTTTCGGTTTCGCAAATAATTGTATCTTCAGGAAAATAAAAATATGGAATAAGCTTTTGTGTAAATTTTATTGTATCAGAATTTTTGCAATTGTGTTGGTTTGAAACTTCAACAAAGTAAACTCCCGAATCAGTTACGGTATAAAAATTTGAATGAGAATTATCTTGCCAAGTATAGGAATACCCAGAATGAAAAGCATCCAAAGTATATGATGAATTTTTACATAAAAATGTGTCTTTTCCAAGATATATTTCTGGAATTTCAGAAAAAACTATATTAATTGTATCTGAATTTTTGCAGTTTGTATATGTGTTTTCAATATTAACCCAATATTTTCCTGACTGATTTACCCATAGTATTGAATCTGTTGTTGCATCGTTCCATAAGTAATTCAAATGTGGAGAATATGCATTTAATCTGTGATTTTCTGCAATACAAAGAACCGTATCGTTTCCTAAATTAATTTTAGGCAAAGGAACAATTTTTATGTTTTCGGAATATTCATTTTCAATATTATTGAACCAAACAGTTAAAGTAACTTTAAAAATACCATAATTTGAAAAAAAATGAGTTGGGGATTGCAGTTTGCTCGTATTTAAATTTCCGCTTTCAGGGTCTCCAAAATTCCAAATTACAGAATCGATATTTGAAATATCTTCAATTACAAAATGCGTTTCATCAAAAAGGCAAACATTTTCATATCTAAAATAGGGTTTTTTAAAATAGGATTGAATAAAATTTGGTAAACCCAATCTAGATTTTTTTCCATCTAAGAAAATCGCATTTTGTTCAAAACTGCAAGTAGCAGGTAAGCTGTCAGGGTAATTAATAACACTTAAAAAATTAGAAGAATCGCTTGCAATATATAATTTTCCGTTTTTTGCATTTTGCAATGCTCCCGGCACATTTTCAAATTCAGCAATTTCAGTAATTGAGTTAATTATGTCTGCATTTGTTCCTGCATTCATATCTGCCTGAAATATTTTTAAGTTTTTTGTGAAATAAATTTTAGATCCGTCCGGCGAAAACTCACAACCATAGGGTAAATTTGGAAAGCCTAGGTCTATTGTTAGTTTTTCTGATAGGTTCCCACTAATATTATTAAAATCAAATATTTCAATTTTAGAAAGGAAAAGTGAATTTGAAATAATTTCATTTCCCGAAGGAGATGCTTTTAAATAACCTATTGCATATCTTTGGTCGTTTACAAATGTTGCACCGGTATTTGAAATAACCGGAGATGAATTTAAGCCGTTTTCATTAATCAGCCAAGCATAAAATTTATTATTTCCCCATTCATGTGAAATAAGCCAGATATCTTTTTTGTTTTGGTGTTTTATTGCAGTTATTTTCTCGGTTACAGAATCTAATAGTAAAATATTTTTTGTAATTATTTTGCCTTTGCCTTCGTCTTTATTCATATTTACAATTGAATAATTTAATCCGTCTGTAATAAATTCTTTACTAATATCATCCACCAAAACATCAGCAGTAAAAATGTAAAACAAACTGTCGTTTTTTGGCTGAGGTATTATTATTGCAGATTGAGTTGCCGACTCATTACCTTTTAATCCGGTTCCATTTGCCATAATTTGATGATTTTTATTCCAAACAGTTACTCCATTAGTATAAAAAAGTAGATTTCCCAAAGAATCTGAGATTGTGGCACAACCTTCGTAATTTTTTAATTGTCCATCTGTTAAAGGTTCCGGATTTCCTGAGCTAAAATCTAGGCCTGCGTAATTTCCGAAATACCAAAAATCTGCTTCGTGTTGGCTATGAGCAACAGAAGATAACAAAAGAAAACTAAATAATATGTAGAATGAATATTTCACTATAATTATGACTATAAAGTTAGATGATAAGTTGCAAATTGCAAAGTTTTTTTCATAATTAACTTTCAGTAATACTCCAAATCTGTTGACAAATATTATTTGTATATTTATGATATAAATCATTTTGAATAATTCATTAAATTTCATTTCATTTTCTTAAATTTGTAAAAATTTTTTAAAAATCTTAATTTATTAAATGTAGAACTTATGAATAATGCAATTTATAAATTTGATAAGCCGATAAATGAGCCTATTAAAAATTATGCTCCCGGTTCAAAAGAAAGGAAAGAATTAAAAACAAAATTGGAAGAATTAAAATCTAAAAAGATTGAAATTCCTTTAATTATTGGAGGAAAAGAAATAAAAACCGGAAATATCGGAACAGTTGTTATGCCTCATAATCATGCTCATGTTTTGGCGACATACCACAAAGCCGGTGCAGAAGAAGTTCAAATGGCAATTCAAGCTGCAAATAAAGCCCGAAAAGAATGGGGAGAAATGCCATGGATTGAAAGAGCTTCAATAATTATGAAAGTTGCGGAATTAATCTCTGTAAAATATAGATCATTAATGAATGCTGCTACTATGCTTGGGCAAAGTAAAAATGCTTTTCAAGCAGAAATTGATTCTGCCTGTGAAACAATAGATTTTTTAAGATTTAATGTTTATTATGCTTCAAAAATATATTCTGACCAGCCAAGTAATTCTGCAGGAGTAATTAATAGGATGGAATACAGGCCATTAGAAGGTTTTGTTTTTGCACTTTCTCCATTTAATTTTACTGCAATTGCTTCAAATTTAAGTATGGCACCTGTTTTAATGGGAAATGTTTCAGTTTGGAAACCTGCAACAACCGCAATTCTTTCAAATTATTATTTAATGAAAATTTATGAAGAGGCTGGTTTACCTGCGGGAGTTATAAATTTTATACCAGGTCAGGGGTCAACAATTGGAAAAGAAATTTTTGCTTCTCCCGATTTTGCAGGAGTTCATTTTACAGGCTCAACATCAACTTTTAATCATTTCTGGAAAGCAATAGGAAATAACATTAGGAGCTATAAAGCATATCCAAGAATTGTTGGAGAAACAGGAGGTAAAGATTTTGTATTTGTACATAAATCTGCTGATGTACAACAAGTTGCTACTGCACTTTCAAGAGGAGCTTATGAATATCAAGGACAAAAATGTTCAGCAGCTTCAAGGGCATATATTCCAAAATCTATTTGGGAAGATGTTAAAAAAAGGCTTTTTGCTGATATTAATGATTTTAATATGGGAGAAGTTGAAGATTTTGGGAATTTTGTAAATGCTGTTATTGACGAAAGTGCTTTTGATAGTATTATGAATTATATTGAACAAGCCGATAAATCTGATGTGGCAGAAGTAATTATTGGAGGAAAAGGCGATAAATCGAAAGGGTATTTTATAGAACCAACCGTTATAGAAGCTAAAGACCCGCATTTTACAACAATGGAAGAGGAAATATTTGGTCCTGTTTTAACTATTTATGTTTATGAAGATGATAAATACGAAGAAACTTTAAAAATATGCGATAAAACTTCACCATATGCTCTTACAGGTGCAATTTTTTCTAATGATAGAAAAGCTTTATTGCAAGGATATAATGCTTTGAGATATTCTGCAGGTAATTTTTATTTGAACGATAAACCTTCCGGTGCAGTTGTTGATCAACAACCATTTGGAGGTGCAAGAGGCTCTGGTACTAATGATAAAGCAGGAAGTTATTTGAATTTAATTAGGTGGACAAATGCAAGAACTGTAAAAGAAACTTTGGTAACTCCTATTGATTATCGTTATCCATTTTTAGAAAAAGAATAGTTTTTTATATAGTTGTTGAAAAAATTAACCCGAATTTCTTTAATAGATTTTCGGGTTAATAATTTATTAAAGGAACAACTTCCTCAAGGACTAAATTTGCATATGGAGAATTTTTTTCTTTAATATTTTCACAGGTTTCTAATACCATTATTTTAAATTTGTTATTTTTTAAAGCTATTTGCCGCAATGCCCTTGCAATAGATTTTCTAATAAAAATACTTTCTTTTGTAGAATTGTTTATGGATGCTTCTAATATACTTTCAATGAAAATATCATTTTTTAATTTATCTGTTGAAGCAATTAATGATATTAAAATAAAACCGGAAGTAATAATAAATTCTTTATCAGATTTAATCCATTTTATTGCTAAATTATATGCAAACTTTAAATTTTTAAATAGATTTATACAAGTTTGTTCGGCAAGTTCAATTGTGTCAATATTTGAAACAATTTTATTTGCAAGTTCTTCTGTAACGAAAACATCATCTTCAATCATTTCTGCTAAAATACGAGTTTCTCTTATGTTTTTATTTCTTAAAGTTTGAGCTAATTTATGATTTGGTTTAAATTTACTAGCAATTATTTTTAAATCAAAAAGAGCAACTCCAAAGTTTTTGTTATATTTCATTCCCATTCTGTCCATTGTATCAACCGCAGGACCATTTTCTTTTGCTCTTATTTCTTTAAGAATTACTTTTAATGTGTTTTCGTTTTTGTCCATTATAATGATTTTGAGGAACAAAAATATCAAAAATATTTTATATTTCGTAAATAAAATTTGTGTATTAATGTAGTAAAACAAGATATTTATGTAAAAATATGTTTTAGAAGCAACTTTTTTAATATATTTGTGTCTTATATGAAAATGACTATTAACATTTATTAACAAATCAAATTATTAATTAAAAATTTATGAATTATGAAAACAAATTATTTTAAAATTATTGCTATTTTTTTTGCTATGGGTTTATTCGTGGTAAGTTCTTGTAAAAAACCAGATCCAGATTCACAATCTGCGGAAGATGATGCAAGAGGAAGTTTTATTATGGCTGATGCCTTTGCACTTGGAAATGATAATGCCGGCGGTGGCGGTGGCGGAAAACTTGACGGCTGTATGACAAAAGAAATTATTGATGCACATACATTTAAGTTAAATTTTACTGATGGTTGTGATTATAGAGGACATACTAGAAGCGGATCATTAATAGTTGCTTGGGCAATGGGAGGAGAATTTGGAGAAAGAGCATTTAATATTACAGTAACTTTTGATGGTTATTCTGTTGATGGAATTGGTGTTCAAGGAAAAATCAAATCTACTTTTAAAGGCCCGTATGCAACTCCTGTTATTGATGTGAAATCTACAAATATGGTTGCAACTTTTTCAAACAATGAAACAATTAAATGGTCGTCTGACAAGAGATTTACAATTGCTAATTTCTTAACTGAGACTCCAAATATTGTTACAATGTCTGGAACAGCAAGTGGAACTAATAGAAGCGGAGATGATTATACTGCAACCTATTCCAGTGTTAAAATTGACAGAGCTTGTGAACTTGGTTATCCTGTTTCAGGAACTGTTACAATTGACAGCAATAAAGGAACAACTGTAATAGATTATGGAAGTGGAAATTGTGATAATGAAATTTCTGTAACTAATGGTGGTGTAACTGTAAATGTTAAATTATAAAAATTAATTTAAGATATTATTTAGAAACCGATTCATTTATTTGAGTCGGTTTTTTTATGTTTACGTTTATTATAGTTATATTTTTTTATAAGTTTACAAAAATTAAGAATTATGAAGAAGTTAACTTTTGTACACTACATTGTAATTGTTTTAGTTTTATTATCATTATCAATGAGTTATGCTTATTTCACTGTTGCCGGAAATTTTAATTCGCCAATTATTGAATTTGAATTTGTGAAAAGTGTATCTGATGTAGAAAGTATTTTTATAAAAGATAATATAATAAACAAAAATATGGTAGAAGGTGTTGATAAGCAGAACTATATTGATTTTGCATATATGTTAGCTTATTCTGTTTTTTTAGCACTTGTTTTTATTAGTATTTCAAAACAAAAAAATAAAAAGTTATTTTTAATTGGTATTTTATTAGCATTAATTGCATTTGTTAGCGATTTTTTTGAGAATGTACAGCTTTTAAATATTTCTGATAATTTATTGAGCGGTAATAATTATTTGCAGGATATTAAATATCTTATGATTTTTACATATATTAAGTGGTTGAGTTTAGCAATTGCACTTTTTATGTTATCTTTTTATTATTTTAGATATAATATTCTCGGAAAAATATTTTCAGTTTTGAGTTCAATTCCTCTAATTTTTGTTTTATTTTATTTATTTATGTTCAGTAAACAAATAGAAATTCTTTTTAGTTTTTCTGTTATGATTGGTTTTGTAATTCTATTTATTTGGGTTTATTCTTCATCTGTTTTTTATAAAAGTTAAGATTTATTGACAAAATTTTTAAATTTGCAAAAAAAAATAACAATGACTGAAGGAAAATTTAAATTTAATCCTGAAACCTTAGAATTTGAGAATAAAAAACAATCAAAAATTAAGAGAACACTTATTTCTGCATTGTCAATATTTATTGGTTCAATTTTTATATTTATAACTATTTATATAATTTTTTCATATTATTATAATGCAAAATATATAAATAACTCACAAAGTGAATACAAAGTTTTAGAGAAACAGTATAAGATTTTACTTGAAAGAAAAAAAAAGAATGATAAGTATTTGAATGAATTAATTGAAAAAGATAAAAAAATATATCAAGCAGTATTTAAAAGTTCTCCTGATAATACAATGTTTAATGATATAAATCCCTATTCAAAGTTTTTAAATTCAAAAACAACTGATATTGTAAAAGAAAATAATGAAAGATTGGTATTAATTAATCAAGTTACTGAAAAACAAAAAGCAGTATATAAACAAATTATTGACTTATTACAAAAAACAGATACTTCAAGTTTAGAAAATATCCCAGCTATTCAACCTATATTTAATAAAAAATTAAAATATCCTGTTTATGGCTTTGGAGAAAGGATTGATCAAGTATATAAAACTTTAATTTTTCATCCTGGAATAGATTATGCTATACCGGAAGGGACAAATGTATTTGCAACTGCTGATGGAATAGTTGAAAAATCAGGGCATAAAAGAGGACTAGGAAAACGAATAATTATTAATCATGGAAATGGATATAAAACAACTTATGCACATCTTTCAGAAATTTATTTCAAAAAGGGAAAAAGAGTAAAAAGAGGAAATATTATAGGGAAAACTGGTATGTCAGGAAAGTCTCTTATTCCTCATTTGCATTATGAAATACATTACAATGGAAAAGAAATAAATCCTGTAAATTATTTTTTCCTAGATCTTGAACCAAATAAGTTTTTACAAATTAGATTACAATCTGCAAAATCCGGACTTAGTTTGGATTAAAATTTAGAGATTATTTCGTGTCGAATTTAACTTCTGCACCCTCAACATATCTTCTGATTTTATATTTGTCTCCTTCATTTATTGGATTCATTTTAAGATTAATAAGCCTAATACTTGTGCAATTTGCAATTTCAGGTGGCAGTGTTTTTATCTGATTTGCAAAAAGATTTAGAACAGATAAAGATTCCATACCTGCAATTTCCGGAGGTATAGCTGTTAATTTATTACCATATAATTCAAATTCTTCAACAAAAACTAAATTGCTTATTTCCTTAGGAAGTTTTGTGATTTTATTATCTGCAATAGATAATTTATTTAATGCTTCAATTTCTGTTACTACAATAGGCAAGTTTGTAAATTTATTTGAGTTTAAGTTCAAGATTATTAAGTATTGTAAATCTTTAATTGTTTTAGGTAGATCTGAAATAAAATTTCCGCTTACATCTATGTCCGATAGGTTTGGAAGGTATCCAATCTCTTCGGGTAAGTTGTCAAGATTGTTATTTGAAGCAGAAAGTTTAATTAAGTTATCCATTTTACTTATTTCTTTTGGTATTTTACTAAGGTTAACATTCTCACTTACATCAAGTTCTGTAACATTTTTTAAATTTCCAATTGTAGAAGGTAAATCTTCTAATTTGTTTTTTGAGGCGTATAAAGTAACTAAGTTTAATAATTGTCCAATTTCTTTTGGTAGTTTTGTAATGCTATTTTCTGCAATACTCAAAACTTCTAATTTTTTAAGATTTCCAATTTCTTTTGGAAGTGAAGAAAGATTATTTTGTCTAAAATCAATATATTCCAAATCTGTAAGCATACCAATTTCTTTTGGAATAGTTTTTAATTCATTATCGCGCAAGTCCAACATCTTTAAATGTTTAAGTTTTTTTATAGATGCAGGAATTGAAGAAATAGTATTTCTTGCAAGTTTAAGAATTTCTAGGTTTGTTAAATCTCCAATAAAATATGGGATTTGTGAAATGTTATTTTCTTCCAGATTTAAGGACTGTAAGTTTGCAAATTTTTTAATGCTTTTTGGAATAACAGGAGTATTTATTATGCTAAGAATATAAACTTTTTCGGGGTTTTTTTCTGCTTCTTCTAAAGAAGTATATTCATGTGCATTTTGTAATTCTGCTGTATTTAATCTCATATTTATATCGCAAAATTCTAATGAATCTCGAAGTTCTTTTACTTGGTATGCCGGGATTTTGTTTCCTCTTAAATCAATATATTTAAGATCTTCCATTTCTAAAAGTCCTTTTGGAATTGCTTTTAGTTTATTAAAACCAAAATTAATATGAGGTATTTTTGTTTCTTTGTAAATTACCGGTGGCAAAATTGCAATTTTATTATATTCAACATCAAGAATTTGCAAACCTGTTAAACTTTTAAGTTTATCATTTAGAGCCAACATTTTATTATGGCTTAGATAAAGCTCTTTTAAGTTAGTGTTTTTTGTGAGACTTTTTGGAAATTGGGTTATTTTATTTTTACTCAAATATAGTTTCTCTAAATTAATTAATTTACTTAGGTTATTAACAGTAATAATTTTGTTTTCAGAAAGATCAAGAATTTTTATTCCTGTTAGTTTTTGAAACACTTTTGGAATTTCAACTATTCTGTTATGTCTTAAATTTAAATTTGTAAGAGATGTTAGTTCTATGAAATCTTTTGGTAATTCTGCAATTTTATTATTTCTAAAGTTTAATTCTTTTAAGTTTTTAAGATTTCCAAAATTTTTTGGCAATTCTTTAATGTTGTTATTGTCAGCTATTAAAGTTTCTAATTTAGTAAGTTTTGAAATACTTGATGGAAGTTTTTTTAAATTATTATAACTAATATTTAAGTATTTTAGATTTACTAATTTGCCAATATCTTTTGGCAGTGTTCCCATAAAAGCACTATTTAA
Source organism: uncultured Chlorobiota bacterium (assembly GCA_947311255.1). Lineage (GTDB taxonomy): Bacteria > Bacteroidota > Bacteroidia > Bacteroidales > JAADGE01 > JAADGE01. The sequence continues at coordinate 76,501 of CAMZKL010000040.1, read as the reverse complement.
GTCTAATGAATCTACATTTTCAGGGTCCGTAAGAGCAATATTTATATTGTAATAAACTTGGGAGTTTGAAAAAAAGGAGTTCAAAACAAGACTAAAAAAAAGAAGATATTTTATGTGATTTTTCATGTGTCTAGATTTTTCTAATTAACTGATATTAAATAAGTTGCTTTTGTTTTGTTGTTGATAATGTTTATTCTGCTCTGCACATAGGAACACTTGCTTTATTTTGCACATAATCATTGTGCTGAACTATAGTCGTGCTCTTGGGTGTGAAAATCTTTGTCGTGGGTGTTTCATGTGTCTAAAAAAGTTAAAAAGTTTTAAAGTATAAAGTTAATTTGCATTTATTAAAAGATGCATGGGAGAAACTCATTTTTAGTCATTTTCTTGTGTCAATATGTTTGTCGTTGGTGTTTCATTTTGCTGTTAAGTTATTTTTAATAAAGGGCTAAATTATAGATTTTTATGTAAATATTCAATTTTTATGCCTAAAAAAGTTATATCATCTCTTTGAGGAATGTTTTGTTTATGTGAATTTAGATATTTAATAAGATTTGTTTGGTTTTCTTTTAAAGGGTTTGAAGCAATTTATTTTAAAAAATTGAATATTGCCATACTTCCAATTTTTTTATCGGTTTTTTTACTTTGGTCAATATATTCATAAGATAATAAATAAAAATATCATTTTTTTCTAATGTAAATTTTTTATTTTACTAATATTTTGTTACAAACCTTTTATTGTATTTTGGGCTTACAGAAAAACGCAAAATAGATTGATAATAAATTGATTATATACAAAAGTGCAAGTGCAAATATAAGAGCTATTTATATTCTGTTGCAAGGTTTAGTGCTATATTTTAGGAAAAAAAGTATAAATATACAGTTTATGAAACTTTCTAAAATTTAAGAAAATCATTATACAAGACTTGCAAATATGCTTTTCCTGATTTTTCCAAGCTGTCTTTAATTTTTTTATTTCCTTCAAATTTAATAATTCCTGCATCGTTAAATTTGTCGTAAACTATATATCCGTCAGGCGAAACAAATCCAAAACCATCATCAAATCCATAAATTGAAAAAATATTTGTGTAGGGGTTAAATAAGTTTCTACTATACTTAAAGTCATCATGTTTTATCTTTAATTGAGCTAATAGTGTTGCAGCAAGATCAACTTGCGAAGAGTTTTTGTTAAATTTGTATCCTTTGTATTTTTCTTTTAAAACATTTCCGAAAAAAAGCATAGGAACACGGCGTATATCCGGCGAATAATACCACCAATTTTTTGGAGAAGGGTGGGAGTGGTCTGCTAGAAAAATAAAGAGTGTATTGTCGTACCAATCTTGTTTTTTTGCATTTTCTATAAATTCTCCAAGGCATTTATCTGTGTAATAAATTGAGTTTAAATATTTTTGATATTCATCACCCCAATTAATTACTGTTTCCATAGGAAAATCAAATGGTGAATGAGAACTTAGTGTAAATGCTCCACAAAGGAATGGTTCTTTGAAATCTTTTGAGTCTGAAATTATTTTTTTAAATAAACTTTCATCATGCACTCCCATATTTCCTCTTATAGCGTCATCAGGAAAATCATATACTTCATGAATTTTATCAAACTCGCTGTAATATAAATAACTTTTTATGTTTCCATAATGAAGATGTCCTCCAAAATAGAAAGATGAGTTGTAATTTTTAAGTTTTTTAGTTAGAAATGATAATTTTTCATATTTATCTGAATGTTGAATTATGCTTGTTTCCGGTGTGGATGGAAAACTACTGTATATTGCAACAACTGCTTGGTGAGATAGCATACCGTTTGAACGATGTTCTGTGAAAAGTATGCCTTCTTTACTTAGTTTGTTGAAATTTGGAGTTATTCCTTTATAGCCTCCTAAAACTTCAATTGCATCAGCACTCCAACTTTCAAGCATAATAATAACAATGTTGGGTTGTTCAACTGTTAAAATTAATTCAGTAGTATCTTTTTCTACAAAATAAAGACTATCAACAATTTTATTTGCTTCTTCGTAAGAATAAAATTCAAAAGGGTTTTTGTCTTGAAATTTTTGATTGTTTAAAATACTAAATGTCAAATTCCAAGGGGTGTTTACAGTTCCTATATTAATATGGTTGCTTTTAGAAAAATATACTATGCTGGAACTAATGGGTATTTCTTGAAGTCCTCCTCTCATTCCGAGCAAAAGAATTCCTGGCATTAGAAGAAACCAAATAGTGGAAAAAATAAAATTTCGTTTTATAATTTTTATATTTTCATGAAAAAGTTTTTTATAAAGAATAATTGCTGATGAAAATAATAAAGTTAAAAGCAAAAAACCAATAATTAAAAGTTTAGGTCCTGCTGTGTTTATAACTTCATCTGGTCTAACAAGAAATGCTATTGCTTTGAAACTGAGTTTTTCATGCCAATCATTATAGATTCCAAGTTCTCCTATGTATGTTAATGAAACAATTAAAGCTATAAAAAAAGTATAGAATATATTTATTTTATTAAAAAAGTTTTTTCTTATAAATGATTGAAAGAAAAGAATTAAGAATGGAATAATTAGTATATAACTTGCCATTGATGTGTCAAGATATATTGCGTTCCAGAAACTTTTCAATACTTCGGATAAACCGGCACTTTTTGAGGCAGAAAAATTATATAGGAAGAAAACTAAGCGGTTTAATGCAAAAAAAAGTATCCAAAATATATATTGTTTTAAGAAATAAAATGGTATGTAAAATACTGAGTCTTTATTTAATTTAAAGGTTTTCATTATTGATTTTATCGTTATTAAACACAAACATAAAGTAGTTTAAAAAATAAACAAAAAATACAATCCCTGCAATTGTGTTAAGCATAGATTCAAAAAGGAAATTAAAAATGATTATTGTTAAAAATAGTATAAAAAGTTCATTCTTACTTTTTATCGCTTTTAATAAGCCTATAATTAAAATTGAAATAAATATTAAAAATCCAATTAATCCAGAAGACATAAATATCTCTAAGAATTGGTTATGGGCATTGAAAGTTGTGATATTTGGGTCGTATTTTGTGAATTTTTTAGTTTTTTCAGAAAGTGCTTTTTTTGTATCGCCTGTTCCTGTTCCTGTCCAAAAGTTTTCAGAAATAATTTTTGTTGCAGACTCCCAAAGTAATAGCCTTGTAGGATAATTTTTATATCCGCTATCTTCGGAAAAAAGTTTTGAAATTTCATTATAAGTTCTTATTACTCTTGAATTTTGAGATAAAATTAAAACACTAGTTAAGATTAAAACTATTGCTGATATTTTAATGAAAATGCTACTGTTAATTTTTATATATTTTATTATTTCCCAAATAAAAAGTAAAAATAAAGAAATTATTCCTGCTCGTGAAGAAAGTAAAAAAACCATTGCAGAAAAAAATAAGAGAGTAAAATAAAACAAAATAGTTCTGTTTTTACTATTAATTAAATTAGTTTTTTGTTTGAAATAAAACATAGCAGCTATTGAAAAAACAATATACATACTAAAATATGCAGGATGATGAAAAGCTGATAACCAAGAATATGTATATAAAGCATGTCCAAATTCATCATATGCTTGAAAGTTAATGTTTCCTGTTTTATTATAGCTTATGGCTGTAATAAAAAACCAAATAATTGATATTATTGAAGCTAAAATATTACTTAAAATAAATATTTTTAAAAATAAGTCTTTATACTTTGAGAATTGTTTTCCAGAAAGAATAAATAAGATTGGGAAAGCTAAAAAAGAAAGTTTTTTGATAATAACATCTGATGCTTCATTTTTATTATTACTTAAAAAGTACCCAACTACTAGAAGCAGAAAAAAAACTATTTGAAGAATAAAAAAAAATCTTTTGTCTTTTTTGTAGTTTTCAACAAGTCTGTTTAAAATATTAAATTGAAAAACACTAACTATAAGCCAAATAACAATGAAAAGAGATAGAGTAAATTTGTATTGTGGTATCCAAAAAGATACTAATAATGCAAAAAAAAGTGTTAAATTTTGCATTAATTTAAAATATTTTAATTTTATAGATTGCATTTTTAAATATTTTCAACAATAGTAATAAATTTTTCTGAAAGAACTTTATAGTCATAATTCATAAGAACATAATTTTGCCCATTTTCTCCCATTTTTCTTAATTCTTCTTTTGTTTTGTTTTGTAATTTTAATATTGCTTTTGCAAATTTTTGTGGATTTTCTGGTTCAGTAGCTATGCCACATTTTGCATTATCAACAAAATTATTTGGAGCATCAGTTGCATGTATTATAGGTTTTGCTGCCATCATATAATCAAAAATCTTATTTGGGCTAATTCCAAATCTATATAATGGATTTTTTTTCCAAGCAATAACCAGAATATCGGCCATTTTTAAAAGGTCTGGAATTTGAGTTTTTGGGATTGCTTCTAAAAAAATAATATTTGAAAACCCTTTGGCTTGTTTTTTTAAACTGTTCTCTTCATTTCCTTTTCCAACAAAAACGAATACTAATTTTTTATTATTTCTTAATATTTTAGCAGATTCAATTACAGTATCTAAAGAATCTGCATATGTGTATCCTCCGGCATAGGCAATTATAGTTTTGTTTTGTAATTTTAAGTTATTTAAAATGTTATTATGATGTTTGTTTAATTTTTCATTATTGTACCATTCTTTTACAAGTATTCCATTTGGTACATAATTCCATTTTTTTAGGTCTAAGCCATGATATTTCATGTGCTCTTTTGTTTTTGGCAACATTGAAATAACAGCATCACATTTTTTATAAGCAAAATGTTCTCCATGTTGCATTAAAAAAATAAAAGGATGAAATTTAGACATTTTTCCAATTTCCATAGGGGAGAGAGGCCATAAGTCGTGAACCTCAAAAATGTATTTTGCATTTGAATATTTAGCAATTTTTTTTGCAACATAATTATCACTTGGATATGTTGATGATGCTATTACAACATCTGGTTTGTATTTTTTTGAAAAATATTTTGATTTGTGTAAAGTTTTTTTTATAAATGAAAACATATTCATAATTCTTCCAATTCCATTGCCGGAATATTTAGGAGTTTTTACCCATATGTATTTTATACCTTCAATTATTTCTTCTTTTATAGCAGAATTTATTTCAGGATTTATATTTCGTAAATGAGAATTGTTTGCAGCAAGAATTGTAACATTATGTCCTAATTTTATCCATTCTTTTGCAAGATAATATGGTCGAAATTCCATTCCTAATTTTGGGCTTCCGGCATAATGGTTTATTAAGAAAATATTCATTACTTAAATTATTTTTTTTAAAATTTAATTTTTGATAAATCTGCAATTATTTTACAAAGTTCATCTTTTCCTATATTAAAAAGAATATCTAGTATTGATAATCCTTTATAAAATTTATCTGAATTAAAATGTTTATAATCAGGGTATTGAAAGTCGTTGTATTTTAGACTAATATTGTTTTTTGTAAATTTCTCTTTGCTTTGGTAGTTATCTCCACCTTTTCCGGAAATATAAATATTTCCATTAATAGCTTTAATAATATTTATAAGTCTATCATCAGAAGTACCTTCAATTAATATTTCTGAAGATTTGAAAAACTCAGTCTTAATATTTAAGTATTCTGTTGTTTTTTTTATGAAATTTATATTGAAATCTGATAATACTGTGTATTCATTTTCAAAAAAACTATCTAATAGTTCTTTGTTTTCTTTGAAAAAAGGGGCTTTTGCATAATTTGAAAGAATTGAATTGTAAACCTTTTTTTTCCATTTAAAATGTGCAAACTGAGATTTGTTAATATTCCAAACACCTTGTGGGCGTTTTATATCAACAGTTATCCATTTTTTTTTGTTTTGAATTATAATTTCTGTACGATTTATATACGAACCTCCTTTTTTAGGAAACTGAACATCATCTAGAAAAACGAATTTATCAGACTTTGATATTTTTAAAAAATATCCAATCCAAGGAAAGAAATTTGGCTGGTGTATTCCTATAACTACCTGTTTCATATTAATTTACATTACAAATCTAATAACTTCAAAACTTTCAGCATATTTAGTTCCTATTTGAACACCTCTTGTTTTTGCAAGGGCAAATATAAATTCTTTCGACATATATTCTCTGTCTTTTTGAGATTTATAGTTTTGTAACGCTCTATATTTTTTTTCTATATGTTCTTTTTTTAATTTTACAAAAGAAGTAGTATTAAAACTTAAATTGTTCCAAATTAGTTCATATCCAAGAATTGTTTTTGTTTTAAATGCTCTTAAACCTTCTTGTGCAATTGTTAGGTGGTCTTGATGAATATCATTTAGAGATGGCATTAAAATAAGTTCAGGATTAATATCTTTTCTTATATTTATTAAATCTTCTAGAATTTCTTGTCTTCTATAGTTTAGTTTCCTTACTTTATAATTGAAAATTAGCAAGTTTTCCTCTTTAATTCCGAGTTGTTTAACCGCAGCCTTCACTTCTGTTTTTAAAATATTTTTCGGCATTCCTTTGGGAACAGATTCTTCTGCTGTTGAAAAAGCAGCATAGTAAACATTTGCATTGTTTTCAATTAGTTTTGCAATTGTTCCTCCTGCTCCAAGTTCACCATCGTCAGTGTGGGGAGCTAAAACTAATACTTTTTTAAATTTGCTTATCATATAAAAGAGAATTTTTAATATTAATTTTTGTCAATTTATTTTTTCAAGAAATAAAACCAAGGCATTTTGTATTTCTTTGCACTTATAATCCAAACTACAATAAATAGAACAAAGAATGATGTTGCAGTTGCTTGTGCAGCGCCAATAGTACCGTTCAAACTTATAAAAAAATAATTTAAAATAATATTTAATATTGCAACACTAATAGTTATTAATCCAATGATTTTAGTTCGTTTTAAATAAAACAAATAATTAACTACCATTTTATACATCCCATTGAATGCAAAACCCAAAGCAATCCAAAAAATAAATTGTTCGGCTGAACGAAAGTCTTTGCCTAGAAATACATCTACAATAAATGGTGCAATAAAAGTTAAAATAAGGACTAAAATTATAATTGCTACAAAATAAATATAAGTAAACTTAACAATTTTTAATTTTGTAATAAAGTTATTTTCTTTTAGTTTTTGAAACAGCCATGGAACCCATGCTTGATTAAAAGAATCTTGAAATAATAAAATTACAGCACCAATTTGGTATCCTGCACTATAAATTCCTACGTCTGAAATACCAACCATTTTTGTTATAAACAATCTGTCTGAAAGTGCAATTATAACAGCTCCTATTGTATGAGGAATTAATGGAGCTCCGTAGCTTAATGCACTTTTAATATATTCTTTATTAAGTTTTAGGCTTATATATTTTTCTTTAAATAAGAAATAAATAATGAGTAAACCTATTATTATTGTTGCAATTATTTGAGCTGAAATTCTACTTTCCCAAGATGTGTAAACATAAATAATTAAGACAATTGATAAAGATAGGTCTAGAATAGTTTTTAGAATTTTAAAGACACTATATCTTATAGCTTTTATTTGTGCTCTCCAAAGTGCCAAAACTACATTTATTATTCCTGTGAAAAATGCAAGAGGAATAATTAAGAATATCCATTTAACAGGAATTTCAGTTAAGCCTGATATTTGGTTTCTAAAAATATAAATAACAATTGAATATGTAGCAGTTCCTGCTATTATAATGTAAATAGTATTTGTGAGATAATTTGCAAATTTAACTTGTTCTTTGTCAATGTATTGTCTTAATACAGCACCATCAACACCATAAATTATAAAAGGAATAGAAAAACTTAATAAAACTTGAAAATTTGTAAGAATTCCGTAGTCGCTTGTTGATAAATAAGTTGTTAAAATAGGTAAAAGAAAAAATGGAATCCCTGCATTTAAAAGATTTGCAGTAGTATAAACACTGAGTGATTTGAATAATGAATTATTCTGTAGTTTATTCTTTAAAGATTGTATCAAGTGTTTAAAATATTAAAAAAGCTGTGTATATTCACAGAATAATTTACAAATATAAAGTTTTAAAATTTATCAAGTCTAAAATCTGATAAAAGTTGAACGTTTTGAGTTAATAAGAAATATTTTCTTTCTTTTAATTCCATAAAAAGTTTATTATCTGTTAGGTCATCAATAATTACTTTAGTGCCCATAAGCCATGCTTGAAAAAGTACTGTTGAATATTTTGCACAAACAATTTTCGATTCTGAAATAGAGTTATTAATGCTATTGTCTAACGGGGCTTCAAAATTTATTTTGTTTTTAGTTAAAAGTTCAGTTTTGCTGTAGATAGGATGAGGTCTAAAAATAATATTAGGGATTTTGTTTTTAATAATTAATATGTCTTTAAGTGTTTCACTACCATTAAGATAGTATTTTTTCTTATTTTTGCTTTTTCCTTCATTTGAATATTTACAAAAGTCTTCCGGCATTTTAATAATAAATTGTTTCGGGTTTGCTTTTAGTTCAATAAAAATGTTTTTATAATGTTTATTCCAGACGTAGCATTTGTCATATTCAAAAAAGGAATCTCTAATTAGTAGTAGCTTTTCTCCATGCATAACATTTATGTGAAGAATTTTATATGTGCGACAAAATTCTGTTAAAATAGATGAAGTGAATGAATATTCGTTTTGAACAATTATTTCAGAGGGTTTAACAAGTTTAATGTTTTTAGAATATATTAAAATTTTTGCAATGTTTTTTAACAAAAAATATGGCTCGTTCCAATATCTCTTTGTTAATTTAGAGATAAATAATATTTCGGTTTTAGATATTGAAAATTTATTTATAAATGGTGTTTGTTTTTTGTTTTTTATTAACTCATTAGGTATTGTTTCAGGAATTGCTATATCAGTTAGGATCTTATTTTTAGTTTTTTTAATTTTATAAATAGGAAAAAAGAACTTAAAAATCCAAAGGAATATGACAATGAAAACCAAAGGAAATAAAAATATATTTAAAATTATAAACTTATAATTTCCAATAATAAATTTTTGAGCTTTGTATTGAAAATAAGAACGTTCAAATAAATCTTTTGGCTTATTTAATGAGTTAATAAATTTCATTTCTTTTTCAAAAAAACCAATTCTGTCTTTTAAAGAATAACTTAAAAGATTATTGTTTATTTTATTTAGTAGTTTTAAGAACATACTTATTTTTGAGATTGATTAATTACAGCTTCTGCTATTAAAAAATCTAATTTATTATCAATATCAACAGATTTTTCTTGCGACATTATGTAGGCATAAGTTTTCTGTTTTAATATAAATTGTTTTTGGAAAAGTAGGTCTTTAATATTTGAAATATAAATTGCACCATTTAGCCTATAATAAGTTGGGAGGTCTTGCGATCTAATATTTACATTTTCTTTTTTTATAAATTTGTCCATACTAAAATCATTAGGCAAAGTGTTTGACCAAAGAGGAGAGTGCTCAGTTTCACATACCGATACAACTGCTTTTGCATTTTTCTTTTCAAAAAATATTAAAGCATCATCAATATCAATATTGTTTCTCAATGGCGATGTGGGCTGAAGAAGTATGAGTATATCAAATTTTTCATTAAGATTGTTAATGCAGTATTCAACAACATCAAAACTTGAAGTTGTATCTTTTGCAAGGTGTTTAGGCCTGAGACTTGGGACAGAAGCTCCACATTTTATTGCTATTTTAGAAATGTTTTCGCTATCTGTTGTAACTAAAACATTGTCAATGTATTGCGAGTTTATTGCAGCTTCAATTGTCCAGTTTATAAGTGGTTTTCCTGCAAGTTTGAGTATGTTTTTGTTTTTTAAGCGTTTACTGCCTCCTCTTGCCGGAATTATTGCTAAAATTTTCTTATTATTTAACATAAATCTTTATTAATCCCAATTAATATGCGAAATGTCTTTTTGTGCTTTTTCAAAATCCTCGTGTTTTCCAATGTCCAGCCAATAACCTCGAATAGGGTAGTGTATTAATTTCATTTTTAAATTAATAATTTCTTCCATAAAGTCTGTTGCATTATATACTTTACCTTTTGGTATTATTTTTAGCATCTTTTTTTTGAATAAATAAATGCCGGCATTTGCATAATATGTATAGTTCGGTTTTTCTTTTAAAGATGTAACATTTCTGTTTTCTGCTTCAAATACTGCATAAGGTAAATTTATTTTATATGGAATTGATGCCACTAGCATATCTGCATTTTTCGATAGAAATGTTTTATAAAAATCTTCATAATCAATATTGGTAAGCAAATCTGAGTTCATTAAAAGAATTGTGTCATTTTTAAAGTCCTCAATCAAACTTAATGCTCCTGCTGTTCCAAGAAGTTTTGGTTCTTGCACCAAATTGAAATTTATTTCTTTATTGTAGTTTTTACAAAAATATTCTATCTGCTTGGAAAGGTAGTTGGTTGTAATGTGCTGGTTATTAATTCCATACTGAAAAAGTCTGTCGAAGTTATAGGCAATTATTTCTTTGTTTCCAATTTTTAAAAGAGGTTTTGGTGTTTTTTTAGTTAATGGGCGTAATCGTATTCCTTTGCCTCCTGCCATAATAACTGCATCAACAGGAAGTATTGATTTTATTTCTGAAAAATTGTAGATTTTTAATAATTGATTATTTTTATTTAATAAAGGAACTGCTTTGAGTTTTCTGTTTCTAAATTCTTTTAGTTTTGAAAAGTTATCTTCTCCATCAATTAAGAAACTAAAATTTTTAAAAATAAAAAGTTCTAAGTTATCTTCAATCTTTAATCCTTTTATTATTCCTCTTCTTATGTCTCCGTCAGTTAGTGTTCCTATGACTTTTTTTTCATTATCAATTACAAAAACTGTTAATAATGAAGGCAAATTGTTGAGTTTTTTTAAGGCATCAATTATTGTTTTGCTTTTATGAATTGTGTATTTTTCCAAAATATTTTTTTAGTTTAAACTTTTTAAAATTTTTATTATTTTTATTGCAGAATCTCCGTTTCCATATATGTTACAGTCTTCCGGTAATGTAGAGTTTTCAATATTATTAACAGTTTTAATAATCAAATCTTTTTTTATTGGTATTGTTTTTATATTTTCTGTTAAAATTCTTCCTTTTTGCCTATTTCCTAAATTTATTACCCATTTTGGAAAAAAAGCTGCTTCTCCAAAACCGCTTGATGTGTTTCCTATCAACATTTTACAATGTTTCATACAAGTTAAGTATCCTTTCATTCCAAAAGATTCAATAAGTATTATTTCATCTTTATTTTCAGCAAATTTTTTAATTTCTTTTCTAATTAATAATCCCATTGTATCGGAATTTGGCATAGTTATAATTATTTGATATTTATACCTTAATTCTTCAAAAGCATTTAATAATTCTTTTATGTAAAATTCATTTTTATTAAATGAAACTGTTTCAGGATGGAATGTTGATAGTATAGATGGTTTTGATAAATCAATATTAAAAGTTTTAAAAAACTGTTTTTTAGATAGAAATTTGGAACTTTTTAAATTGTCAATACTTAGGGCTCCTACATTAAAAACTTTTTTTGGTTGTAGGTTTATTTCTTCAGCTCTTTTTTTGTAGTTTTCTGTAGAAACGAATAGGTATTCAGACATTAGAGAAATGCTATGTCTGTACGCATTGTCAATTGCTCCCAAAGTGGTTTCGCCAGCATATAGATGTGCTATTTTAATATTAAAAGTACTTGCAGAAAGAACAGCAGCTAACATTTCGTACCTGTCTCCCAAAGCTATAATTAAATCAAAAGAATTTTTATTCCAAAAGTCTGCAAAAAGAGTAATTGTTTCACCTATTGACTTTGATATGTCATAGGGTGTATCTCCATTAACTTGCGTATCTATCTTGTGTTTAACAGTATAGCCCTGATTTTTAATTTCGTTTATTGTGTAGCCTTTATTTTTTGAAAGGTGAGAACCAAAAACGATTAGTTCTGTTTTAAAAAAAGAATCGTTTAAAAGTTCTTCAATTAAAGGAATATACATTCCAAAATCTGCACGTGTACTTGTTAAGATTCCTATTTTCATTTATAAAGTTATTAAGTCATCTTCATTAAAATCAGTTACAGCTTTTGTGCCTATAACTTCATCCCATTTCATGGGAGAAATTCCATTTCCGGGTCTTTTTACTGTTATATTTTTTTCTGTAAATATAGTACCTTTTTTAATATCAGAGTTTGCAGTAATACTTTTTCGTGCAATTATGATATTTTTTATTTCAGATGGAGAAGGTTTTTTTATTCCGCTACCCATTGCTAAGTCAATATTTCTAATTGCTGTAACCATTGCTTTTAGTTGTTTTGGTTCTAAACTTGCTTTATGGTCCGGCCCTTCCATTTCTCTAGATAATGTAAAATGTTTTTCAATAACAGAAGCTCCCATTGCAGTTGCTGCTATTGGAATTTCAATTCCTAAAGTATGGTCTGAATATCCAAATTTAGTATTAAAAGTTTGTCCTATTGTTAGCATTGCTTTTAGATTTACATCTTCTATTGGAGTAGGATATTCTGTATTTGCATGGAGTATTGTTATTTGTTTAATATTTAATCCATTTCTTAAAAGTATGCCTAATGCCTCTTTAATTTCAGACATATTTGCCATTCCGGTAGATAATATTACTGGTAGCTTTTTATTTGCAATTTTTTTTAGATATGGATAATTTGTAATTTCTCCAGAAGGAATTTTATATAATTCAACTCCTAAATCAAAAAGTAAATCAATACTGAACAGGTCAAAAGGTGTGGACAAAAATTTTATATGTTTTTTTTTACAATATTTAATTAGTTCAACATGTGCTTCCTTATTAAGTTCTAGTTTTTTAATCATCTCATATTGAGATTCTTCTGAGTTAGTTGTTTGTTTTTGATATTCTGCTTTCTTGGCTTTTTTAGATACTACAAATTCTGTTTTGAAGGTTTGGAATTTAACATAATCTGCACCTGCTTCAACTGCAACATCAATAAGTTTTTTTGCAGATTTTAAACTTCCATTATGGTTTACACCTGCTTCTGCTATTATTATTGTTTTTTTCATCTGTTTGAAAGTGTATAATTAACTGATATTTAATGAGTTGTTTAAATATTTATATTTGCAATAATTGTTTTCATTTGCACATATAAACATTTACTTTGTTGTGTATGAAACCTGTTTGCTAAGTTAATAAGTATGTCCTTGGGTGTCAAAATATTTGAAATTAGAGCCTTATTGTTTAATTCAATTACATTCTGTACCTTAAAAGAACTTTTTTTAAAGATTCTTTTTTATTTTTATTATTCTGTTCCCAAATATTAATGATTTTATTATATACTTCAAAGTTGTAAATTTTTTTTCCAAAATAAAAGTTTGATTTGTCTTTTGAAAAATTTAATTTAAATTTTAATAAAGAATTTTTTGGGTCTGAGTTTGTTCCTCCTCCAAAATGAAATAGTTTACAGCCTTCTTTTTTTGCTTCTTTAATAGCATAATCTAAAAATAGATTATTTAAGGCAAATTTGCCATATTTTGCTTTTCGAGAGGATAAATGATAGTGTGCAAAATTTTTTGAAAACATTAATATCATTCCGCCAACTATTTGATTATCAATTTTTGCAAGAATAAGTTTGTGATTTGAAGGAAGTAAATTAATAAAATCTATAAAATAGTTTTCATTGAAAAATAAATATTTCTCTGACCCAACATTTTTCATTGTTTCAGTATATATTTTATAAAATTCAATATAACTATCCTTATTTTTACTTTCAAAAATTTTAATATTGTTTTTTAAAGCTTTTCTAATCATATTCCTATTATTTGAGGAATATGAGTTTGCCCATATTTCATCATTTTTTTTTGTTACATCCAAAAAAACAGTTTTTCTGTCTAAAAAAACATCCATTTTTTCTGATGTAAACATATGATTTTTTATAAGTGGATGAAATCGTGTAAATTCTGCAATTATATTTTCACTATTGCAATATTTTTCAAATTCTTTGAAAAACTTATTTTTAAAAGACTTTTCGTAATTATTTGAAATAATTCCATTGTATCCATAAGCCCCCTGAATGTCATAGTATTCAGTTTCTAAATCATATCCAAGTTTATTTATGCTATTTTTTAAAAAAGGATAAATTGCAATGCTATTTTCTTCTTGAAAAACAAAGCAATATGCTTTTCCATCTCCATAGTTTTCATAAATTTTGTAATAATTAGGTGTATAATATATATCTTGTTTGTCTATTGGGAGTTTTTCAAGATAATGATTCCAAGATTGTTTCTCTTTAGTTGTTAATATTTTATGGTTGTTTTCTGAAATCATTTGAAAAATTTATAAATTTAAACGTTTTTAATTTATTAATGAAATTAAAGTTTTAATTTGAAATATCATGGCATCTTCTGAATATCTTTGGTCAATTATTAGAGATATTTCATTGTCAGCCATTTCTTTTGACATTTTCGATTTTCTATTGTAATAGCCTGAAATCCAATGTATTGGAAGAAAGATGTTGTTTTGAAATAATTCTTTTCTGATTTTATTTCTATTATTAATTTTAATGGGTACACATAAAGGAATTATTTCTTCTGAATATGGAAAAATAAAATCTAAACTATGTTTTTGTCCTAATTCATATATGGTTTTATAATTTTCCTTTCTTTTCGTAGTTATTGTCTCAAAATCTGTTTTATTAAAAATTGATTCTGCAATAATTGACGCTTTTGTAATGCTTTTTTCATTATCTAATATTTTTTCTCCTTCTTCAAAAAGATTCAAATAAATATAATCTTCTTCTTTTTTGAATTTTGAAACTGAAGCTTGAACTTTTTTTGTGAAAAAATTATTTTCTTTTATTTTAGAACTTGGCTTTATAATCTTATTATTATGATATACTAATGCTCCATCTGGTATTGCAAATTGTTTTCTTAAACTTGTAAAAGAATAATCTGCAATAGATTTATTAAAAGTCCAAAAAGATTGAACGCTATCATTAATAGTAATTATATCCGGCCTTTTGTTTTTGATAGTTTTAATAATTTTGTTGTTGTTAATAAAACCAAAATAATTAACTAAAATTATGCTTGAATTGTGTTCTATTTTAGATAATAAATTAATGGGAAATAAGAATTTTTCATCTAATTCATAAAATTTTACCTTAAATTTTGAATTTTTACAAGCGGAAACAACAGAAGGACATATATAATATGGCAAATAAACGATTGAAGTGTTTTGAATAGATATTTGTTTTAAAATAAACATTAAAGCAGAACGACCATTAGAAAACATAGATGTTTTGTTAGGCGTTTTTAGAATTTCTAAATCATTTAATTCTTGCGGGTTAATTTCATATTCTCCTCCTATTTTATTCTCTTTTTTGATTATTCTACTCATAGTATTTTTTTATATAACACTACTTGGTATATTTACAACACGGTCAACTAAGAATTCAGAGTTATCAATATTCTCTACTTGACAATTTTTAAACATTGGTAATCTGTTCATAAGTTCCCAAATAGGGCGTGTCATAATACCTTTTGAGTTAGTCTTTTCTAAAAATAAGTCTCTCTCTTTTCTGTTTTTTAGCAATACTGCATTTAGCCAATAATTTGATTCACAATTTTTTGGTTCTTTAAAAAAAGTAATTCCGGAAGAATTAAAAAAAGAGATATATTCTTGTGCTAATTTTCTTTTAGATTTAATGAATTTTGGCAACTGTTCAATCTGAGCAACACCCAGGGCAGCAGCTAAATTTGTAAGACGATAGTTGTAGCCAATAAAATCATGAACATAATTCCATTTATGAGGAACTTTGGCTTGTGTTGTTAGATGTTTTGCAAGTTTTGCAAGTTTTTCATTATTTGTAATAATCATGCCTCCGCCACCTGTTGTTATAGTCTTATTTCCATTAAAACTTAATGTTCCTAATAAACCATATGTTCCAGTATGTTTTTCTTTGTAAAAACTTCCAAGACTTTCAGCTGCATCTTCAATTAATGCAATATTATATTCATTACAAATATCTTTTATTTCATCAATTTTTGCAGGATGTCCGAATGTGTGCATTGGAATACAAGCAGAAATACATTTTTTAGTTTGTTTATTATAGGTTTCAAATTTGCCGGTAATATTGTTTTTCTTTTTTATAGTCTTTTCTTTTAAGAAAATCTCTAATTTATTGGGAGATAAACCCATTGTGTCTAGATCTACGTCAATAAAAAGAGGATTTGCACCAGTATATGAAATTGCATTTGCAGTAGCAATAAAAGTTAGTGGCTGACTAATAACTTCGTCATCTTTTTTAACACCGGATAATAATAAAGAAATATGAATAGCAGCAGTGCCATTTACTGCGGCAACAGCATATCTTGCTCCTGTGTATTCACATATTTTTTTTTCGAATAAATCAACAAATTTTCCAACGCTTGAAACAAACGTACTATCTATACACTCAGATAAGTATTTTTTCTCATTTCCAGAAAATCTAGGTTCATGAAGCGGAATAAAACCTTTTGTATTATATCTTTTTCTAATAAAATCAATTGTTTGTTCAAAATCATTCATAGAATTAAATATTATAGATATTAGATTTGTATTTTTTTAAATTTTCTTTATCAGAAAACCATTTACATGTTTCTTTTAATCCGTCTTCAATTGAATATTCAGGAGAAAAGTTAGTGAGTTTCTTAATTAAAGAGTTATCTCCCCATAACCTTAAAACTTCTGATTTTTTAGGTCTAATACGTTGTCTGTCAGTAATAAAATTAACATTAGAATTCATAATTTTTTTTATAAGTTTTAAAGTGTCAATCATTGAAATTTCAAAGTTTGAAGAAATATTAACTTCTTTACCTATTGTTTCATTATTTTCTGCCAAAGCAATAAACCCTCTGCATGTATCCTTAACATAATTAAAATCTCTAGTAGGTGTTAAATCTCCTAATTTTATTTCTTTTATTCCGTTAGCTATTTGGGTAATTATTGTAGGAATAATAGCTCTTGCAGATTGTCTTGGCCCATATGTATTAAAAGGTCTTGCAACTGTAACAGGCAAATTAAATGCGTTATAAAAAGACATAGCCATCATATCCGCACCAATTTTGCTTGCACTATATGGAGATTGAGGTTGTTTCGGGTGTTTTTCATCAATAGGTACATATTGTGCTGTGCCGTACACTTCAGATGTTGATGTGTGAATAAGTCTTTTTACTCCGTTATCTTTTGCTGCTTGGCATATATTTAAAGTTCCTTTAATATTTGTGTCAACATAAGAGTCGGGAGCTATGTATGAATATGGAATAGCAATAAGTGCTGCAAGATGAAAAATAGTATCAATTTTTTTGGTGATTTCTCTACAATAATTGGGGTCTCTAATATCTCCGGAAACTATTTCTAATTGGTCTCTCGCAGGTATGTTTTCTAACCATCCCCAATAATTAAATGAATTATATTGAGAAAGAGCTCTTACATTGTATCCTAAACCTAAAAGCATTTCTGTTAAATGAGAACCTATGAAGCCATCAGCCCCTGTTATAAGAATATTTTTCATTGATATTTAATTGTAAGCAAAATTATAAATTGTTTATGACTTTTTTATAAACAGTCTTAAAGTTTTTCCATTCTTCAACATTAAAATTATTATTATGCCAAAGAAACACAAAAATACCTTTATATTTTTTAACAGTGTCTTTAAGAGCAATTATTTTGTTAAAAAAATCATTTTTATCGGGATATTTTTTAATTAATGCCTGCTCCATTACAATTAAGGGCTGCTCTTTTAATTTTAGTTTTTCTCTTGTAAGTATGTTAAAACCAGAATATTCGAAGCAAGTTCCGGCTCTGAAACCGACATTATTTATAAAACCGATTGTGCTGTCTTTTTTAATTTTGCAATCTTCCAGCATCTGCCAAGTTTCCGGATTTTTGAAACGCAAAAAATGTTGCCTGCCTTCTTCAATTTTTATATTTTTCGGAAAACGTTTCAATTCTTCATAATATAAATTTTTATTTTTGTATGAGCGGTATGCCCCGTGAATTCCTACAATGTGCCCTCTTTTATTTATATGCAACATTGTTTTCATAACCCCTTTATCAGAAATATTATACTGAGCATCGTCTTCGCCGAGCATTGCGGGTATGAAATAAAAATGTGATTTTAATCCGGCTTTTTCCGATAAATTCATCAAATAATCAAACGTATCGTAGGGATCTTTTGCTTTGCCTTTTTTAATTTTGGAATATATTTGTAAAGTATTAATTGCTTTTTTAAAACTTTTTCTTACAAAAATATCTCCGCCGATTGCTTTTATAAGTTTCGAAAACTTATCATAACGGGCAAAAAAATCAATATCGTGGGTAATTTTTGTTTTGTATTTATGCTTATTTTTTATTTCAAATCCGAGATGTAAAAACATTTGTCGCAACATTTCGACATATTCGTTTACAATCGGTCTTTCATTAAAATTATGCTTTACGGAAAGTTGTAATTCATCCGGCGTTCTGCCGTGTTTATCTTTTTCGCAAATTACATTTTCTTCCCAACGCGTAAGCATAAAAAAGGAAGATGCAAAGATATCAATCCCGCAACTTACTGATTTATCGCTAACTACAACATCTAAATTTCCGTAAAGAACAGGAATGTTTTTTTCGGGAGTAAATTTATTTTTTGCAAAAATTACTTTATTTGGTATGTTTTCTTCTTTTAAATATGACAGATTTTTAGGAAACTGATTAAAAAAGGCATCTTCAATTTCAATTATTTTATCTTGAAAACTAATTTTATAGCAACTAATATTAGCAAGTTCAATAGAGTATTCAACACCTAAAAATTCTGTAAAGAGAATATCAATAATGTATTTTCTTTCAGGAATATTGTTGTTT
Organism: uncultured Chlorobiota bacterium; assembly: GCA_947311255.1. Classification (GTDB taxonomy): domain Bacteria; phylum Bacteroidota; class Bacteroidia; order Bacteroidales; family JAADGE01; genus JAADGE01. The sequence continues at coordinate 57,659 of CAMZKL010000040.1, read as the reverse complement.
GGTATTTGAATATTTACTATCATCTACAAACTCTTATTTTGGCTACTTCTACAATATATTTATTGTAAAATTATTTTTTTATATTTTTTGTAAATACTTTAGATTTAACATTTAGTTTTGAAAGTTTTAGTAAATACTCTATATGATTAAGAGTTTTTATTTTTGAATATTTTAAATCTCTAACTTTAGAAATTAATTTGCAAAGTTCTTTTTCTTTTTCAGTAAGTTTTCTTGGATTATAACACTTTTTCCTAAATTTATTAATTTCATCAGGTGTTTTGAGTTCTTTTTTAATTAATTTTTTATTTTTCTTTATTTCTTTTAGAATATCACGTTTCATCTTTTTTACTACTTTCTTTTTTATAAAAAAAGTGTTATATGTTATTTGAGCTGAGACCTCAACACTATCATACAAAAGATGATGATAATTTTTTATTTCTTTTATAACTGAAAAACGTTTTTTATTATTTGGAAGTACTGAGATTACAGAATACTTACCTCTCAAAAAAAAAGGATTTTCATATTCACTAAATTCCTCAATTTCAAAAGAATCACCATCATCTTTACTTTTACTTGTATTAATCATTTTTGTTTTAATAGATATTTCATAACTAAATTCTTCAAAACCGAACAACTTATATTTAGCTCTAAAATCTTTTTTACGATCTCTTCTGTTTAGGGAATATATTTTTAATGTGTCATTTGTATTATTTATAAAATCAAATGCAACTTCAACAAAACCACGATTATGATAAGCATTGGCAATATGTATTTTAACATCTTCATTTTTATCTATTTGAGAAAATACAATACTTTTTAACAACAGAAAAACAATAATATAAAAATATGTTTTCATTTCTTTTTTTTAGTTCTTAATCTATTTTTAATAATTTTACAAAGGTAAAAATATTTCTCTCAAAATTTCCTCTTCATTTTCCCAACAAAGTTCTGCCGATGCTTTTTGCAGGTTTTCTTTCCAAGTTTGATATTGTTCGGGAGAATTAAGCATAAATTTTAATAAAAACCTATAAATAATGTATATTTGTTTTTAATTTAATTATTTACAAAAAATGCTTAGATTTTTTTCTTTAATTCTTATTTTAACATCCACTTACAATTCTTTACTGTCACAAAGTAATGTTAATCAGCAAATTGACAGCTTAACATTTGAAAAAAGCAGTATCGAAAGAGCAAATATAAGCAATAAAATTGCTCGAAAACTAAAAGATACAGCTTGGGAACGTGCACAACATTATTTGGAATATGCCGAAAAAGAAGCCAAAAGTTCTAAATCTGACAAAACATTAGCAAAAACTTATATTACGGTTGCAGATATTTATTATGATAAAGATGTATTAGATATAGCTTTGGATTTTTATCAAAAAGCATATAATATTTACAATAAAAATATTGAAAAAGGCGAAATTTTTAAATTGGAAAATGATTTAGCTATTATTTATGCCAGAATGAATAATAAAGATAAAGCATTATATTATTTTCAAAAAGTTTATGAATATCAATTGAAACAAAAAGACTCTCTTCATTTAGCTAAAATATTAAACAATATAGGCACTTTATATTTTAAAGAAAATACCGATTCGTCAGAATTTTACTATCTGAAATCATTAAAGATTGCAAAGAAACTGAATAATACTCAACTTAATGCTTACTTGTACACAAATCTAGGACGTATTTATTATTTAAAAAATGAACAAAAAGAAGCACAATATTTTTTTGAAAAAGCCCTTAAAACAGGCAAAACAGATATTGATATTGATATAAAAAGTATGGTTTTTCAATTGACTTCCGATTTTTTTCTAAAAACCGATAAGATTGATTCTTCCATTTATTATGCAAAAAAAGCAATTGATTTATTAAAAAATAATATATACAGCTTTAAAAATCAAGATGCTGTAAGAACTCTTTACAAAGCATATATTGTCAAAAACGATTATAAAAATGCTTCAAAATATTTTGAATTATTTGACGAAATAAGAGACAGTATTAATGTTGAAGAGAAAGCCGTAAATATTGAACGATTAAAATTAGAATTAGAATACAAAACAAAAGAAGAAATAAGAACACTTAAAGAAAATAAGCAGAGATTTTTCTATATAATAATTGGATTAAGCATGATTTCTGTTTTACTTATTTTAATAATTTTTCTTGTAAAATATAAAAACCGTCTTTCAAAAATACAATTAGAAAAAAAACTGATTGAAGCAAAAAGAAATGAACTACGTTCAAAACTGGAATTAAAAAACAAAACTTTAATTTCCAAGGCAATGACAGAAATTCACAGAACCGAAATTATACAAAGCATATTAATTGATTTAAAACAGGTAAAACTTAAAGCCGTAAAAAAAGAAACTGAACTTGCCGTTGACTTTATTATAAAGCGTTTATCAAAAGAATTAAACACAAATATATGGAATGAATTTGAACTTAGTTTTGAGAAAGTACACGAAAATTTCATAAGAAATTTAAATAAAAAACATCCAAAACTTACGGCAAAAGACAGAAGATTTTGTTCTCTGCTACTGCTTAATCTTTCCTCAAAAGAAATATCATTAATAATCGGGCAGTCATTAAAATCGGTAGAAAATGCCAGAACTCGATTAAGAAAAAAACTTCAACTTACCAATACAAAAACAGATTTAACTGCATATTTAAACAGTTTAAGCTGATATTTATAACAAGAACTTTCCTTTTTTCAAGATTTAACTCAAAATATTAAATCCTATAATGTAATTATTTACAACATATTATACTTAAATGAGTGTTTTTTTAGTGCAAAAAAAATACTTATGAGTATTTTAAATATGTAAATTTATTTTTTACAGACTTTTTGTAACCGTAAGTTTGCATAAGAAATATACAAAAACAAGATGCCCAAAAAGAAAAAATATAAAAAAGAAGAGAATATAGACCAACTGTTAAAAGATACTGAAACAAAAAAAACAGCTTTAAAAAAGATAATTAAAAAATTAAATTAAAATATTAATTCTAAAAATTCATTATCATGAAAAATTTTATTTTACTATTATTAACTTTTATTTCTGCCAATCTATATGCTCAATGGACAACAGATACCGATGTAAACACACTCGTTGCCGAATCAGTAAGCGAGGATATGAAAGCCATAGGGACATCCGACGGACAAACCTATGTTGTTTTTTGGAAATCAGTAAGTTATCCCACAAACTATGAATTAAGGTTACAATTGTTAGATGTTGACGGAAACAGGCAATTCGGTAACGAAGGAATGTTGGTAAGCGATCAAATTCCCATGAGTTCATTTACGATGGAATGGTATATTGCAATTGACAGTAATGACAATTTATATATCAGCGCTACTGGAACTCAGGATTATTCGGGACATATTTTTAAGTTAGATAAAACAGGAAATCAATTATGGGGAGCTAACGGAATATCCTTAGGTACAGGTTTTAATATAAAGATACTTCCTATATCGACTGGCGAGTTGTTAGTATCGTGGATGCCCGGAAATCAAGCTCTATTACAAAAATATGACATTGACGGAAATGCTGTTTGGGCAAGTCCTCAAACTATTGAAAGTGGTTCAAACAAAACTGCTCCTGGTGATATGTTTGAATTATCAAACGGAGGATCTATTGTTATTTTTCATACATATAATTATGGTGTAAGTTCTACTCTTTATGCACAAAGATACGATACAGACGGGATAGCACAATGGACTTCTCCCGTTCAATTATCAAATAAAGCAACTGCTTATAATAAAAATTACAGCGGAGTTCAAAATGCCGATACCGTTTATTACGGTTATTCTGCCTCTACAAGTACAAGATTTGATTCATTTTTGCAAAGAATTAATCCTGACGGAACATTACCGTGGGCAATAAACGGGATGGATTTTGATACCAGAGAAACTGCTTATGAAGTACCAACAAAAATAGCATTTGACACTCAATCTCAATATATTTGGTCTGTTTGTTCATATATAGACCCTGTTACTTCCAATATGGGTGAATATATTCAAAAAATTGATAAAAAAACAGGTGCCAGACAATTATCTGATACCGCAAAACATATTTATAGCATAAGTGAAAATTCTGAGATACATGCAGGCGACTTACAATTAATAAATGATAATCCGTTCTTTTTAATAAAAAAAGGTTTTGACAACGGAGCAACTCCAACAACACTAGACGTTGTGTTACTTGACGAAAACGGAGATTTTGCATGGATAGAAGAATCAATACCTGTTGCTACTTATTCGGCAAATAAAAAAAGAGTTCATTTTACAAAAATCGTAAACAATCAAGCAGTTGCAGTGTTTATTGAAGATAAAGGTAACGGTTTACAAATTTATGCTCAAAATTATGAATTACCTTCAACAGGAATTGATAAGATATTAACTGATACTGATGAAATAAATATATATCCGAATCCTGCAAAAGATATAATTCAAATATCATCAACAAAAAATAAAATAGTTAAAAAAATTGAAATTTACTCTGTTTCCGGAAAGTTAGTTAAAGCCGACAATCAAACAAATGAGATTAATATAAGCAAGTTGAAAAACGGAATATATTTTATTAAGATTTTCCTTCCTTTCAAGGAAATCACAAAGAAATTTCTGAAAAATTAATAATTAATTTAGTAAATAATTTTTAAATCATCATAATTTACAATTATGATGATTTTTTTATTAAATCTTATGATTTTAGAGCCAGCCAAAACCATGTAAACACACACACACACACATTTGGCTACTTATAAAAATATTTCCCTCAAAATTTCCTCTTCATTTTCCCAACAAAGTTCCGCCGATGCTTTTTGCAGGTTTTCTTTCCAAGTTTGATATTGTTCGGGAGAATTAAGCATATAATTTATCTTTTCGGCAATATGTTTCGGATTATGATTTTCAATAAAACAACCTATGTCATAAGTCTTTACAATATTTTCAATTTCCGGCAAACGGCTTGCAAGAACAGGCAAATTTGCTCTAATGTAATCGAATAATTTATTGGGAAGTGCATAGTAATAATTAAGCCCGATATTTTGTTCAAGCGAAATACCGATATATGCTTTTTTTGTATTTGCTGCTAATTCGTTAAACGGAACTTTGCCCAAAAAGAAAACCTTTCCTTTAAGATATAATTGAGAAACGAGTTTTTTTGCATCGTCATAAATATCGCCGTCGCCTATTATTGCAAAAAACGCATCATCGACATATTGCATGGCTTCAATAACTTGCTCAATTCCTCTGCCCATATTTACCGCACCTTGGTAAAGTATTACTTTTTTCCGTTTTGTAAGTTCATAAAAAAGCGGTGTTTGCTTACTTCCTGTTTCTGAGTTACAGGGCGGAATATTACGGACAACTTTCATCTCAATGCCGTACTTCTCATTGTAAACATTTGCAATAGAATTACATACAGTATAAGAGAGCTTTATTTTCGGTAATATGCGTTTTTCAATATTTTCCCAAATACGTTTTATTCTCGGTCGGTTTACAAGCTCGGGCACTTCGGTAAAATATTCGTGGCTGTCGTAAACTAATTTTTTATTTCTGATTTTTGAAACCAGAAAATTTGCCGGCAAAGTATCCAAATCATTCGATAAAAATATTTCCGCTTTCGCGAAAAGCAAAAAGAAAAACAAACGAATATTGTAACAGGCATAAAACATTGCACCTTTATTGAAAAGAAGTTTAAAACGTTTGGTTTTATACTCTCTGCTTACGGGTAAACTTCCTTTCAGTTTTCTTCCGACAAGCAAAACATCAAAACCGAACTTTATTAATGAACCAGCAACTTTATGTACGCGATTATCAGCAACAAGGTCGTTGGTAACAGAAATTATTATTTTTTGTTTTTTATTAGGTGTCTTCATCTCAATATCCATTCCCAAACAGGAATAACTTTTATTTTTTTTAGGATTTTGAATTTGTTTTTTTAGAATAACACATACTTATATAATTTTAAAACGCAAATCAGAATGAAAATGTTTCTATTATAAATAGAAACTTTTTATTGGTATTATCTATTTCAAACAGAAACTTTATAGTTTGTTAAACTCCCAATTTGAAAGTTCATCTAAATAATTAATATAATTAAAATCAAGTTTAATCGGTGTTACTGTCGCATAGCATTGTTCAATTTGGTATAAATCTGTATCTTCCCTTCCCGCTTCATTATTTGTTAATGCTCCTGTTATCCAAACAAAGTTACGCTTATGTGGGTCATTGGCCTTTACAAATTTTTCACCCCAAACACCATCAGCTCCTTTTACGGCAACAATTCCTTTTACTGTAACTTTTGTAACATCTGGGAAGTTGACATTTAAACAAACTCCTTTTGGAAGTTCTTTTTTTATAAGTTCAGAAATAATATTTTCCATGTACGGAATGACATCTTTAAAATCTGCACTTGGGTCATGATTATCAACTGAAAAGCCAACAGATTTAATTTTGTGCATTGCTCCCTCAATTGCAGCTGCCATAGTTCCTGAATATAAGACACTTACAGAAGTGTTTGCTCCATGATTAATTCCTGATAGTATTAAGTCAAATTTTCTGTTGGACAGTTCGTGTATTGCAATTTTAACGCAATCAACAGGAGTACCAGAAGTTGAATATTCTGCATATCCTTCTTCTTCAATAATTTTATCAATTTTTATAGGTATTGCTTGTGTTATTGAATGAGATTTTGCAGATTGCGGGGCATCGGGTGCAACAACCAAAACATCACCAAACTTTTTTGCCGTATCAATTAAAATTCTTAAACCCTTTGCGGTTATTCCGTCGTCATTCGTTACTAATATATAAGGTCTTTTATTTGTCATTCGTTTTTTTATTTTAGTTTTGTGCAAAGGTAACAAATAAACAGATTTTTCAAATCTTTAAGATTTAGAAAATATTAAAATTAACAATATGTTAACAACAGAAACAAAAATAAGAGTACGCTACGGAGAAACTGACCAAATGGCTTATGTTTATTATGGAAATTATCCGCTTTATTATGAGGTTGCAAGAACCGATATGATAAGAAAAATTGGTTGGACATACACTCAAATGGAAAAAAGTGGTGTAATGATGCCGGTTGCTTTATTAAATGTAAAGTACTTACTTCCTGCATATTACGATGATGAACTTACTATTAAAGTTACTGTAAAAAATCTTCCTACAAAAAAAATGGAATTTGAATATGAAGTTTTTAATGAACAAGGCAAACTAATAAATACTGGAAATACAACTTTAGTTTTTGTAGATATGAAAACTGGAAAACCAACAAATCCTCCGGAAGAATTTATGGAAAAAATTAGGGAATATTTTTAGAAGTTCCCTTAATATAATGATAGTCGAGGCGTATTTTTTTTAAAAACCTTAAATCTGCAAGTCAGGGGTTCACTATGTTTATTTACAGGAAGTTAAGAGATAATTTACATCACTTTAATTTGAAAAGTAAAGCCCTGACTATCAATCCTTTAAATGTAAATGTGTGAATATAAGGAAAATATTAAAATGAAATTCTTACAATCTTAATGTTTATTGCAATATTCACAACTGGACTTGCTAACATTTATTTCAATAACTCTTTCAAACATTTTTTTTTAACAGAGAAAAAAGGCACTTTATTTTTATAATCGATATAATCATTTCCAAATTTTTTATATGCTTCTTTTTCTTCAAAAAATTTTATCATAATAATCATAAAAAGCATTTCTAGTGGTGCAATAATCATAATAAAAGTTGGACTTCCTATAAATAATGCAATGGCAAGAAAGAAAAACATTAATCCAAAGTGCATAGGATGTCGCATACAATTGTATAAACCGTGAGTAACTAATTTATTTGTTTGCAAACGTGGAATATTTCCTTCTCGTCCATTTTTTGCTAAAAATTCCCCTGTATTTTTGGCAGCTTTTAAAACTAATTTTAACAAAAGTAAGCCAAATAAAAAAGATATAAAGTGAAAAATAGGATTATAAAACAAATTTTTAAAATAAATAGTATCAAAATAAATACTTATTACAGCTCCGCCAAAAACCATTATTAGCCACATAAAAATTCTTATAATATTTCCTTTGCTAAGTTTTAACATTTTATATTAAACAATTTTCTTTTTGGTAATAAATCAAAAAATTAATCTGGTTATAAAGAAACCCTATATTATTTTACCTTTTTCAACATTAAACAATTTAAATTCACCTTTATCTTTATCAATTACTTTTTCAACTCTTTCAGGATTTGTATCGGTAATAAAAATCTGCCCGAAATTATTATTGCTTGTGAGCTTTATAATTTCTTCTACTCTTTCGGCATCAAACTTATCGAAAATATCATCAAGTAACAATAATGGACTTATTTTACTAATTTCTTTTATAAATTCATATTGAGCAAATTTAAGAGCAATTAAAAAAGTCTTTTGCTGGCCTTGTGAACCTGCTTTTCGTAATGAAAAATTATTAATTGCAAAGTCTAAATCGTCTCTATGAATACCTTTGGTTGTGTAACCCAAAACTTTATCCCTTTCAATATTTTGTTCTAATAATTGTAAAAAAACATCATTTTTTAAGTGAGATTTATATGTTAAATCAACTGTTTCATTCTTTTTAGATATTAGTTCATAATACTTTGAAAAAATAGGTTTTAATTTAAGAATAAAGTCATTTCTTTTTTCAAAAATTAAACTTCCGTATTCTGCCAACTGATTATTATAAATGCTAATTGTATCTTTGTCAAAATAACCAGATTGGGTAAAGTTTTTAAGAAGTCTGTTTCTTTGTTTTATAATTTTATTATACTTAATTAAAAAATACAAATATTCTTTATCGTATTGTGAAATAACAGAATCTATATATTTGCGTCTTTCTTCGCTTACTCCAAGAATTAAAATGCTGTCTCCGGGAGAAATCATTACAATAGGCAACAAACCAATATGTTCAGAAAATTTTTTATATGCCTTGTCATTTCGTTTAAAAACTTTCTTTTTTTCAGAACTAAAACCGCAATGAATTTTTTCCGTTTTTTCATTTCTGAAATATTCTCCCTGTATCAGAAAAAAATTACTGTTTGTATTTACATTAAATGAGTCGGAATTATTAAAATAGCTTTTAGTAAAAGAAAGATAGAAAATTGCATCTAAGAGATTTGTTTTTCCCGCACCATTTTTCCCGGTAAAGCAATTTAATTTATCGGATAATTCAAGATTTACTTCTTCTAAGTTTTTAAAATTTAATATTTTAAGTAACTTTATGTGCATTTATTTTAAATAGTTATTAAAATTGGTAATAAATAAATTATTTGGAAATTTGTTATAAAAAATAACAAGTATTAGGGCTATTTATTTACTTATTGATAAATAATATATTTTTTATAATTAAAAATATAAACTTATAACCGTAAAAAAAGCAAATATAACACTAGCAATTCCATTAGTTGTAAAAAATGCCAAATTAATTTTGCTTAAATCGTTGTGTTTTACAATTACGTGTTGATACGTAAGAGATGAACCAAAGAAAAATGCTCCTGCCCAATACCAAATTCCTAAAAACTCTGCACCAATAATTCCTGCCCAAATTATAAAAACTGCCGTAGAAATATGAAGCAATGTTGATAAATAAAGAGCATTCTTTTTGCCGATATATGTTGGAATTGATTTTAAGTTCTCTTTCTTGTCAAACTCCTCATCTTGAAGAGAGTATATAATGTCAAATCCTGCCGTCCAAAATAAAACTGTTAATGAAAACAAAACCGGTAATAATGATATTTTTCCAGTAACAGACATATACGCACCAACAGGAGCTAACGATAATCCCAGCCCTAAAATAAAATGGCAAAGTGATGTAAATCTCTTAGTATAACTATATCCTAAAACAACAATAAGAGCAACAGGAGCAAGTATAAAAACAAGTGTATTTATAAAATAAGTTGCAATCATAAATAAACCGGAATTAATAATTACAAACAAAAGTGCATAGTTAGGCTTGATTTTTCCTGACGGGATTTCACGAACCTCGGTTCTAGAATTCTTAGCATCAATATTTCTGTCTAGCCATCTGTTAAAACCCATTGCAGCATTTCTTGCAAAAATCATATCCAAAACTACTAAAATAAATATTTTAGTGCTTTCATAAGATAATAATTCAAGATGACTTGTTTTTATAGCAAGAAAAAAACCTATAATTGCAAAAGGCATTGCAAAAATTGTATGACTAAACTTTACGAGTGATAAATAGTTTTTTAACATTATAAAAAAATGTAATTACTTTTTAAACATACAAATTTAACTTAAAAGTTCAAATTTCATTATTTTTTTTTATTTTTGTGGCTCTTTCAAAACAATTATTTTTGAGCATTTATACCGACATATCAGATATTGATTTAATTTCTTTATACAAGAAAAGCGAAGATAAAGAAATTGTGGGAGAATTATTTAAAAGATATACCCAATTTGTTTTCCTTGTTTCTATGAAATATCATAAAGACGAAGACAAAAGCAACGATAGTGTAATGCAGATTTTTGAGAAACTTTTTACTGATTTATTGAACCATAAAATTGAAAATTTTAAATCTTGGTTGTATATGGTTACAAGAAATCATTGTTTAATGGATATTAGAAAACAGAAAAAAAATCTTAAAAACCAAAAAGAATTAAAAAAAGATTCAGAAACTTTTATGGAAAATGACATGAATTCGCATCCTATGGGAAATGATGTTAAAGAATCGAAAATTAAAAACGTACAAGATGCTATGAATCAATTAAATGATGAACAGCAAGAATGTGTACGTTTGTTTTATATGGAAGATAAATCTTATGCAGAAATTGAAGAAATAACTGATTATTCTTTAAAAAAAGTAAAGAGTTATATACAAAATGGAAAAAGAAACCTAAAAAATATTTTAATTCAAGCAGGAATATCTGCTTTTATATTAATTTTTATTTTAATAGCCTAAAATGACTGACCTAAATAAAATATTCACCAAAAGTACTTGTCTTTCCAATATTGAGATGAATTACTACTTGTCTGGTGATTTGTCAGTTCAAGGAAATAGAAAAGTAGAACTTCATATTGCAGATTGTCTAATGTGTAGCGATGCGTTAGAAGGATTGTCTTATCTTGAAAATAAAAATAATTTAACTTCAATTGTTGGCTCATTAAACACTTCCATTGATAAAAAAACTAAAACTGAATCTTTATCAATCTTACCAAAAAAAACAAATTTTAAAAGAATATTTGCAGTTGCAGCATCAATTGCTTTGCTCTTATCAATAGGCTTGTTGATTAAAGATATTGGTTTTTCTTCTTCAAAAGATATAGCCCAGAATATTTTTCCTCCTAATGAAAGTGTTGTTAATAAAAAAGAAATAAATACTATTTCAGAAGATAAAAGAAGTGAAGCTGAAATAAATGAAGTCTCAGATTCTAAAATTGTTAATAATATTGAAGAAAATGGTGTAACTGCTGAAAATTTACAGTATGATTCCGATTCCCAACATATAACTGAAAATGAAACAGAAAAAGAGGATATTCTCGAAAAAAATAATGAAATTTCTGAAACAGAAGATGTGATAACTGAAGTTTCTGACGAAGAATCTGTTCTAGAAGAAAATTTTGGGAGTTCAAATACTTCAGATAAAGAAGTTATAACTGAGAATAAAAATATTAAAAAAGAAACTGTAGATAAACAAAAACAAGAAAGTGAAAATGTTTTTACTTCTGGCAAATCAAGAGGAATAAATAAAAATAAAAAATCAAAACTTGTTGTTAATTCTTTAAGAAATAGAGGAATACTCTCTTTTAAAGTTAAAAGCTATAAAGAAGCAACTGATGATTTTGAGAAATATTTAATTGGCAATCGTAAAGATTATGAAATAATATATAAAGCAGGTGTTGCCTATTATCATCAAAAGAGATATAATGTTGCTCTAAATAAATTTAATAAGATTATAAAAGGTGATTTTAATAAATTTGTTGAAGGTGCTGAATGGTATAAATCCTTAACTCTTCTTAAACAAGGACGAAAAGAAGAAGCTCTTAAACTTCTTAAAGAAATTGCTTATGGACATAGCGATTATAAAAAACAAGCTTCGGATAAGATTAAAGAAATAGAAAAATAATAGTTTTGTTTTAAAAAGTATTATTTTAGTTCTGCAAAAACTCTAAAATGCAAATACCAAAATATAAAAAAGCCAGAACTGATGATTTCTTTATAGATTTAAAAGAAGAAGTTTTATCAGCTCTTGGTAATTACAAAGGAAAATCAGATGCAAAAATGCTTGCAAAGGGCTTATTACTATTAAGTCTTTTTCTTATTTTAATGACTTTATTATATTTCTCAGTAACAAATATTTTAATTTATTTTTCAATAATTTTCATTATTGGAATAATAGCCGTTCCATTAATCTTAAATATTGGGCATGATGCGGCACATGGCGTTTTTTCAGCAAATAAGAAAATAAACAATATAGCAGGGATGATTTTTTATGTTCTTGGGACTAGTGGTTATTTTTGGGCACTAAGACACAACTATTCACATCACAAATTTTCAAATATTAAGGATTGGGATATGGATATTGAACAATCAAAAATTATTAGATTATCACCATACCAAGAAATAAAAAAGCACCATAAATATCAACATTTATATATGCCAATTGCTTTTAGTCTTTATTCATTGGTATGGTTTTTTTACAGAGATTTTAAAGATATTTTTACATATAAATTTGGGTTAAAAGAAGTTTTCAAACATCCCTCAAAAGAAATCATAATACTAATTATTGCAAAAATAATGCACATTGTATTATTTATTTTGTTGCCATATTCTCTGTCGGGGAGTTGGTTTTTAGCAATAGTGGGTTTTTTTATTTTTCATATTTCTACAAGTATAGTTACAACTTTTGCATTGATAAGCACACATGTTGGCGAAGACCAAAAAATTGTTTTATCAGAAAAATATAAGCTGCCATATACATGGTCAGAACATCAATTGCAAACTACCGCTGATTTTAGTACAAATAAAAAAAGAATGTTTCATTTTTTTGGAGGTTTCAATCATCATGTTGCACATCATTTTTTTCCTAATATTCCACACACTTATTATCCTATTATAACTACAATAATTAAGAAACATGCAGAAATGAATAATATTGAATATAATGTTTATCCAAGTTTATATCATTCTGCAATTTCTCATTTTAAAAGATTGAAAAAACTTTCCAGATAATTATACTTACATCCAACTCAGATAAATATCTTGAAATAATATTTCTAGTAAAATACTTATAATTAAATTCTAAAATACTACTTTTGCAGAAATTTTAAAATTATCTGTAATGAATATTGAATTATTAAAAAAAACAGCAAATACTGTAAGATCTCTCTCAATTGATGCAATACATAAAGCAAATTCTGGGCATCCTGGACTTCCTATGGGAATGGCAGATGTTACAACAGTACTTTTTAATGAATTTTTAGAATTTAACCCTAAAAACCCTAATTGGTTCGATAGGGATAGATTTGTACTTTCTGGTGGGCACGGTAGTATGCTATTATACAGCCTTTTACATCTTTACGGATACGATTTAAGTATTGACGATATTAAACAATTTAGACAATGGCATAGCAAAACCCCAGGACATCCTGAGTTACAAGATACTGAGGGAGTTGAAACAACAACAGGCCCACTAGGACAAGGAATTGCAAATGCTGTTGGAATGGCACTGGCAGAAAATATTCTTGCTGCTAAGTATAATACAAACACTCAAATAGTAAACCATTACACTTATGTAACTGCTGGTGATGGAGATCTTCAAGAAGGGGTTTCTCACGAAGCTTGTTCTTTTGCGGGGCATAATAAATTAAATAAATTAATTTTGTTATACGATTCAAACAAAATAACAATAGACGGAGAAACTAAACTTTCTTTTTCCGAAGATATTGAAAAAAGATTTGAATCCTACGGATGGTATGTTCAAGAAATTGATGGTCATAAACATGAAGAAATTTCAGATGCAATTAAAAATGCTAAAAATAATGCAGATAAACCTTCAATTATTATTTGTAAGACAATAATTGGCTATGGAAGTCCTAATTTTGCAGGAACCTCTTCCGTACATGGCTCTCCTCTGAGTGCAGAAGAAATACTTCTAACAAAACAAAACCTTGGAATGTCAAACAAAGAATTTTATGTGCCGGAAGAAGTTTATGAATTTACCAAAAATAAAATTGAAAAAGGAAATATTTTAGAAAAAGAATGGAATAATCTTTTTGACAAATATGATAATCAAAATGAAGATGCAGCAAATGAATTAAAAAAAATAATAGATGGGGAAGAGCTTGAATATAAAATTCCGGAGTTTGAAGCAGGAACTAAATTTGCAACAAGAGCATCTTCTGGAAAAGTTATTGATGAGTTAGCAACTCAACTTCCAAATTTAATAGGTGGTTCTGCTGATTTAACCCCTTCAAATAAAACAAAAGCAAAATCTCAAAATTCATATAGCTATAATAATAATACCGGACAATATATACATTATGGAATAAGAGAATTTGGTATGGGAGCTATAATGAATGGTATGGCTCTTCATGGCGGAATTGTTCCTTATGGAGGAACATTCTTTGTATTTTCCGATTATATGAGGTCAGCAATTAGAATGGCAGCACTTATGGGACTAAGAGTAATTTATGTCTTTACTCACGACTCAATTGGGCTGGGCGAAGATGGACCTACTCATCAACCAATAGAACATTTATCTTCTTTAAGAGCAATTCCTAATTTGTTGAATTTAAGACCAATGGATGCAAATGAAACTGCTGTTGCTTGGGATATTGCATTGAAAAATACAACTGGACCTTCATCAATAATTTTAACAAGACAATCTTTGCCAACTGTTGATAGAAGTGTAAGAGGGTATGCCAAAGTTAGTAACGCATATAAAGGCGCATATGTTTTAAGCGAAGATTATGGAGCAGATTTAATTTTGATGGCAAGTGGTTCAGAAGTTGAAATAGCATTGAAAGCACAAGATATATTAAATAATCAAGGAATTGAAGCTCGTGTTGTTTCATTTTTATCAACAGAACTATTTGATAATCAGACTGATGAATATAAAGAGGAAGTATTACCTAAGCGAGTAAGCAAAAGAATTGCAATTGAAGCAGGTGCGGATATGTCTTGGTATAAATATGTAGGTTTAGAAGGTGAAATTATTGGAATTAATAGTTTTGGGGCTTCTGCACCTATTGAAGTTTTATATGAAAAATTTGAAATTACAGCAAATAATATTGTTAAAACTGCAAAGAAACTTCTGGGGTAAACTCTATATAACCCTTATATCTGCACATTTACAATTAAAGGATTGATAATCAGGGGTTCACTTTTCAAATTAAAGTGATACAAATTGCCTCTTAACTTCCTGTAAATTAACACAGTGAAAACCTGGCTTGCAAATTTAGGGATAACTTAAAAATATAAATTGAAGCTGATTAGTTTTACTATTCTTAATGCTTTATTAGCCCCCTTTTATTTTATTCAATAACCGATAGCGGAATAAATAAAATAGAGCTTACTACAAAATAGTTTGAACTTATTTTTATTTGAATAACTTAAAAATATAGATTATTAATCCCAAAATTATGCGAAGCTAAACAAGTTTGCTTCACAAATGTATTCATAAATATATAATTGCGTAAGAAAATTAGCAAAAATACACACAAAAAAGGATACTGCCATCTTAACCCATATTATTCATAATAATCCAACAAATATACATTTAAAATGCTTACTAACAGCCAAATATATAAAAATACAAATAGTCCAAATTTTAGCTGTTATTTTTACACAAGGTACATTTTTTCTTTTCCTGAGGTCTTTTCTTTAAACCGAAAAGAATGTTGCAAACTCTTTGCAGTATTTCATATACAGCTGCAAAGTTTGTCGCCTCGTCTCATAAAAAGAAAAAACGCATGAATAATGCGGGTTAATTATACTATTACTAAATTATCTCAATCAAAAATTTTCAAATCTTATATTTTAGATTACCACAAAAAATATAAGTAAATATGAATATAATCATCTTTACTTATATTTTAAAAATCTAAATTTGCACAAAAATACAAAAATAATAAAAGGTGAAAGTAAAAGAAAAATTTCAATTATTAGAACAGAAGCGAAAAGCAGTTCTTGAAATGGGAGGAAAAACACGTATAAAAAAAATAACTAAATGAATAATAAAATTTTAACACATCAACATACATCAAAAAAGTTAGTAGGTGAAATTGTTGAATTAAATTTTAATGAAGCAAAAGTAAAACTGGTAACAAACAAAGATATGTGTGTTGATGATTATAATTTAATACACGGGGGCTTTGTTTTTGGCTTAGCCGATTATGCAGCTATGCTTGCTGTTAATAAGCCTACTGTTGTTTTAGGGAAATCAGAAGTAAAATTTCTTAAGCCTGTTCAACTAGGAGATAAACTATTTGCAATAGCAAAAATTGAAAAAGAAACTCTTGAAGTTAAAAATGTAAAAACTGATGTATTTAATCAAAATAATGAAATTGTATTTACTGGGAATTTTAAATGCTATGTATTAAAAAAACATGTTTTAGTAAAAAATAAAAATATATAAAAAATATGAAATCAAAAATAATGACTGCAGACCAAGCAGTAAAAGTTGTAAAATCTAATGATAGAGTATATATTCAAGCAGCAGTTGCAGCTCCTCAATCATTAATAAATGCTTTAACAAAAAGACACTCTGAATTAAAGAATGTTGAGATTTGCCATTTGCACATTGAAGGAGAAGCTCCTTATGCAAATATAGAATATAAAGATAGTTTTTTTGTAAATTCTTTTTTTATAGGAAAGAATGTAAGACATACTCTTCAACAAGGTAATGGATGTTATACACCTGTATTTTTAGGAGAACTTCCATTATTATTTAAAAGAAATATAGTTGATGTAGATGTTGCATTTATTCAAGTTTCTCCTCCCGATAAGCATGGATATTGTTCTCTAGGTGTTACTGTTGCCGCAACACCAGCAGCAATTGAAAATGCAAATTATGTAATCGCTGAAATAAACCCTAAAATGCCAAGAACTCATGGAGATGGTATAATACATATTTCAGAAATAGATGCTTTGGTTGAAGTAAATAGAAATTTAGTTGCCCATAATATGCCAGAACCAAACGAAGTGGAGGTAAAAATTGGTAACTATATTGCAGAACTAATAGAAGACGGAAGCACTTTGCAAATGGGAATAGGGAGTATTCCAAATGCTGTATTAACAAGGCTAACAAATCATAAAAATTTAGGATTGCATACCGAAATGTTCTCTGATGGTGTTATAGATTTAATACTTAAAGATGTTATTAATTCTAATAATAAAGCAATAAATCATGGAAAAGCAGTTTCAACATTTTTAATGGGAAGCCAAAAATTATATGACTATGTAGATGATAACCCTTTTATTGAGATGAAAGCTGCCGACTATACAAATAGTGTTGCAATGATTAGACAAAATCCAAAAGTTGTTTCAATAAATTCAGCTATTGAAATTGATATTACAGGACAAGTTTGTGCAGATTCCATAGGAATGAGAATGTATAGTGGAGTAGGTGGTCAGCTAGATTTTATTAGGGGAGCAACATATTCAGAAGGTGGTAAGCCTATTATTGCCCTTCCTTCCATAACAAGAAATGGGAGAAGTCGTATAGTCCCATTCCTACAACCTGGAGCAGGAGTAGTAACAACAAGGGCACATGTTAAATATATTGTAACAGAGTATGGAGTAGCAGATTTATATGGAAAAACTATAAAACAAAGAATTAAGGAAATGGTTAAAATAACACATCCTGACCACAGAGAAACTGTGGAGAAGTTTTATTTTGATAAAA
Organism: uncultured Chlorobiota bacterium; assembly: GCA_947311255.1. Lineage (GTDB taxonomy): Bacteria > Bacteroidota > Bacteroidia > Bacteroidales > JAADGE01 > JAADGE01. The sequence goes on along the minus strand of CAMZKL010000040.1, from coordinate 39,768 downwards.
AAATGTATTAAATGGAAAAGGATAAACTAGGCACTTATTTATTTTGTAAATAATTGCATGATTAATTTGATTTCGTTGTCCCTTTTTTCTCTTCCTTTTATTTAAGTTTATGGAGCGATAGCGGAATACAAAAAAAGCAATATTCAAATGGTTGAAAACAGTGCCTAATTATACCTAATTTACAATTTGCATAGTTAGTCTGATTTAAAAAAAGTTCGGATGTATAATTTAATAAGAAAATGCAAATAACTTGTTGTTGGTTAGTTAATTAATGAAGGTTAGATGCTTTGTAAGCAAAAAATAATAACCAAAAAGTAAAAGATTTTTGAATTTTTAGAAGTCCACTTAATTTACTCCTTAATAATAAGGACAAAGGAGTATTAATTAATAAAGATTTTAAAATTAGAAAATAAATTGAAATAATTAACATCAAATATTATCTTTGCAAACCAATAAATAATCAAATTTAATATTTTAAAAATGAAGAAAATAATTTTAGGTTTATCAGTAATTATGTCAATAGCTCTATTTGTAACAAGCTGTGATAAAGGAAAAGAGATTACTAATAATCAATCAACCGCAGATAATTCTTTTAAAATTGCATATGTAATGACTGATACTTTGGCAGAGGCTTACGAATATTTTAATGACTTACAATCTGCATTACTTATTGAAAGACAAGAAAAAGAAGCAGATTTAAGTAATAGATACCAAGCATTACAAAATAAATTTTTAAAGATTCAAAGAGATGTTCAAAGTAGGATGATGACACCTACAACAGGGCAAAAAAAACAAGAACAATTAGCACTTCAACAACAAAAAATACAGCAAGACCAACAAATATATGAAACCGAAATGATGGAGAAAAGCCAAAATATGACTCTTCAAATTCTTGACAGTATTCAAAATTATCTAAAAATATATAATGTAGAACACAATTATAACATGATAATTACAAGTGATACATTAGGTTCTCAAATATTATATGCAGACAAAAAGTTTGATATAACAAAAGATGTAATTAAAGGACTAAACAAAAGATATAGAGCTTCACTTGGAAAAAGTAATGCCGAAGATAATAAATAATATATTTTTAAAGTTGGCAACTCGTCAAATAAACTATTTAATCCGGCTCATTGTCGGATTTTCTTTTTAAAAGATTTCGCAAATGTCTTTCGCAAACACATATTTTAAAAGATTTCAAGCAAAAGAATCAATAATAAAAAAACTTCCTTCAAAAAATTTATTTTTAACTGTAGTAATTCCTGTTTTTAATGAACCTGATTTGTGTAGCTCACTACAATCATTAAAAGATTGCATAATGCCAAAACAAACAGTAGAAGTTATTGTTTTAATAAATTCAGCTGAAAACAGTTCAGAAAATATTGTTTTAAAAAATATGGAAACATATAAAAAAGCAAAAAAGTTTGCTTCTAAAAATAATGACAATAAAATTTGTTTTCATATTCTAAATTTTGAAAACCTTCCAAAGAAATTTGCAGGAGTAGGATTAGCAAGAAAAATTGGAATGGATGAAGCATTACAGAGATACAATTTTTTAAACAAACCCAATGGTCTAATTGCCGGTTTTGATGCAGACGCTTTGGTTGAAAAAAATTATTTTATTGAAATTGAAAATCATTTCAAAGAAAATCCTAAAACTAACGCTTGTTCAATAGATTTTCAACATCCAATAGAAGGAACTAAATACCCTGATTACATTTATAAAAATATTATAAATTACGAACTTCATTTAAGGTATTTCGTTGAAATTCTGAGGTTTATAAACTATCCTTTTGCATTTCATACAATAGGCTCCAGTTTTGTTGTGCGAGCTGATATTTACGCAAAACAAGGCGGAATGAACAGAAAAAAAGCAGGTGAAGATTTCTATTTCTTGCAAAAAATAATACCTCTTGGGAATTATTGTGAAATAAATTTAACAAAGGTTATTCCTTCTCCAAGAATATCAGACAGAGTACCTTTCGGAACAGGTGCAGCTATTTCTAAAATGATTGAAAATAATACAAATGAATATTCTACATACTCCTTTGAATCATTTATTTTGTTAAAACTGTTTTTTAAAAAAATAAATTCTTTTTTTATTAGTTTTAAATATGAAGACGTTCAGGAAATAATGCAAGAATTTCTTAAAATAAATAATTTTGAAGAAGACCTTAAGAAGATTAAAAATAACAGCCCTAATATTAATGTTTTTACAAAACGTTTTTTTGATTGGTTTAATGCTTTTAGAGTAATAAAATTTTTGAACTTTTCGCATGAAAAATATTTTATAAAGAAAAAAGTAAAAAGTGAATCTGTAAGATTATTAAAAGAACATTACCCAAAAAACAACATACCAAATTCCGAAAAAGAAATACTACTTTTATATAGAAAAATTCAAACAAAAACAATTTTCAATTTAATATAGTTAAAATGAAAAACATAAGTCTTTTAATTATTTGCATTTTTATTGCAATTTCTATCAAAGCACAAACAAATGCTACAACTGTTGAAACAAGAGTAACAGAAAAATCATTATTATGGGAAATCTCTGGTAATGGTCTTGAAAATCCTTCCTATATTTTTGGAACGATACATTTAATTCCTGAGGATGATTATTTTTTTACCGATTTAATGAAAGCGAAATTATCTGACTGCAAAACTTTAGTGCTTGAAGTTGACATAAATATGTCATTAAAAGAACAAATTGCTCTTGCAAAGAAAATTATTTTGCCGAAAGGAAAAACTCTTGAAGATTATATGTCAGTTGAACAATATAAAAAATATTCGGACTATATTTTAGATAGTCTAAAAATTAAAAAATCGAAGTATAAACAAATGAATAAGATTAAACCAATTTTTGGCTCTTCAATTGTTTTATCTGAGCTTTTAGGTAAAATTAAATCTTATGAACAAGAGTTAAATAAAATTGCAAAGAAAAATAATATGAATATTGTGGGTTTGGAAACTGCTGATTATCAGGTAGATGTTCTAGATAAAATAAGTATTAAAAAACAAGTTGAAATGATTGCAGGTGAAGATATGTATTCAAAACAACCCTTAACAGAATATTATAAAATAATTGAAGTTTATAAAAAACAAGATTTAGAAATGCTAAATAAACTCTTCAAAGCAGAAAAAAGTATGCAAGAATTTGAAAATGAATTGCTTTACGATAGAAACCGTAATTGGATTCAAATAATAGAAAAACTATCTAAAGAAAATCCAATTTTTGTTGCAGTTGGTGCTGCTCATCTTCCAGGCAAAAAAGGAGTTTTAAATTTATTGAAAGAAAAAGGATTTAGTGTTAGGGCAGTTAAGGGGGACTTCTAAAAAATCATTTATATCAAGAAACAAAATATAACAAGTAAGATGCTACTAATATTTTTTAAAAACCATTCAAATCCATAGTAACCGTAGGTATTAGCAATAAGAAACCAAGAATAATTAAAATTATCATAAAAGGAGTAATCCATTTTACCCACTTATCATAAGGAATTTTTGCAACTCCTAGAACACCTATTAAAACACCCGAAGTTGGCGTAATCATATTCGTAAAACCATCACCAAATTGAAAAGCTACAACAGTTGCTTGGCGTGAAATTCCAATATAATCTGAAAAAGGAGCCATTATAGGCATTGTAATTGCAGCTTTTGCAGAACCGGAAGGAATAACAATGTTTATAATTGTTTGAATAACATACATAATCCCCACAGAAGCAATTTTACCAAAACCTTTCATTCCTTCTGCCATGCTGTGAAGAATTGTATCAATAATTTTTCCATCTTGCAAAATAATAACAATTCCCCCTGCCAGACCTACAACAAGTGCTGCCGACATAATATCTTTTGCACCATCAAGAAAATGTTTTGTAATTTCGTTAGCTTTATAATTCATAGCAACACCTGTAAGAAGCCCCATTGCCAAAAATAAAGTTGCAATTTTCATAATATACCAGCCATAGCCCATAACACCAATAATCAGGAATATAATTGTGAAAGCAAGTAAGTTAAGAATAAAGAAATGTACAGATTTTCTTAATGAAAGAATACCTGTAATTGCAAAAAATACTGTTGTTATTGGAATCATTGGAGCTGTAAATTCGCTTTTTCCTATTTTTAAAATAGTTTCTTGAAAGTTATAAGAAAATAAAATTAAAGAAATAAGAATAAAGCCATAAACAAACCAAGCACTTTTGGGAGTGTGATATTTAATTTTTTCTGTTTCACTACCAGCTCCTCTTTCTCTCCAATAAATATCTGTTTCATAAACAACGGACTTTTTAGGACTTTTCTTAATTTTATTTGCATACCATAAAATATAGCTTATTCCCACAAAATTTATAATAATCCAAGTTGCAATCCTGTATTCAATACCTGAGAATAATGGAAGTTCCGCAATCCCCTGTGCAATTCCTATTGTAAATGGGTTCAAAATGGCACCTGCAAACCCTAAACCAGCAGCAACAAATACAATTGCAACACCGGTTATAGAATCAAAGCCCATTGAAATTGCAAGCGGAACAAGAATTATTATAAATGCAATAGTCTCTTCACTCATGCCGAAAACTGCACCAAAAATGCTGAACATAATCATAATCATTGTTAATACAATATTATGAACACCTATAAATCTTAAAAATTTAAATTTTTCAAGTTTTTTTGTGTAATCTAAAAAAGCAAAAATACCTACATCAATTGCCTTGCTTTGGTTCATAATCCAGAAAGCACCACCAACCATTAAAATAAAAACAATAATTCCTGCTTGTTTTTTAAAACCTTTAAACATTGCAGCAAAAATTTGCCATGTTTGAACATTTTTTTCTACATATTCGAACTTTGGTTGTAAAACATCTTCTCCGTTTATATTAACTTTTTCATAAACAACTTCTTTTTTTCCTGTTTCATTGTTTAATTTTTTAACATATTGTCCGCCAGGAACAATCCAAGTTGCAATTGCAGCAATAATTACAATGTAAAAAATAATTACATAAGTGTGTGGAATCTTCTTTTTTTTGAACATATTTTGAAAATATATTATTCTAAATTATATGCAAGTATATAATATTTTAGTTAAAATACAAAGGTGTTTTGTCTGTTATGTTGAGATTATTTACGTATATATATTTTTTATTTTATAATCTACAACTTTAACTATGGGTTGAAAATTGCTATGTTTAATATTGGTTTCAAATTTTTTAAATTCTTAATTGGACAATAATATAAAACTATAGGGGACTTCTGAAAATTCATTTGCATCAAGATTTTAAGAATTTTTAGAAGTCCCCTATATTAAAAAAATAAAAGTAAGAATTTGACTTAAGAAGTAATTAAAATCATTTTTTCTTTTAAACAAATACACTATTTTTGAAAACTTAAAATAAAATCTTTGAATTTCCAATTTCAAATTACAATACATAAAACACAGGCAACAAAGATTTTGACACCCAAGGGCATTATTAAAAATGAGTTTTTTTCGTGCATCTTTAATAAATGCAAACAAACTTTTAATTTTATACTTTTAAACTTTAAACTTTTTTAGACATATGAAACAATTAATAGAATGCGTTCCAAATTTCAGCGAAGGACGTGATATGAATAAAATAAAAGAAATAACTGATGTAATTGAAGCCGTAGAAGGTGTTAAACTTTTAGATGTTGACCCTGGAAAAGCTACAAACAGAACAGTTGTAACCTTTGTAGGAAGTCCGGATGTTGTTATTGAAGCTGCATTTAAGGCAATAAAGAAAGCAACGGAAGTTATTGATATGAGTAAGCACAGTGGAGAACATCCTCGTTTTGGAGCAACTGATGTTTGTCCATTAGTTCCTATTTCTGGAATTACAATGGAAGAAACAGTTAAATATGCCCATAAATTAGCAGAAAAAGTAGGAAATGAAATAGGTGTTCCTGTATATTGCTATGAGTTTGCCGCAAAAGAAGAGAAAAGAAGAAATTTGGCATATTGCAGAGCAGGAGAATATGAGGGCTTAAAAAATAAATTTTCAAATCATGAAATGAAACCGGATTTTGGTCCAGCAGAATTTAACTCTTTTGTTGAAAAAAGTGGTGCAACTGCAATTAGTGCTAGAAACTTTCTTGTTGCTTATAATGTAAATTTAAATACAACTTCAACAAGACGAGCAAATGCAATTGCTTTTGATGTTCGTGAAAACGGAAGAGCAAAAAAAGAAAATGGTAAACTTGTAAAAGATAAAAACGGTGTTACACTAAGAATTCCCGGAACACTTAAAAAAGTTAAAGCAATTGGTTGGTTTATAGAAGAATACGGAGTAGCACAAATTTCAATGAATTTAACAGATATTACTGTTACTTCTGTTCACAAAGCTTTTGAGGAAGTTAAAAGAAACTCTGAAAATAGAGGAGTTAGAGTTTCTGGTTCTGAATTAGTAGGATTAATTCCATTACAGGCAATGTTAGATGCAGGTAAGTTTTACTTAAAAATGCAAGAACGTTCAATTGGAATTTCAGATTCTGAAATTATAAAAATTGCTGTAAAATCTCTTGGATTAGATGAATTAAAACCATTTATTCCCGAAGAAAGAATTATTGAATATGTGATGGAAGATAAAAATTCAAAACCACTTATTAATATGAAATTAGATGAATTTGCAGATGTTACAGCTTCAGAATTTCCTGCACCAGGTGGAGGTTCAATAGCTGCTTATATGGGTGCATTAGGTGCTGCTTTGGGAACGATGGTTGCAAATCTTTCAGCACATAAAAGGGGTTGGGACGACCGTTGGGAAGAATATTCAGATTGGGCAGAAAAAGGTGCAGTTTACTATAAAGCTCTTGTAAATATGGTTGATGAAGATACAATTGCTTTTAATAACATAATGTTAGCGTTCCGTTTACCTAAAAAAACTGATGAAGAAAAAGTAATAAGGCTCAAAGCTATTCAAGATGCAACAAAAAATGCAATAAATGTACCTTTTAAAATTATGGAACTTTCACTTGCATCAATGGAAGTTATGAAAGCAATGGCAGATATAGGTTTGCAGGCATCAGTTAGCGATGCAGGAGTTGGAGCATTAGCAGCAAAAGCAGCTATACATGGTGCTTTTATGAATGTAAAAATTAATATGGGTGATTTGGAAGATAAAGATTTTGCTTCTAAAAAACTGAAAGCAGGAAATATTATTCTAAAAAAAGCAATTGCTCTTGAAAAAGAGATTGTTGATATGGTTGAAGAAAAAATTTCTTAAAACATATAATTAAAAATAAACATAAAATAGCTGACATGATTTAATAATTGTCAGCTTTTTTCATTTCAAAGCGTTTTTTTTCTCTTTCAATAATTTTATTAAATTTTTCAGGATAAGGAATAGCAAAATTCATATTCTCTTTTGTAGCAGGATGATTAAAAGATAATTCGGAAGCACATAGAAAAAGACCTTTCCCTTTAAAAACTTGTTTTTTTCCATTGTAAAGTTTATCTCCAAGAATAGGAAACCCGATTGCTTCACAATGAACTCTAAGCTGGTGCGTTCTTCCCGTAGAGGGAAATAGCTTGATTAATGAAAGAAACCCATTTCTTAATGAAGGTTCAGTTCTTATTAATTTGTATTTTGTAAGTGCCTTTTTATCTTTAATCTTAATTTTAATTTCTCCTTTGTTAGGAGTATTACCAATAACTACAGCAAAATATATTTTTCTGATTTTATTTTCTTCAAATTGACTTCCCAATTTAATTCTTGCATTTTTTGTTTTGGCAATAATTAAAAGTCCTGATGTCTGATTATCTAATCTGTGAACAGGCAGAGGGTGGGGAAGTGCATCTATTTGTTTTGATTTCTTTAAATTAAATGGAAGAGCATTTTCAATTGTTTTAAACTTATTTCCACTTACAGAAAATCCTGCAACTTTGTTAATAATTGCAATATAATCATCTTCATAAATAATTTGCATTTTTAATTTGAATATTTTATTTTTTGAAGATGTATCCGGAATAAGTTCAATTTTTTGATTTTTTTTTATAAGATTAGCAGTTGTACATGGCTGATTATCAATTATTAATAATTTTTTTTTAATTGCTTTTTTAATAGAGTTTTTTGTTGGCAAGAGAGCAAAAATTCCTATTGCATAATCAGTAATTCTTTCATGTTTAATATATGTGTTTGGGACAGTATGTTCAAGTTTTTTATGCACTTAAAATTAAATTAGGTGATATAAATATTCAAAAATACCGAATATTTGTAGAGAAACTCCTAAAAGAACAATTATTAAGATGTACCTTACAAATTTGGGACCCCAATTAACTGCATATCTTGATGCAATAAAAGTTCCTGTCATATTTCCAATAGCTAAAATTACTCCAAATTTATAATTAACCAAACCTTCAAATATGAAAATTGAAAGTGCAAATAATGTATATAATAAAACAATGAAGAGTTTTATTGCATTGGCCTTTACCAAATCAAAACCAACACCCAAAACCAAAGCGGCTATTAAGAAAAAACCTACCCCTGCTTGTATGAAGCCACCATATAATCCAACAAAAAATAATGTAATTACTTGAATAAAAGTAGGTTTAGTTTTTATAAATTCAGATTTTGATTTTAACCATAAGTCGGGTTTCAAAATTACAAAGAAAAACATAAATATAAGCAATGCTCCAATTATGTTTTTCATTATTTCTTCATTAATTTCAACTGCAATTGATGCACCAATTATTGCCCCAAAAATAGTAGGTATAGAATACCAAATACCTTCTTTGAAATTAAAAACTTTTTGCTGTTTAAAACTTGCAGTGCCAACTATGTTTTGAAAAAATATTGCAATACGCTGTGTACCATTTGCAACATTTGCGGGTAAGCCTAAAAACATCATAAAAGGTAATGAAATTAGAGAGCCACCACCGGCAAATGTATTTATAAAACCCGCAACAAATCCAATAAGCATGAGTATAACTAATTGCCAATCCATATTTACTTAAATTCAAAAAAAAATTAAAAACTATAACTCAACAATTATTTCATTTAAAGGATTTCTAACTTTTGTTTTATATTGGTATTTATCTTCATCACTTCTATATCCTATTGCTGCGACAACAACGGATTTTAAATTGTATTTTGCTAATCCTAATTCTTTGTCATATTTTTCAGGAATAAATCCTCCAATTGGGCAAGCATCAATTTTCTCCGAAGCACAAGCAACCAAGAAAGTACCTAATGCAATGTAAATTTGTTCAGAAGCCCATTTTAACAAAGCTGTTTCTTTTTTATTTTTAAAATAACTGATAAGCATTTGTTTGAATTCTTCAAGAGATTCCTTTGTTTGTTTTCTTTGCTCCGAAATGTTTTTAATATAGGTATTAATAAAATTTTCATCAAGGTCTGTTCTTACCGCAAATACAATTAAATGAGAAGAATCTCCTATATTTGTTTGTCCGTAAGAAGAAGCAACTAAAGATTTTTTCACTTCTTTATCTTTGATAATCACCATTTTAAAAGGTTGTAAACCATAAGATGATGCGGATAAGTTTGTTAATTCTAACAAGTTTTTTACTTGAGTATCTGTTAAAGATTTTGTTTCATCAAACTTCTTTGTTGAATATCTCCAATTTAATATTTCTTTTAAGTTCATTACGTTTAGTTTATCTATTAATTATAGTGTTTTTAATTTTTTGCTTTTGGGCTTTAGTCGTTGTTTGTTTTTAAAAATAGGAGCTAAATTTAAAAGTATTTATAGAATAGTAATCTAAAATAAGTCTTCATTTACAAAAGGAATTAAAGCTAAAATAACTGCTTCTGAATAATATTTTGTTCTATTAGTTACATTTTTTGTTAAAATGCCAACTGCACCGTTTTTCTTTTTGGAATTTTTTAAACCAAAAACAATATCATCTGCATCTCCAAGTTCAAAGCCTTTTTCAATTAAATTCTCAATTTTTTTAGGCAAGAAGAAACTTGCAGTTCTTGCTTTTCCTATTTTATGAGTTGATTTTATATATACCCATGCAAATGCCTCATATCCGCAAGTGGATTTTTCAATTCCACCTTCTATTCCTATCCAAAAATTGTTATCCTGTTTTTCTGAAAAAGAATAATTTGCACGATTTTCTGCACCTTTTAAAGTTTCAAAACTGCTCATTGGTTGATTTGAAACTCCGGAAGGGGCATTAATACTTTCAAAGATAAAATCTATATTTGTAAATACTTTTTTGAATGCAATTTTTACTGCTTCAATTTTTACAGGACTTTTTGATGCTATTATAATTTTTCTTGCCAAATTTTATATATTTGAGCTGTCAAAAATAGTAAAATCAACATAAATAAGATATTTTATTATATAAATATTAGTATTAAACACCAATTACAGATATTTTAATACCTAAGGGAATGGATAAAATAATACACCTTTAATAAATGCAATTTAACTTTTAACTTTTTATACACATGAAACACCCAAGACAACGATTTTGACACCCAAGGGCATGACTAAAATTCTGCACAATGATTACTTGCAGAAGAAAGCAAGTGTTCCTATGTGCAGAACAAAATGAATATTATTAACAATAAAAACATAAGTAACTTATTCAATATCAATTAATTAGAGAAATATATACACATGAAAGAAAAATTAAGAAACCTTTTTTTTAAAATTTGGTATTGGTACATTAGTACAATAGATAAAAATGCTGAGGTAATTTTTATGAATTTTGGTTATTCAAAAAATAATAATAAAATAGACTTAAAAGAAGAAGACGAAAAAAACAGGTATTCTGCTCAATTATATAATCTTGTTGCTTCTGCCGTAGAAATAAAAGATAAAAATATCTTAGAAGTTGGATGTGGCAGAGGAGGAGGGTTATCTTTTGTAGATCGTTATTTTTCTCCTAAGGCAGTTACAGGTGTTGATTTGAATAAAAAAGCAGTTGAGTTTTGCAGTAAGTACTATCCAAATGAAAATAGTACTTTTCGTCAAGCAAATGCACAAGATTTGCCTTTTGAAGATAATGTTTTTGATATTGTTTTAAATGTTGAATCTTCTCACAGATATTTACAAATGAATTCTTTTTTAAAAGAGGTTAAAAGAGTTTTAAAGCCGGGAGGATATTTATCTCTTACAGATTTTAGAGAAGGCAAAGAAGAATTAAAAGAATTAGAAAAGCAGATAAAAGATGCTGGTTTTATTGTAGAAATATTTGAAGATATAACAGAGAATGTAGTTGAAGCACTAAAAGCAGCAACGCCAGATAGAATCAAACTAGTAGAGAAACTTGCACCAAAATTCCTTCATAAGTTAGCTAAAAATTTTGCAGCAGTAGAAGGCTCTGAAACATATAATTTTTTCGTTAATAAACGTTATGAATATGTTTTTTATTTGTTAAAAAGTTAAAGTCTTTTTGCAATTTTAAACATTGTTGCCCTAAAAAGATGTAAAAAAACTGTTTAAAACCAGTATATGTATGGGCATTTACAATACCAGACTTAAGTAGAGCGGTCATAAAGTCGGACATCATAAAAACGACTTTCGTAGTTTTTTAATTCATTGAGTTTCAGCATTTTTATTAAACAATATTTATCTTTGTCGATAAATATACTAAATAGTAGGACTGCAATGATTTATAATTAATATTTTTTCACTCTTTTATAGTTTATGAAACATATTGATATAAAAAAAATATTAAAAACCAGAGAGTCAAAGTTTTTTAGAAATTTGCCGGATTTTATTTATACTTTTTTTGAAAATATTATTCGGCAAAAAGAAATAAATTTAATTCTAGATAAATATACTCAATATGAAGGTGTTGAATGGATAAATATGATAATTACTGATTTTAATCTTAATCTTCAAATTGAAGGTAAAGAAAATCTACCTAAAAACGGAAAATGCTTTTTTGTTGCAAATCATGCTTTTGGGCTAGCTGACGGATTGACAATTACAAAAATTATAGGAGAAAAATATGGGAAAATTAAATTTATAGGAAATCAAGTTTTTAGTGTTTTCCCAAATCTAAAATCATTGACATTAGGAATAAATATGTATAAAAATTCTGCCAGAGAAAATCTTGTTGCTCTAAACAAAGCCTATAAATCTGATGTGGCTATTACGCACTTTCCTAACGGAGATGTTTCAAGAATATATAAAGGCAAAATACAAGATAATATTTGGCATAAAAGTTTTATTACAAAAGCAATTTCAGAAAAGCGAAATGTTGTACCAATACATTTTTACGGAAGAAATTCATGGATATTTTATTTTATATTTATTTTAAGAAAAATGTTTTTCATAAAAGCAGAAATTGAAACCGTTCTTCTTCCTTCTGAGTTATTTAAAAAGAGAGGGAAAATTATTAAAGTAAAAATAGGAAAGCCAATTTCATACAAAACTTTTGATAAAAGTATGTCGCATATTAAATGGGCACAAAAAGTTAAAGAAATTGTTTATGATTTATAAAATAGCTTTATTTTTTTTTATGTTTTTCTTTTGCCAACTTCTTCAAAAATAAATCAGCTTTTTTAAAGTTTGGTATGCCATATCCGTATTCTGCATCTGGATTTGTGTATCTGTCTGCAGATTTTTTAACAGCATTAATAATTTCCATATTTGAAAACTCAGGATTTGCTTGCCACAAACAAGCAACAGCTCCTGTAACAATAGGTCCGGAAATAGATGTTCCGGATGAAACAGTAACACCTTCTCTTCTTCCCAAAACCCACGAAAACGAACCTTGGGCTGTAACATCAGGCTTAATTCTACCATCGCTAGTTGGTCCTCGTGAACTAAAACTTGTAACATATCCAGAATAAGTTGTTGCTCCAATTGTTAATACACTGTCAGCATCTCCGGGAGCAGTAATATATTTCCAAGAATCATTTCCTTCGTTTCCTGCACTTGTAACAACAAGTATTCCTTTGCTCGAAGCAATATCTGCTGCAACAGAAACAATAGCAATATCTCCATTCATATCTGAGTATGTATGATTTGTTAATGTGTCATCAAAATTATTATATCCCAATGAAGAATGTATCATATCAACTCCTACACTATCAGCAAATTCAGCAGCAGAAACCCAGTAATATTCTTCAACCAAGTATTCTGAATTTCCATCTTCGGAGCGTAATAGCCAAAAATTTGCTTTTGGTGCTGTTCCAACAAGTTTGCCCGGAATATTAGCAGCAATAGTTGATAATACACTCATTCCATGAGTGCCGTCATTATATATATCTCCATCTCTTTTTACAAAATCTTTAGTCCCAAGAATTTGCCCTGCTGTTCTGATACTGTCAAATCCAGGCAAAGAATCTACATTGTAAAATCCTGCATCAATAAGAGCAATTTGTATTCCTTGCCCCATATAACCATTGTTATGAAGGCTATGTGCATTTAACATTTCAATTTGATTTTTTCCAAGTCCATAGTCAAGAATAAAACTTGTGTCTTTTGTAGTTTTAATGTCAATAGCAACTAATTTTTCTTGTTTATATTTTTTCTTTTTTTTAGACTTTGTTTTTTTATTTTTTTTTACAAAATTAAATTTATCAGCTTTATCAATAAGAGTAGAGTCTTCTGAATAAACTACAACATGATTCATCCATTTTGAAACAGCATATATTTCAAATCCTAAATCTTTAATTTTATTAATATAATTTGTATTAACAGGTAAATCTTGTACGGTAACAGGAATATTGTATTTTTGTCTTCGTTTTATTGCTCTTTTTGATAAGAATTTTTCTGGTTCAGAAATATTATAAGATGAAGTGTCTTTATCTGAGAAGTTAATTATATATGTATTTGGAGCAACTTCTTGAGAAAAAGTAGAATATGATATAATAAAAAAAAATATTAAATTTATTACTTTCATTTTAGTAGTATTTTAAGTTTAGAGTTAGCAAAAATAAATAATATAAACAAACAATCTAATGAAAAAATATATTTTTATAACTATTAGTACATTTTTGATTTTGTTTTCTTGTAATACACAGGAAAAAGGAAATGTAAAAAATCAAAAAAATAAGAACAAAAATGAATATGTTATTGCATTTTACAATGTTGAAAATCTTTTTGATATTTATGATGATCCTAAAAAAAAGGATGATGAATTTACACCTTCCGGACTTAAAATGTGGACTAAAAAGCGTTACAAAAAGAAACTAAAAGACATATCTTGGGTTTTGAGTAATTTAAGTGATGAACTACCTGCAATTATAGGTTTAGCAGAAGTTGAAAACATAAAAGTTCTTGAAGATTTAGTAGCTGAGAAATTGTTAAAAAAAGGGAAATATAAAATAATACATGAAGAATGTTCGGACATACGTGGGATTGATATAGCACTTATGTATAGAAGCAACTTATTTGAATATATCTCTCATGAGAAAATTCCAATTTTAGTTCCAACAAAAGATGGTAAATCAAGGCAAAGAGAAATATTGTATGTGAAAGGGAAATTTATTGGAAGTGATGAAATCTTTAATATATATGTAAATCATTGGAAATCAAGGAGAGGCGGAAAGGATGAAACTGAAATCAAAAGGATTGAAACTGCAAAAATTTTAAAGAAGCATACAGACAAAATATTTGCAAAGAATAAGGATGCAAAAATAATTATTATGGGAGATTTGAATGATGAGCCAGAAGATAGAAGTGTAAATAAGGAATTATTTGCTACAAATAATACAAAAAATCCTGAATACAATGAATTTTATAATTTGTTATACAATAAGTCAATAAAAGGGAAAGGTACAAATTCAAGAAATTATAAATGGTTTATGTTAGATAATTTAATTGTTTCGCAAGCATTAGTAGATGAGGATGATTTTTATGTTAAAAACATTGAAGGCAAGATATTTAAAAATAATAAAATTTTATATTATAATGCCAAAGCTAATTTTAAAGTGCCTAATAAAACCTATGGTGGCAAAAATTATTACGGTGGATATAGTGATCATTTACCTGTTTATTTTATTTTGAAAAAGTAGATAATAAATGAAGACTGTGATAATAATATCATAAAATAAATAATGAAATTTAAATTAAAATCAGAATATAAACCTACAGGAGACCAGCCACAAGCGATTGAAGAGCTTGTGAAAGGAGTTAAGTCAGGAGAAAGGTTTCAAATTTTGCGTGGAGTAACAGGTTCGGGTAAAACTTTTACAATTGCTAATGTAATTGAAAAACTGAATAGACCTGTTTTAGTTTTGAGCCATAATAAAACATTGGCTGCACAATTATATGGAGAATTTAAATCATTTTTTCCGGATAATGCGGTTGAATATTTTGTTTCTTACTACGATTATTACCAACCGGAAGCATACATTCCTCATTCCAACACATATATTGAAAAAGATTTAAGTATTAATGATGAAATTGAAAAGCTAAGATTAAGCACAACTACATCATTGCTAACCGGAAGAAGAGATGTAATAGTAGTTTCCTCAGTTTCTTGTTTGTACGGAATTGGAAATCCGGAAGATTTTTATTCAAATCTAATTGATGTTAAAAAAGGTAAAAAAGTAGTAAGAAATAAGTTTCTGAGAGATTTAGTTGCTAGTCTTTATTCAAGAAATGATATAGAATTTAATAGAGGTAATTTTAGAGTATCCGGAGATACAGTTGATGTTTTTCCTGCATACAGTGATATAGCAATTCGAATTTCTTTTTGGGGAGATGAAGTTGATGAAATTACAACTTTTAATCCCATTGATGGGCACACAATAGATGATTTAGAATATATTCGTATTTATCCAGCAAGTATTTTTGTAACAACTAAGGAGCGAATGAATGCCGGAATCGATAAGATTGTTTTGGATATGGGAAAGCAAGTTGAATATTTCAGGGAAGTTGGTAAAAACTTGGAAGCAAAGAGAATAGAAGATCGTGTTACTTATGATGTTGAAATGATTAAAGAACTTGGTTATTGTTCTGGTATTGAAAACTATTCAAGATATTTTGATGGAAGAAAAGCCGGAAGCCGACCGTTTTGTCTTTTAGATTATTTTCCGGAAGATTTTATTATTGTTATTGACGAAAGCCATGTAACATTATCTCAAGTGCATGCAATGTATGGAGGAGACCGGTCAAGGAAAATAAATTTGGTTGAATATGGTTTTAGGTTACCCGCTGCAATAGATAACAGACCCTTAAAATTTGAAGAATTTGAAGGCTTTGGAAAACAAACAATTTATTTAAGTGCGACCCCATCGGACTATGAATATACAAAAACAGAAGGTGTTGTTGTTGAGCAGATTATAAGACCTACCGGTTTAATTGACCCACCTATTGATGTTCGCCCGAGTCTAAATCAAATTGATGATTTGGTTGAAGAAATTAATAAACGAGCAAAAATTGATGAAAGAGTTTTGGTAACTACCTTAACTAAAAGGATGGCAGAAGAATTGGCAGAATATTTCGATAAAATACGGATAAGATGCAGATATATTCACTCGGATGTTGAAACTTTAGAACGTGTTCAAATTATGGAAGATTTAAGAAGAGGTTTGTTTGATGTTCTTATAGGAGTAAATCTTTTACGAGAAGGACTTGATTTGCCGGAGGTTTCTCTTGTAGCCATTTTAGATGCAGATAAGGAAGGTTTTCTTCGTTCAGAACGTTCTTTAACACAAACTGCAGGAAGAGCAGCTCGTAATTTGAATGGCAAAGTTATAATGTATGCTGATAAGATTACAAAATCTATGCAAAAAACTATTGATGAAACTGAGAGGAGACGGATAAAACAACTAAAATATAATGAAGAAAATAATATTACACCTTCACAAATTAAAAAAGAAATAGGAAAAATTCAACTTACTGAAAAATCGAAACACGAAAATCTTAAAAGATATTCCTCTGAAATGAAACAATCTATTGCAGCAGATCCAGTAGTGCAATATATGAGTAAAGGAGCGTTAGAAAAAGCAATAGAAAATACAGAAAATAAAATGTTAAAAGCTGCTGAAAAATTAGACTTTACAACTGCTGCAATTTTACGTGATGAGATTATAGAATTAAGAAAATTGGCTGCAACTGAATAGATGTTAATTTTATTATATAATCATACTTTTAAAATAGATTTTTTTTAATTAAATATAAGGTCCATTTTATAATAAAAAGATGAACTGCAAAAATTTCTGCCATATCTTTGCCTAATGTCAAAAGAATATCTCCCAAATCTAAAACCTATCATGCAACTCTTGTTTCTTTAAAAATAATCATTTTCTATAACAAAAATAGCCTCTTTTGTTTTTTAAAAAGATTTTTTAAAATAATTTATACAGATTTTATCTTTATTTATTAATTTAGCAAGATTATTGCGTAATAGTACTTTATAAACAATAATTATGAACAGAGTAATCTCAATTAGCAATCATAAAGGAGGAGTGGGGAAGACAACAAGTGTTGTAAACATTGGTGCAGGTCTTGCAAATCATGGAAGAAAAGTTCTTTTAATTGATTTAGACCCACAAGCAAATCTTACAATTAGTTATGGGCTTGCAGAATCTGAAAAGCATATTTACGATGCTTATTCTTCCGGAAATGGTTTAGAGCCTGTTAGTATTCGTGATAATATTGATTTAATTCCAGCATCCTACAATCTAACTGCTGCGGAAATGAAATTAAAAACAGATGTAAAAGAGGAAAATTATATTTCTACACTTATTCAACCTATAAAAGAAAAATATGATTATGTTTTAATTGATTGTCCGCCTTCATTAGGTTTATTAACTTTGAAAGCATTTGCAGCATCAGACGAAGTTATAATTCCTATACAACCACATTTTCTTGCTGTAAAAGGTTTAGCAAAAATTATTGAGGTTGTTAATGAAATTAAAGCAACTGTTAACAAAAAAGTTGAAATAAGTGCAGTTTTTGTAACAATGTTTGATAGAAGAAGAATTCTTCACCAAGATGTTTTGGATACAATAATTATGTATTTTGATGATAGAGTATTAAGAGCAAAAATCAGAAATAATATTGCTCTTGCAGAAGCACCAACCGCCGGTCAAGATATATTTGAATACGACAGTACTTGCAATGGAGCATATGATTATGGAAGAATAGTTCAAGAAATTATTGATATGGAAGCTAAATTTGGCAATTAAATTTCAGCATAATGGCGAAAAAAAGTTTTAAAAGTGGTTTAGATAGTTTGCTTGCTTCTGCGGGAATAAAGAAGAAAATTGAGCAAACAAAAGTTTCTGATAAAAAAGAAGAAAAAAATATTTCAGGAAAAGAAATATCTGAATCTGAAAAACATTGGATGGCAATAAAACTAGAAAAACTTAATTATGAACTTTCTTTATGGAGAACCGGTAAACTCTCAATTGGAGAGTTTCAAAAATCTCTTAAAGAATACGGACTTACTTATCATGCAAGTACTAATGAAATTGTTGAGAAGTAAAAGTTTACATATTCAATACAAAAACTTGCCGATTAAATCGATTTTTTACTAAATTTTTTACCTTACCAAATATGTATATTATAGTAAAAGCTATGAGAGTGCGTAATATTAATGATTTTGTTAAGAAATATTTACCAGATTTATAAATTTTATAAAAATTGAAACTAATAAATATTCATACACATAACAAACAAGATAATAATTTTTCAATAATAAACCTTTTTCCCGAAGAACTTAGTCTTATTAATGTCAGAAAAAACTATTCATTAGGAATACATCCTTGGGAAGTTTCAAAAGTTGATGTTGATGAACAATTAAAAATAGTAGAAAGATATTCTTTTTCTAAAAACATTATTGCTATTGGGGAAATAGGTTTAGATAAACTTCATCAAAACTTTGATTTACAAAAAGAAGTTTTCCTAAAGCAAATAGCAATTGCTCGGAAAAGTAATAAGCCCATTATAATTCATTGTGTGAAAGCATTTTCCGATTTGTTGCATATCTTGAAAAGTGAAATAATTTCTGTGCCGATAATAATTCATAGATTTTCAGGAAATAAAACAATAGCAGATAAATTAATTAAGTTTGGATGCTATTTGTCTTTTGGACATGAGCTTTTTAATTCAAAATCTAAAACACAAAGAGTTTTTAAAAACATTAATTTTAAAAATATTTTTTTTGAAACAGATGATGCAAATATTAAAATAGAAGAAGTTTATAAAAAGGCTTCTGAAATTAAACTAATTAAAAGTGAAGTTTTAAAACAACAGATTTCAGATAATTTTCAAAATGTTTTTAAAGTAAAAATATATTAACTTGCTAAATAAATGAAAAGCTAATGAGTAATGAACAGCACTCAAGAACAATACTTCTATTGGGCGAAGATAAGTTTATGAAACTACAAAACTCCCATGTTTTAATTGTTGGTTTAGGAGGAGTGGGGGGCTATGCTGCAGAGCAACTTGCAAGAGCAGGAATTGGAAGGCTTAGTTTGATTGATGCCGATATTGTTAGTGAAAGTAATTTAAACAGACAAATTATAGCCTTAAACTCAACAATTGGGAAGGATAAAATTTATGTTCTCTCTGAAAGATTGAAAGATATTAATTCTAAAATTATTGTTGAGGCTCAAAAAGTATTTATTTCTGCGGAAAACATTAATGAAATTATAAAAGTTAATTCTTTTGATTATGTAATAGATGCAATTGATACTTTACAACCAAAAGTTGAATTGATAAAAGCATGTTTGAAATATAAGATACCAATAATATCTTCTATGGGAGCAGGGGGTAGAAGAAATCCTGAAAAAGTTCATGTTTCAGATATTAAAAAAACATATAATTGCGGACTTGCCCGAAAACTAAGAAAGAAACTCCACAGAGCAGGAATAAGAACAGGGTTTAAAGCAGTTTTTTCATCTGAACAGCTTGATAAAGATTCTCTTGTTATTGAAGAAAGCAGGAATAAAAAGTCTAATTCAGGCACAATATCTTATATGCCATCAATATTTGGAATTTATTGTTCTTCAGTTGTTTTAAATGGTTTAGTGGAACAAACTTAGTCTATATAAAGATACATATTTTAAAATTTATCCTAAATATTTATTCGTTTTTAGCAACTCTAAAGCCGATAGTTTTGTGTTTATAGTCGCTTGCATTATAATATCTTTTAGTTATTCTTAGGGATGCTTCATAGTCATCATAATTTCCTCCTCTACTAACTCTTTCTACTGCACCTTCTTCACAAATAGGATTTTCTTTTGGGCTGTTTTTATAGTATTTTTCCATATAAACATCAAAAACCCATTCTTGAGCATTTCCTGTCATGTCGTAAATTCCTATACTATTTGGTTTTAGTTCGCCTACATTATGAAGCATTTTTCCTGTTCCTGAAAACCAAGCAACTTCGCTTGCATCATTACTTCCGCTAAAAGCAAAATGTTTTCTGTTTATTCCTCCTCTTGCAGCATATTCCCATTCTGCTTCTGTGGGAAGTCTGTAACCATTTGCAGTTTTATCAAAAGTTACAGAAAAGTTTTCATTATTATTTTTTTCTTCTCTTTTTATTCTGTAGCATTTGTCCAATCTGTTTGCTCTGCTAAGCCAGTTACAAAACATAATTGCTTCTTTCCAACTGACATTTGTAACAGGCATATTTGGTTCTCCTTGTGGTAAGTTTAAACCTGCTGTTCTACAAAAACCTGTGTATTCTTCAATTGTTACTTCGTATTTTGCAATATAAAAACTTTTTAGTGTAACAGGATGGTCGGGATATTCATCATAATAACTACTTTCATCAATCCCCATTCTGAAAGTTCCGCCTTCAACAAGAACTGTTTCAGGAGCTTTTTTTTGTGCATTTATAATGCTTGTTGCAAAAATAAATATAATAAATATCTTCTTCATAGTGTTATATTTTAGATGTTATTAATATTAGTATTAGAAATTATCTTGTTTTTTTTCCGTTTTTCCATTTTTCCTTTCCAATTTTTTTTCCTTTTTCATCAAAATAAGTCCATCTTCCGTGTTTTAGATTATTCTTATATTCTGCTTCAATTTTAAGTTTTCCGTTTGGGTAAAAGAATTTTGCTTCGCCATCTGCTTCTCCATCATCATATTCAATTTTTGATTTCTGTGTGCCATTTAAGTAAAATTCGTAGTATGTTCCTGTCATTAAATCATTTTCAAATTCTGCTTCGGCTTTTATAATATTTTCATCTGATTCGTAATAAAAATATGCTTCACCATCTAGTTCTCCATCCGAATAGTTTACAGAGTTTTTTATTTTTCCACTTTCATAATATGTTTTCCAAGTCCTCGTCATTTTTCCGTTATGAATTCTTCCTTCAAATTTTAATTTTTCTCCTCCGGGATAGTATTCTTTAAATAGAGTGTCTTTTTCGAGAAAAGATGGAGGCAATTCAATTTTAAAAGATTTAAGAGCAATTTCTTCTCTGAAAGAATCTTCTGTTATTTCTTGTTCAATTTTTTCTAATTCTTCTGTTTTTACAGCATCTGGATTGTGTTGTGCTAAAAGTGTAGTTTTAAACATTTCTCCTTCTGAAATTAATTGAAAACCAATTTTTTCAAAACTTAAAATAAATTCTTTATTTTCTTTAATGTTTTTTTTGTCTTTTGCATTACTGTAATAATAAAGGTTTTCGTATATTTGAGGAGTTCTAATAAACACAGCAATATTTGTTTTGTTGCTAAATTCGTCTTTAAAATCCATAAAAGATTGGTTTTTGTCAAGAGTATTACCTTTTATATAATCATCAATAGTTTTTTTAATAACATCTGCTGAATTACTAAATATTACAAAGTCTTCAATATAAGTGAAGAATGGTTTTTCTAGGTTTTGAAACATTTTTCCTAAGAAAATTTTAAAGAAACCATCCATTTCCATGTATTGGATTGTGTAATTTTTATACATTTCCGGTTTAAATTTAACTATTCTAATTCTTTTCTTTATTTGTTTTATTATTTTATTCATTCCGGCTTTGGCATTGTCAATATCGTTAGTGTGTACTGCAACAACAACATCTTCTATGCTTGTAGCTTTGCTTGGGCGAAGTTTTACAAGTGCAATTTCTTTTCCAATCCAATTAAAAAAATCTGTGTTCATATCAATTTTGAGAAGTCTTTCAATTTTTGAAATATTTTCTCTAATATTTTCCATGTCTTCTGATTTTTTATCCTCATATTGTTTTGTGAGATTATAATAAAAATCAAAGAAGTTATCAAATCCCATTGAGAAATAAAGTGCAGTTTGATTAGACATAATCCTCCATGCTTTCATTTTTCCGGGCTTTACATTTGCCATTGCTTTTACGTATGAACCAACAGAATCTACATCAGTGTAACCTTCAAATCTTAAGAACTCATTTGCAAAGTTTATATTAAAACCAGAGTAAGTTAATGAGTTTCCTAACATTTTTATGGCTTCGGAATCTTCTGTAAGGTATGACATTGTAAATTCGTCAATTTGAGAATAATTAAAATACATTCTGAAAAGTTCTTCTCCATACAGCTTACTTGTTACTCTGTTAAATGCTTCGTTTTCAGCCCAGTATCCTAAGTTTTCTTCTTTTGTATTTTTGGAAGGTTTTTGCATTATCGCTTTTTCTATTAGCGAACCTGTAAATGTTGCAATAAGTAAATTATCGCTAATTGTAAGGTAGATAATATTGGATGGATTTTCGTTGTCTGAAAGTTCAATAATGGTTTCGTCTTTAAATTTTCGTTGTTTAACTTTGTAGCCTTCAACTAAACCTAGCACTTTTTGAAGTCCGCCAATTTTTTTTATTTGAGCAATGTTTTTTAAATCTACAATAAAAAGGAAGTCCCAGTCTGTTGCTGAAATCATGTGTAAGGACATGATGAGTTTTCTGTTTTTTAATGCTTTTTCTGCAATGACATTATCTTTAAGATAATCGTTAAGCATTTTTATTGTTTCATCTAAGTCTTTGAAATATGGATTAGTGGTTAGATATGTCCACATTTTGCTATTGCTTATTTCTGTCCATGCGTCTGTTAAATTATTTGTTTCAATAATCATAACTGCATTTTCAGGAACCATTGTCATTGCTTTTTTTATTGTAACTGGAGCAATGTATGTTATATATACCCAGAAGCCTCCTGCTCCAAGAATTGTTAGGATAAGTAATGTTTTGATGAACTTTTTCATGTGTTTAAATTTTTCTAATTAATTGATATTGAACAAGTTGCCCGTATTTTTATTGTTAATAATATTTATTTTGCTCTGCACATAGGAACACTTGCTTTCTTTTGCAGCTAATCATTGTACTGAATTATAGTCATGCCTTTGGGTGTAAAAATCTTTGTTATTTGTGTTTCATTTTATAATGTTAATCTTTTAAAAGTTTGGTGAATTTGGTTTGTTAATCAATTTTTAAGGTTTTAACAACTCCGTCGGGAGAAACCAAAATAAATTGTTTTTCAATTTTCTTAGTTGGGTCTTTTATTACATATTTTATTGTTAAACTATAGGTAAATTGAACTGATGGTTCTAAAATTGCAGGATTTATTACAATGTCGTATTTATGATATGGTAATTTATTGTAAAACATTGTTTTAGGTTTTCTTACTTTTGTAACAGATTTGCTTTTTTTTGCTTGTAATGAGGTTCCGGAAAATGCTTGGTAACTTTTATACCTGTCAATAGGATATACAACGGATGATTTTTCGCTTATAATATGATAAATTGTGTCTAAATCTAATCCTAGTTTTTTGAAAGATTCTTTTTTCTTTAACATATAATCAACAGCTTTTGTTCGAAGTTGATCATATTTTGTATCGTTATTTTCAACAAAATATTCAACTTTAATTAAGTCATAAATTTCGTTATTTGCTGCAGATGTCATAATGTCATCAAGCATATTTTCATCTTTGAATTTTATGTGAATGTTTTTTTGCATTTCAAATCCTTTTGGAACTTCTGTGTAGGATCTACTAAAAAGTTTTTTTTCAACTTCAATTTCATAAACAGGAACAAGAGAAATCATGTCTGTGAAGAAATTTTCATTAGTTATATCCTGATTTTTTAGTTCGGCTTTAAAACCATTGATTTTGGAATTTACTAGGGTATTTACTTCTTTTGCGGTTTCTCCGGTTTGGGTGATGTTAAAAATTGCAAGATATGAGTCTGCTGTAACGTTCATTAATGAATTTACCGTAAAAATCATTTCTTTATTGTTTCCATTTTTTATTATTTGATAATTAGATTGGTTATCAGATCTTTCCATCCAAACTTTGTCGGCATCTGCGTTGTAGCTTTTGTTTTGCAAATATCTGTTATTCTGCTCATAAATAGCATTTCCTCCTCCTTGAGCAAAAACGAATGCTGGAAAAGTCATTATAAAAATAAATTGAATTATTTTATTCATAATATTAATTTTAGTTAGTTATTAATTAAAAATATCAAATATACAATTTTCAAATTTTTATTACAACACAAACTTTATAAAAATGAAATAAATACTGAATGTACTTAAAAAAACTAATCCTAACCAGCTTAAAGCTATTAATAATTTGCCGGGTTTTGCTTCTTTTGGTACGTGTTTAGATGTTACAACTTTTAAATTTAGCCATCCTAAAATAGGAGCAACTAGAAATGATATTACTGTTGCAATTGTAACCATAGTTTTCATGTTTTCGAGTAAGAAAATGAAAATTAGAATTGAACCTAAAGAAACAATAATTAACCAAAATGAATGTAATTTATTAGTATTGTTGTCTTTTATTAATTTTGGGAATAAAATTTTTGTTGTAGGTTCTAAAACACGAGGATATGCGTCTAAACAGGTTAAAGTTGTGCTTATCATTGTTGCAAGTGCTGCAATTGCAATTATAATATACGCTTCTTTTCCTAGTGTTTCAGTAAATAAATTTAGTAATTGTTCTGCAAATTTAACTCCGCTTGAAGAAAATGTTTTGCCGGTGCCGTACATAATAATTGCACCTAATGATAAAAATGCAATAGATAAAATAACTGTGCCTATGTATCCAATTTTAAAATCTAAGAGTGCTTCTTTTAAAGTAGGGGCGTATCCTGTTTCTTTCTTTTTTGCAATTGTCCAAACTGAATGCCAAACAGAAACGTCAATTGCCGTAGGCATCCAGCCAATAAGTGCTAATAGGAAAACAATATTTGAATCTATTTTGTAATCAAAATGTACTAAATATTCCGGATTTGGATTAAATCCTTTGTTAAAAGCTGATATTACAGCAATTATTACAGCAATTGCTAATAAAATAATAATAAATTTTACAATGCTGTCTATTATTGAGTATTTTTTTAGAATTATAATTCCTGCCAAAATAATTATAATAATTACAGACCACCATACAATACTAAGTTCACTATTGAAAATGTTTTTAACTAAACCTGCTGTTACAACTGTTACTGCTGTCATTAAAAAAAACATTGTAGAAATAGTTATAATTCCATATGTGCTTACTGCCCATTTTCCCAGTCTTGAATATCCATCAATTAATGTTTCTCCGGTTGAGGCAGCATATCGAGGTGCAAATTCAAAGAAAGGGTATTTTAAAATGTTTGCAATTATTATTATCCAAACAAGTTCAAAGCCAAAACTTGCTCCCGCAGTTGTAGATTGAACAATATGAGAAACTCCAATTGCTGCACCCGCCCATAATAATCCGGGACCTAGTGCTTTTAATATATTTCTTTTTTTCATCTTAATTTATTGTAATTTTGATAAGACAAATATATAAAAAGATTAGTTTTTTATTGCATCATAAATTATTGTATGTATTTTTTGTCGAATTTTGAGTCTGTTAATTTTCCAATTTTTTTGGTTTGGATGTATTCTATTGGATAGAAAAACAAAAACTATGTCGTTAACAGGGTCAATCCAAATGCAGGTTCCGGTAAAACCTGTGTGCCCATAAGATTCTTTTGGAGCTTTATTACTGATTATAGTTTTTCTTGCAGGTTTGTTAAATCCAAGTCCTCTATGACTGTCTTTTTGAGAGCCGGTAAATTTTTTAATTGTTGATTTTTTGATGTATCTTCTTCCTCCATATGTTCCTTCGTTAAGCCACATTTGTCCAAGTGTTGCTAAATCAAAGGCATTTGAAAACAGCCCTGCATTTCCTGCAATTTGTCCAAGCATTGCAGATGATGGGTCATGAACATTTCCTACTAGAACCTGTTGTCGCCAATATTCTTCATCTTCTGTTGGAATAATTCTGTTTTTAGAAAAATAATTAAGAGGTTTATAGCACATTGTTTTGAGACCCATTGGTTTATATATGTTGTATTTTAAATATTTATCGATACTTTTTTTGTTGAGGCTGTCAATTGCCATTTGAAGTAATATCATATTTATGTCGGAATATTTGTAAAACTTTTTGGAATGAACTTTTAGACGTTTTGTATCTCGCCAAAGAGTATCTAAATAATTATTTTTAAGAAATATATTATCTGCAATTTTAATTTCGGAGCTATCTTTAATATATTTATGTGAGAAATATTTTTTAAAACTGTTTTCTAGTTCTTTTTTTAAGTTAAATTTTATTGTTGTATCATTTTTTAAAGTGTCTTTTTGTAATGTTTTATAAAACCGTTCTTTTATAAGTTCTAAAGAATCATAGAAGTTTTTTTTATACATTACATAAGGAAGAATTGGCAAAACGGGCGAAATTCCGGATTTATGCAATAGTATATCTTCTAACTTCACATTGAAAATGTTATTTTTAGGTGTTAATGTTGAAATAATTGTACTAGAAAGAACAAAAATTGAATCGTTCAATCTAATTGTATCTCCTGTTTTTAATAGTTTTGTAAAATCTGTAATATTCTTATAGAATAAAGTATCTTGATGAATTATAGTATCAGGTTTTATATTTGAATAATCAATTTTTTTATCTTTAAAGAATTTTCCAAGTTTGTTATTTAAATGAATTTTACCTTTATCATAAAGCATCATTGCAGCAGTTGTTGTTGCAGCTATTTTTGTTATTGATGCCAAGTCGTATAAGTCAGATTTTTTCACAGCTTTTCCTTTTGAATATGTGTGATAACCAAATGATTTGTTATAAACAGAATTGCCATTTTTTAAAACTACAATTTGGCAACCAGGGAAGGCTGCATTTCTTATTCCATTTTTTGCAATAGAATCAATCTTTATTAGAATATCGGGGTTTAGTCCCTCATTTTCTGGTAAGGACTCTGAAATTCTTATTTTTTTTGTTTCATATCCTGTTCCAAAGGGCAAAGAGTTATTGATGTTTGTTGGAAGTTGTCCAGATATTTTAATCCCACCAAAGATTGCATTGGCGGTATATTTTTGCTCTTCTTTTGAATTGCTGTAAACTTGAATTATTGTATTGAAACTGTTGGCAAAATTCAAATTATGTATATTTCCAAAGTTTATAAATGTTATGCTTTTTGAATTATTGTTTTTTAAAAGAGCTTTTATTATTGAGCTGTCAAGTTTAGATTTGTTTAATGATATTATAAGGTGTGATTTTTTTTTGTGATTTGTTAAATTTTTAATAAAATCTTTATCTTTTATATTGAAATTGAATGATTTGAAATTTGTATAATTTTTTAGTGTTTTATTAAAAAATGGCAATTCTTTTGTTCCAATATTAATAATCTCAAATTTTTTGGTATTAATATTAGTAAAGGGAATTATATTCTTCTTATTTTTAACTAGGGTAATTGATTCTTTGAAAATTTGGTTTGATATATTATAAATATTAGTTTCATCAATTAATTTTGTTATTGAATCTTGTTCAATTTTAATGTGTTTTTGAATTCCTAACCAAGTTTTTCCCAATAATATTTTTCTAACGGTTTGATTTATATTTTCTTCTGAAAGTTTGTTTTCGTTTATTAATTCTATAATTAAAAGTTTTAGTTTTTCGGGTTTTGATGTTATAAATAATTCAGCTCCGGAAATAAACATTTTTTGAATTGAATCTTTTGAAAGTATATTGTTTTGAAGCTCAATAATATTAAAACCTTTAAATTTTAAATTATTTTTAATCTTTAAGTTTGCAACTTTGTTGTTGTAAATTATTGACATTAAGCCGGAATCAAAAATTGTTTTATTAAAATGTTGTTTTAAGGAATCGTTAGTAAATAAATTATAATATGGCAAACAGTTAATTATGTTGTTGTTATACAGCTCTTTATTGAATGTTTTGTTTAGAAAAATGTATTTTTTATTATATAAACTGTCGTTTTGGGCATTTAAGAATTTAGGTAATATATTAATTGAGACATTTAAGTTTTTATTTATTGAAACTATAGTTTTAATGTATTTTTCAATTAAAGAATCATTTTTTATAGAAAGTAAACTAAAAAAATCCGGATTGTTTTTAAAGTCTTCAAATTGTAGTAAATTTTTATTGGAATTAAGTAAATAAAATAAGTTTATTTTTAAATTTTCTGAAATTAAATTTTGAAATTTTATATAATTTTTAAGTGAATCTGTTTTAAAACTTACTCCTCCGGGCATTATTGTTCTCAAATTTGTTAATATCGAATCATTGCTTTTATAGGTAATATTTCCAAGTTTGTAGATTATTAATTGAGATATTTTTTGTTCAAGAGATAAACTTTTTAAAGTTGTATCTGTCCATTCTTTGTCAACTTCAATAAAAAATGATGAAGTTTTTTCATTAGCTTGAGCTTTATTTCTGAAAAAGTAAAAAAATAATATTAAAGATGTTGAAATTATTATTAATACTAAGAGAACTAATTTAAAATTGTTTTTTGTCATTTTTTTTTCGGAAAAAACTTTTATTAAAATGTCAAAAGTAAAATTAAAGTGATATAAACAATTATTAATTAAAAAAATAATATGTAAATAACTCAAAGGTTGTGTTGAGCATTATTTTCCTCTTGGATGAAAGTCGTTTACAACTTGTTTTAAATATTCTCTGTCAATATGTGTATATATTTCTGTTGTTATAATAGACTCATGTCCTAACATTTCTTGCACAGCTCTTAAGTCTGCACCACCTTCAATAAGGTGAGTTGCAAATGAATGCCTAAAAGTATGAGGGCTAATTTTTTTATTAATTTCAGCAGCAATGGTCAGGTTTTTTACAATAGTAAATATCATTACTCTTGAAAGTTGTTTTCCTCGTCTGTTTAAAAAAAGTATATCTGCAAACTCTGAATTTATTTTTAGTTTGCTTCGATAATGCTTAGTGTAAAATGAAATTTCGTCAATTGCTCTTTCTCCAATTGGAATAATTCTTTGTTTGCTACCTTTTCCTTTAACAATAATAAAACCTTCTTTAAAGTATAAATCTGAAATTTTCAAATTTGTTAGTTCAGAAACCCTTAATCCACAACTGTATAATGTCTCTATTATTGCTTTGTTCCTATGTCCTTCATCTTTACTTAAATCTATTTTTGATTGCAGTAAGTCAATTTCTTGAACAGAAAGTACATCTGGAAGTTTTCTTCCTATTTTTGGAGATTCAAGTAATGTAGTAGGATTTTCTTCTATTAATTCTTCTTGGATTAAAAAATTAAAGAAAGCTTTTATTCCAGAAATAATTCTTGCTTGAGAACGTGCACTTAATAAAATGCTTTCGTCAGTAGTAGAATTTGTAGCTTCTAAATTAGTTAGAAAATTCTCTAGTTCATTTAAATCAATTTCAAAAGGACTTTTATTCGTAAATTTTGATAACTTTGTAATATCTCTGATGTACGCATCAATTGAGTTCTCAGATAATGACCTTTCAAGTTTTAAATAGAATTTGAAATCAGTAATAAAATTTGACCATTTAGAATTAATGTTGTTCACTATTTTATGTTTTTTTTGAGAAAAATAGATAAATATATTAAATAAGACAATAATAAACTTATAAAAAACATTATAGAATATAAGTAATTCATTACCAATTATAAAAAAAAAATAAATTTTATTTGGTTTAATAATAAATTTTCAATAATTTTATAACTTGATTTGAAACTGAAATAATTAAAACAACAAAATAATAAAATATCATGAAAGAATCAAAAAATGATGTAATTTTAATACCCACGGATTTTTCAGAAGTCTGTCAAAATGCAATTGAACATGGTGCTTCTATAGCTTCTGTTATGAAATATCGTGTAGTTTTGCTTCATGTTATAAACAAAGATACAGATAAATATTTAGATGATAAAAATTTGTCTGAAAACGTTATCTCTGAAAAACTTGAAAATATTGCTGCCGAGGCTTCTAAAAAATATGATGTACAAGTTGAATTTTTAGTGAAATCGGGAGATTTATTCGAAAACATTAAAGAAAGCAGTGAAAAGGTTGGTTCTAAATTTATTATACTTGGAACTCATGGAAAAGTAGGATTTCAAAAAATAACAGGAAGTTATGTTCTAAAAGTTATTGAAGTAACTAATACTCCTACAATTATTGTCCAAAAGCGTCAATATACTGATGGATATAAAAATATTGTTTTTCCAATTACAGCTTCAACACAAGATAGGCAAAAAGTTTCTTGGGCAATTCGTATTGCTAAATTATTTGATGCTACAATTCATATGATTCCGAAATTTGAATCTGGAAAATTCTACAAGAATAGAATTATGAGTATTACTAAGCAAATAAAAGATATTTTTGACGAATATGGTGTAAGATATATTGATAAAGTTTCATCTCCTACCGAAGGAAATTTTGCAAAACAAGTTGTTGATTACGCAGTAGAGCATGATGCAGAATTAATAATGACATTGGTAAATAAAGATAAATTTTTCTCTTCTTGGGATGAAAAACTTATATATAATCCTTCACAAATACCGGTAATTTGTATTAATCCGGTTGAAACTAAAAAGACTAGTTGGGGAACTCCTTAAAATTAGAGAATAATATAATAAAAAAATCAGTCTAAATTTTAGACTGATTTTTTTATATAAAGTTTTAATTATTCATAAAAGAACCAAATTTTTTGAGCTCTCATAACTTGCTCAATTACATCACGAATACAACCTTTTCCTCCATCTTTATCTGAAATATAGTGTGCAATATTTTGTATTTCCTCAGCAGCATCTGCCGGGCAAGTTGCTAATCCGGAAGATTTCATTGGAGCATAGTCAGGTATATCATCTCCCATATATAAAATGTTTTCCGGTTTTATACCATATTTCATATAAAAATCTTTATAATCATCAATTTTATCGTGAGAACCTAAGTAAATATCAGTTACTCCGAGCCCTTTAAATCTAATTCTTACAGATTCTGATGTTCCTCCGGAAATAATACAAACAATAAAACCTTTATCTACTGCTGTTTTAACTGCAAAACCATCTTTTACATTCATATGTCTTGTAAGTTCTCCGTCTGTGTGCAATACCATGTCTTGCGAAAAAACACCGTCAACATCAAAAACAAATGCTTTAATATCTTTTAATTTTTCTTTGAAATTGTCCATTATATCATATTTTGTTATTCAGAATATTTTTGCTGATTAATTCGTAAATGTTTTGTATGTTTTCAGTTTTTCTCAAAAGTTCTATGTGTTTGTTCATAATGTTCTTGTCGTTTCTAACAGCAGGACCGGTTTGAACTTTTTGAGGGCTTTTTTTCTGAATTTTTGCAATAGTTTCATTAATTAAAGGTAATAAAATATTAAAATCAATATTTTTTTCTTTCAATATTTTTTCTGCAATTACAAACATACTATTAGAAAAATTATTGGCAAAAACTGCTGCTAAATGTAAAGTTATTCTTTGTTCAAAATTAATTTTTCTAACATCTTCGCTTATATAAAAAGCATATTTACTTAAGCGTTTATAATTAAACCCTGAATTTGCTTCTAAACACAAAGGTATATTTTTAAAATTAAGGTTTTTTATTTTAGAAAATGTTTGCAAAGGATAGAAAACTCCATAATTTGCAGATAAGTTTTTGAGTATATCTGATTCTACACTCCCAGCTGTATGCACAACAATATTATTATTTATTTTTTCTTTTAAAATGTGGTTTGCAACAATTTCTGAAATTGCATCATCAGAAATACTTATTACATATAAATCGGCATCAAAAGGAATATTATTAAAATTGTTAGAATATGAAACTTGTATTTTGTTTGCAAGACTTTTGGCAGAAACTTCTGTTCTGCTGTGAATGTGTATGTTTTTTGATATTTTCTTATAAAAAATCTTTGCAAGATTTGTTGCTACATTTCCTGCTCCAATAATTACAATTTTATCTTTTGTCATAAATAAATCTACTTTTTTAGATACTGCAAAAGTAAAATTTTTAAACTTAAATGAACATTAGTTTAGACTTTGTCATTTTTCTTTTTAATAAAACTAAAAACACACACACTCTAAACTTTATATTTATTAAAATTTCCGAATTATAGTATCCATAAAAGTCATCAAATGAAAGGTTCTAATAGAATTAAACTTATAATTAAATTTATTTTCAATAAATTAAAAATTCATCTGTTTAGTATCTGTGAAAAGATTATGCTATATGTACAGTTGCAAATTCTAGTTTTTTATTTCAGTATTATTTTTTTTGTATTTTTTATACCAAACCACAAAGCCGGATATAAGTATAAAAAGAATTATTATTCCGGACAAAGGAACTATTAAAATGTAGGAACTTCCAATTGCAAACGAAAAAAATCTTGCTGTATGAATTTCTAGTGCAATATTCCACAGTGAAATTGGTTGATCTTCTATTTTTTTTGGCATTTTAATAAATTTAATATCTTTTTTTTCACTTATTGCTCCAAGATTATATGTAAAATAAATTTCAGTATTCTTAAAATCATTGCTCATTCCGGTAACGAGATACTTACCTATCGGAGGTCCTTTTATTTCAGGTTTTTCATAAATTTCTTTTGTAATGTGGTCAATTGTTTTTCCTGTTTCTGCTTGCCATTCAAAAAGTCCTTCAAAAGAACCAACAAGATATTTATTCGTATCAATTTTATGAAAAACATTTATTCCCATTACGCTTGCCGGCGGTTGTATTTTGTACTCTTTTAATTTAGATTTGAATTCATCATCAGAATAATAGACACCATCTAATGTTGCAATTATGAATCTTTCTTTTTCTTTATCAAAGATAATCCTACGTAATTTATCGAACCAAGGATTTGGGCTATCTAATTCTGTATATGGAATTTTGCCTACTTTTGAATCTGCAATTGCAATAAGCAAAGGTGGACGTAAAAACATTCCGGTTATTGTTGTTATAATTAAAAATACTACAGTAATCCAACCTATTTTATTATGCCATTTTATATTCCATTTATTAGTTTTTTTTAGGGAAGTTGCACTTTTTTGTTTTTTCTTTCTTTTTTTTATCTTAATTTTATTTATAAAAAATATTAGTCCTGTTATTGTTAAAAACATAAAAATTAACCCGATTAAATCAACTAAAAGTTTTCCGATTTCTCCGTAAATTTCTCCGCTGTGAATTACCCAAAGAGTTTTGAACAAGCCTATTTTGTTGTCGTAGTTTTCTGGTTGAGGAAGAGTTAGAACATCAAAATTTTTATAATCTTTTGTTTCTAATAAAAAAGACCTTGTAAGAATTAATAATCTGCCATCTTTTTCAGAAATGTCTGTAATTCGTTGATTATGAGTAGGAATTATTATTTTATTCCAGCTTTGCTCTTTTAAGTTATACCGGAATAATCCAAAAAAAGTTCCCGCAAATAGATGTCCTTGTGAGTTTTTAAAAAGTTTGCAAATTTTCCTGTTATCTATTCCTTTAGGAAATCCAGAATTAAAATCAGTAAAATTTGAAAATGTAGAATCTGTTTTCCAAATACCAATATTTCCATAAATTAAAATATTATTATTATCAATTTTTAATGTGCCTTTAACTGCTGCATTATTCCAATTTTTATAGTCATATTCTTTTGGTAAAAGTTTCCGATTTACGTCAATTTCAGAGAATAATTCTCTGTGATTAAGTATAATTCCTGAAATTGAAAATAACAATAAAAATAAAGTTATAACAATTCCTAGCCATTTATGATATTTCTTAAAAAAATTAGTCATTTTTTGCATTATTATATTTTGCTATATTAAAATATTAAATCGATAATGTGTATTTTCCTAACAAATAATTCAGCTTAATTATTTCTTTCCGATTTTTTAATTGTTTCATTTATAATTTTATCCATTATTTCGGTAACCATTTTAGACATAGGAATAATATCCAATTCAGGAAACATCATACTAACCATCCAAGGTTTCATTTTCATATACCTGAGTGTTGTTTTTTTATTTTCAAGAGAAACAATAATACTCTTAGGCATCATAACTCCCATGTCAAAACTCATTTTTGTTAGCGCTTTGTGCGATTTTTGGGCATTACTTATTTGCACAATTCTGTACTCAAAATTACTAGAAATATTCAATTTTTTTTTTGTGTATGTTTCTTTCATATCATGAGTAGTAACAACAGCAAATTTATTTTCTTTAACAACTTCTGTTAAAATTTTAATTACTTTTTCGTAAGGTGCATTTGTTGTAATTTTTTTAACTATATTACCCATTAACCATTTTGATATTATCTTTTTCATTCTAAATTATTTTATTTTTAATAGTTTGCACAAATAAAAAAACAATTAGTATTCATTGCAATACCTAAAAGTAGGTATTTTGAAGAAATGCTTTATTGTTTGTTGATTGTCAGAAGTTTATTAAATTAATGAGGAGCTCTTGTAAATTAAAATAACAAAATGTAGGGATGTAAAAGATAACTAATTTTTTTAATTTACGAATAAACAAAACAAAAAGAAAAATGTTTTTAAAAAATAAATATATAAGAAATATTTGCAGAATATAAAATGTGAAAATTTTTATTAAAGAAGTCCCACACTCCTGCGGGACTTCAAATCTATGAAAAAAAAACTACACAAATTACAGGTTTTCTCACTTCCTGTAATTTTACTTTTACACTCTCGGTTAGTCCCATCTATTTGTAATTAGCTTATAATGAGAAGCCCTGCCGGAGTGTATCTACCTAAACTATTTGTTTTGAATTAATTCTTTTAGTTCTTTGATTTGTTTTTTTAATTGTTCAATTTCTGAATATTGTTCTTGAATTGCCTTTGTTAATACAGGAACTATTGCACTTTTATCTGTAATATATTCATTATTTTTTTTGTCATAAAAAGTAGATTCTGGAATAAGATTAATTATATTCTCTCCTATAAATCCAGATATTGTTTTGTTCGAACTTCTTGAGGCTTTAAAATTAACAACTTTTATTTTATTAATTATTGAATTAGCATTTGCCTCAAACTTAGTAATATTTTTTTGACTGCTAGAAGCAGATTTTGCACCGTAAGAAACAACTCCACCACTTGAAGTTATTCCTCCAAGCCAACTTTCATTGCCGTCATAGAAGCCTATCATGTAATTAGTTCCGGAATTGTTGTCTGTTCCTGACTGTATTTTTAAACCTGAACGAGTAGAATTATTACCATCGTTAAATATTCTTGCTGCCCAAGAAGATGAGTTTTCTATAACATCAAATTTATATCCGGGCATTCCTCCAATACCTACATCTCCGTTAAATCTTAATATGTTATTATCAAATTCGCCATAAATTAAGGGACTTGATGTAGCATAATTGTCGATAATAAGTTTGTTTGATCCAAATACACTAGTTCCAACATTTTGTCCAATAAAAATATTATTTGAACCGTCAGAATATAAGCCTGCTTTTCTTCCTATAAATACATTACCTTGTCCGTTAATATTGCCTCCGCCAGCCCAGTAACCGACCATTGTATTGTAATTTTAAAGGTTATCCATTCCTGCAAAACCACCAAGATATGTGTTTTGACCGCCTGTTGTATTTTCTTTTCCTGCCCAAAATCCAATAAAGACATTTCTGCCTGCCGATGTACTTTTATATCCGGCTCTTTCCCCTATTACAACACTTTGGTATCCTGTGAAATTATATCCGGCGTTATCTCCGATAATAACATTTCTAGAGCCTGATGTTCCATTAGCAGCTGCATTGTTTCCAAGAATAACATTGTTATAACCTATTGTATTTGAAAATCCTGTTTTAAATCCTAACATTACATTATTGTCTCCAAAAGTATTATTAAACCCTGCACTATCTCCCATAAATATATTTCTGCTTCCTCCATTGTTATTTTTACCTGTATTTTGACCAATAAATATATTGTCATCTCCTTTGTTACCAAAACCAGAAAAATAACCGATTAAAATATTTTTCTCGCCTTCATTTTCTCCTCCTGAATATTGCCCAATAGTTATATTAAAATCTCCAATGTTGTTGTTTCCTGCATTTTGCCCAAGAAGAACATTTGAAGAGCCTTCATTGTTTGCACCTGCCTGATTTCCAACAAATACATTATGTTCTCCTGTTGAGCTATTTCTTCCAGCCTTTGTACCTATAAAAACATTGTCATTTTCATTTATGTTTAGTTTTCCTGCCTCACGCCCAATAAATACATTATCATCTCCAGCTGCATTATTATAACCTGAATTATATCCAATAAAAATATTTGCATCTCCTGTTGAATTGTTAAACCCTGCTTTGCTTCCTAGAAAAATATTGTCGTATCCTTCATTCCCATTTTGAAGACTTCCTCTTCCTGCTTCCAATCCCATATATGTTATTAATTGCAGCGCCATTTCCTGTTTGATAATACCCAGCGTTTCTTCCGATAAAAATATTATCAGTATTTGTTTGGTTGCTATAACCTGCTCCGCTACCAATACTAATATTATTGGCTGCTGTTGTAATTTCATGTCCGGCATTAAATCCTAATAAAACATTGTCTGCCCCAGTAGTGTTATTAAAACCTGCTTCGTAACCAAGAAAAACATTTCTTGACCCAGATGTGTCTACCAAGCCGGTTTTATAACCGAAAAATGTATTGTATTTGCCGGTAAAAGTGCTGTTTTGTAGTGCTTCACCAGATTGGTGTCCTAGGAAATAATTATCTGGAATCATATACATATAATTGTTATTACCTCCTTTTGCAGCTTCATATCTACCAACTGCAAAACCACCAGATATTCCTTTTGAACCAGAACCATCTGTATATACTCTTGTGCTATCTATACCTGTATAAAAAATATTCTTTACACCTCCTCCGATTTTTGCAGCTTCATATCTTCCAACAGCAAACCCGCCAGATATACCTTTGGCTCCGGAAGTGCTTGTATATACTCTTGTACTGTCAGGAGTTACAACAAATATCGCAGTATCTGAACCTCCTTTTGCAGCTTCATATCTTCCTACGGCAAAACCGCCGGAAATTCCTTTTGCATTTTTAATAATGTTAAACTTTGTTAATGATGGAGTAATTACCATTAAAGGATTTCCATTTTTGTCTTGAATTTCAAATAAAGTGTCGTTTTCATTTTCAGCTTTTAATACAAATTTTTTGGTTGGGTTTGAAGTTCCTATCCCTAAGTTGTAGTTAGGATTAGACAGAAAAACGTTGTTCCCTGATTTTGACCATATTTCAGCGGATGTTGAAAGGTCAACCCATGCTTGGCTTCCAGAAGAATTTACTCCGTATATGAAGAAGCTATTCAAATCTGAATCGTAAACTAAAAGACCTGCTTTTGCAGAAGATGTTAATGATGTTCTTTGTGCTGTTGTTAATCTGGGAATTAAAAGGCCCTTCGAATTTGATTGAATTTCTAACATTGCAGATTGGTCTGCTGTTCCTCCTGTATTTTCTGATATTAAAACTTGGGAGAAGACATTTTGTGTGCTTATTAACATTATAGTTAAAGCAATGATGTTTATTTTTAAATTTTTCATAAGTTTTTAGTGTTTTATATTATTGTTATAAAACAAATAAAATGATTTTTTTATAAAAAAAGTTTTTTTTTTGATGAGATACTCAGTTTTTTATGATAAGATACTAAATTTAATACATAAAAAAAGCTCTGAATTTAATTCAGAGCTTTTTTTATGGTTAAAATACTTTTAATGAAAAGTAAAATATTTATCTATTTTATAGGATTTATCTTTTTTTCAATTTCTAAAAAACTAAATAAAAGCAAAGATATGCAAATAACTAACCGCTTATTACTTTTGTATTTGAACAAATTTCAAAAAATTAAATACAAAAGCTATGAGAAAATAAATTAATCTATCCACTTTGAGATGTTGTGGATAGATTTTGCAAAATTTATTTGTTATTAATTATTTGTTTTAATTCTTTTATTTGTTTCTTAAGTTCTTGAATTTCAGATTGTTGAATTTTATCATTTTTTTTAAGTTCTTCAAGTTCTTTGGAATTTTTAGAAGATTTATTAGCTGCCCATGTTAATACTCCTGCACCATTTGTTTTCATTACTTGACCAGGAGCCCCATCTGTTGTTGGGAATGTGTATTGTCCTGCTATATTTAGTTTGTTATTTATTTGAACAATGTTTTGATAAAAATCACCATGAATAAGTGGTGTAGATGTATTAGAATTATCAATATACAATTCATTTGATATTCCGATAGCATTTCCTCCTGCATAATTACCAATTAATACGTTTCCGTCTCCCATTATATCTCCAGAATTTAAAGCACCTGCTTGATACCCTATTATTAGATTATTTGATCCCGCAGTACTCCAAAAACCAGCATGATCTCCAATGATAACATTATAAGCTCCACTTGAATTCCATCTCCCTGCAGCCTGACCTATATACGTATTACTACTTGTTAAACTTGATATCCCTGCTGATTGACCTACAAATGTATTGCGATACCCTGTTGAATTTGCACCAGCTTGATTCCCAATATATGTATTCCCATATCCCGTGATATTATCTAAACCTGCCATATTTCCTAAAAACACATTGTAATTTCCTAATGGACCAGTTCCTCCCGTAGTATTATATCCTGCATTAGTACCTATAAAAACATTATCTTCTCCATCTGCTAAGTTTAAACCTGCACCTTTACCAATAACAATATTTCTATCGCCAGTTATACCGGTTACCGAACCAGATGCTGCATTATATCCAATAAACACATTTTCTTTTGCTCCATTTATGTTTTTTCCCGCATAGGCTCCTAGCATTACATTTCTGTCAGAAGGATTTATAAAAGTTGTATTTCCATAACCTGCGTTTGTTCCAAGCATTACATTGTCCGTTCCATATTTTCCAATCTTACCTGCATCATTTCCAATAATAATATTTCTGTTTCCAGATAAGTGGTTTACAGCTGCACCTTGCCCAATAAAAATATTTCTACTGCTTGTTTGGTTCATAAAACCTGCTACTGCACCAATAAAAACATTTTCAGAACCTGTCGAATTTGCTCTTCCTGATGCATTTCCAAGAAAAACATTGCTATTCCCATTGTTTTGATTGTGCATACCAGATTGATTTCCTAAAAATAGATTATTCATTCCTCCTGTTACTTCTCGTCCTGCATCGGTTCCCATAAATATATTATTCTGTCCGTTTGCAATTGTTTTTCCTGAACTTGCACCAATAAATACATTGTTAGTTCCATTTCCGTTGCTGTATCCTGCTGAGTCTCCAACAAAAACATTTCTATTTCCGTATATGTTTCCTTTTCCCGTGTTAAAACCAATAAATGTATTATGAAAACCGTAAAAGTTTTCAAGTCCACTTTCATAACCTAAAAATAAGTTGTTTTTTCCTTGTGGATTTTGGTCGTCTCCAGATACGTGAGTATTTATACCTGCATTATGTCCAATAAAATAATTTTTTTCTGTAATGTGCATATAATTGCTTCCTCCTTTTGCAGCTTCATATCTACCAACTGCAAAACCACCAGATATTCCTTTTGAACCAGAACCATCTGTATATACTCTTGTGCTATCTATGCCTGTATAAAAAAAATTCTTTATACCTCCTCCGATTTTTGCAGCTTCATATCTTCCAAC
>CAMZKL010000039.1 GCA_947311255.1 uncultured Chlorobiota bacterium | reverse complement strand
GAGGCTTTTTTTTATAAATCCAGGAGTTTAGTATAAAATCTGTTTTATCCTTAAATCCGCAAGTTACGGTGTGAATAGACTAATAAACAGAAAGTTAACTGAAATACGATATCACTTTTATTAAATAAATCACGCCGTGACTATCAGTTAGTTAGTTTCTAGCTTGTGGATATTAGGAGTATAATAAATTTATAATATCATGTATAATTTTCCAATACAATACGAGCAACCATTATTTCGCCCACCCTCTGAGGCACGCTCTTTAATTTTGCAAGTAACATCAGGTTGTTCATGGAATAAGTGTGCATTTTGCGAAATGTATGCATCTAAATCTTTTAATATTAAGTCTTTGCAAGACGTTAAGAGTGAGATTGAAAGTGTTGCTAATTCAAATTATAAGTTTAATAAAGTTTTTTTAGCAGATGGAGATGCAATGGTTTTATCTTCGCATAAGCTTCTTAAAATACTAAATGAGATAAATCTAAATTTATCAAAAGTTAGAAGAATATCTTCATACGCAAAGCCCAAAGATATTGCAAATAAATCTGTTAAAGAGTTAATAGAATTAAAAAATGCAGGATTAAATTTGTTGTATGTTGGAATTGAAAGTGGCGATGAGCAAGTTCTTCAAAAT
This sequence comes from uncultured Chlorobiota bacterium, assembly GCA_947311255.1. GTDB lineage: Bacteria > Bacteroidota > Bacteroidia > Bacteroidales > JAADGE01 > JAADGE01. The sequence goes on along the minus strand of CAMZKL010000039.1, from coordinate 41,753 downwards.
ATAAATAAGGGAGAAACATATAAATCTTCATTACAAGGTTTACAAAAAGCAAAAGAAGCAGGAATAAAACTTTCAGTAATGATATTAAACGGATTAGGAGGAAAAGAGTTAAGCATGCAACATGCAATAAATTCTGCAAAATTAATAAACGAAATTCAGCCAGAGTATGTTTCAACATTAGTTTTGAGCATGCCCTATGGCGAACAACATTTCTTAAAAAAATATGATGGAAAATTTACAATGCTACATCAATTAGAGTTAATTGAAGAAATGGGTTTGTTTTTGCAACACACAAATTTAAAACAAACTATTTTTAGGAGCGACCACGCATCAAACTATTTGGTTTTGAAAGGTATTTTGTCGAAAGATAAAGAATTATTACTTTCAAAAATTAATGATGTTTTAACAAATCCTCAGCATGCAAATTTGAGAAAAGAGTGGGAGAGGGGCTTATGATTTTTTACTTGTTTGTAGTTTATAAATATTATACATAGATTTGCATAAAAATAGTACAAATAAATATATAATTTATTGAAAATGAACGATTTATTTACTTTTGGAGTTTTGGCATTTACTTCTTTCTTTACATTAATAAATCCTTTGGGAACAATGCCTATTTTTATGACCATGACTTCTGGTCTTGATAAAAAGGCAAGAACAAAAACTGCATATAAAGCTTCTTTGGTAGCATTTGTAACCATTGTTATATTTGCATTTATTGGACAATTAATGTTTAAGTTTTTTGGAATTTCTGCAAATAGTTTTCGTATTGTTGGTGGTATTATCTTCTTTCTTATGGGAATGGATATGCTACAAGCCAGACTAGGCAAAGTTAAAGTTAATGAAAGTGAAGTAAAAAAATATGTAAACGATATATCAATAACACCACTTGCAATTCCTATGATTGCTGGGCCTGGTTCTCTTACAAATGCAATTGTTTTAATGGAAGATGCAACTGGAACCCCGCAGAAAATTGTTTTAGTAGCATCAATATTTGTTGTTATGTTACTTACTTATTTAATACTTTTTAGTTCTTCAAAAATAATAAAACTTTTAGGAGAAACTGGCAATAATGTTTTAATGAGAATTATGGGCTTAATTGTTATGGTAATTGCTGTTGAGTTTTTCTTTAGTGGATTAAAACCTATTGTAATTGATATGTTGAAGTAAAAAAATGATATAATTGTTTAATAATTCAATGATTTAATAATAAATCAAAGAATTAACTTTTTTTACATTCCATAGTTTTATTAATTTTGGTTTTTCAAAATATATTAAATTAGTTTTAAGGATTTGAATTATATTTATTTGAAAGGTTTGTGTATTTATAATCAATCTAATTCAATCTTTTATCAATCTAAAATCTATGTCTAAAAACAAATAAATGGAACTAAATTTAAAAAAATCAATCGCTTTTTTCGATCTTGAAACAACAGGAATTGATGTTGGAAATGATAGAATTGTTGAAATTGCAATTCTTAAAATTAATCCTAACCAAAGTGAAGAAACAAAAACTTATAGGATAAACCCAACAGTTCCAATACCAAAAGAAACCTCAAAAATACATGGTATTTACGATGAAGATGTAAAACATGCTCCAACATTTAAACAAGTTGCAAAAGAAATTTCTAAATTTATAGAAGGCTGTGATTTAGCAGGTTACAATTCAAATAGATTTGATATTCCGCTTTTAGCAGAAGAGTTTATGAGGGCAGATGTTGATTTTTCTATAAAGAACCGTAAGTTTATTGATGTACAAGTTATTTACCATAAAAAAGAGCAACGCACACTTTCGGCAGCATATAAATTTTATTGTAAAAAAGAACTTGAGGGAGCACATGGAGCAATGGCTGATACACTTGCAACTTATGAAGTTCTAAAATCGCAAATTGAAATGTATGAAGATGTTGAAAATGATATTGAAAAACTTTCAAAAATATCATACCATCAAAAAACTGCTGACCTTGCAGGAAGAATAGGCTATAACAAAAAAGGAGAAGAAATATTTTTATTCAGCAAACATAAAGGCAAAACAGTAGAAGAAATTTTAGATAAAGAACCAGGTTTTGTAACTTGGATGCTAAATTCAGATTTCCCGCTTTATACCAAAAAGATTTTAACTGAAATTAAGTTGAGGAAGAGTGGGTTGATTAAGTGATTAGGAGATTAGATGATGTGTTGATTAGGTGATTAGATGATGTGTTGATTAGGTGATTTTAAAATTGAATAACTTATTGATATGGGTAATAATAATTTAGTATTGGATTTGTCGATTGAATTTTCTTTGGAAATTATTAAATATTGCGAATTATTAGAAGATAAAAGAAAATATGTAATTGCTCGTCAATTATTAAAGTCTGGAACATCAATTGGTGCAAATGCACATGAAAGTCAAAATGCACAAAGCAAAAAAGATTTTATTCATAAATTGAAAATTGCTGCAAAAGAAGCAGATGAAACTAAGTATTGGTTAATTTTATGTGATAAATCAGAAAATTATCCAAATACAGGTATATTGCCAACGAAACTACTCAGCATTCAAAAAGTTTTAAGCAAAATCATAGCATCAACACATAAGCGGTTATAATCACATTAACCAATCATCACATTAACAAATCATCACATCAACAATTCAAAAATATGAAAATAATTTGCATAGGCAGAAATTATGCCGACCATGCCAAAGAGCTAAACAATCCGTTACCAAAAAAGCCAATGTTTTTTATGAAGCCACAAACTTCAATATTAAGCAAAAACAGGCCATTTTTTTATCCCGATTTCTCAAAAGAAATTCATTATGAAACTGAAGTTGTTATCAGAATAAATCGTGTAGGAAAACATATTGAAGAAAGATTTGCCCACCGATATTATACAGAAATAGGACTTGGCATAGATTTTACAGCACGTGATTTGCAAAGGCAGTGCAAAGCAAAAGGTCATCCTTGGGAAATTTCAAAAGCATTTCAACACTCTGCTCCATTGTCGGATAGCTTTATAAATAAAGAAGATTTACCCAATGACATAAACTTCAAATTAGAGCTTAACGAAGAAATTGTTCAAACCGGTAACACAAAAGATATGATTTTTTCTGTTGATAAACTTATAAGTTATGTATCGCAATATTTTCCATTAAAAATTGGAGATTTAATTTTTACGGGAACACCTGCTGGAGTAGGTGAAGTTAAAATTGGCGATAACTTAAAAGGCTATATGGAAGATAAGTTGATGATTGATTTTAGAGTTAAATAAAAAGAAGTAAAAACCCTGTCAGCGTCTTTATGACCTGACAGCGGTTTTATGGTACATTAACACATTGGAATAAATATACTAAAACCCGTCGGTGTAGCTTTGAGCTACACCGACGGGTTTTATTTGTCATAACTTAAAAAATCATAATATTTTTACGATATAACCGAAAATTATTATAGTTTTTCTTTGTTGTAACCGAAAAATATTATATTTGGTTTCCTTATATCCGTAAGTTTATATTTAAAAGGACTGATAGTCAGGGCTTAACTATTAAAAATTAAGGTAAAAACAATTAATGGCTAACTGCCTGTAAATTAGTACAATAAAACCCTAATTTGCGGATTAAAGGGGGTTCAATAAAACTAAAACATGGAATTAGACAAAACAATAAAAGATATTTTAATACCAGATACCAGTGATGCTGATAAATTTAAAAAACACAAAGTTGGTCTGTTTTTTGGTTCATTTAATCCTATTCATAACGGACATTTAATAATTGCAAATTACATTTTGGAGTTTACCGAGCTTGAACAAATTTTCTTTGTTGTAAGTCCGCAAAATCCGTTTAAAGAAAAAGCAAGTTTGCTTGAAGATTACCACAGACTTGCTCTTGTGAAAGAAGCAATTGGCGAAACAAATAAATACCATGCCTGCGATATTGAATTTAAAATGCCAAAGCCATCTTACACCATTGATACTTTAACATATCTTAAAGAAAAATATCCAGAAAAAGAGTTTTCATTAATAATGGGCAGTGATAATTTAAAAAGTTTCCACAAATGGAAAAATTCAGAGCAAATAACTGATAATCATAAGCTCTATGTGTATCCTCGTCCTAATTTTGATGATTCTAAATTTAAAGATGTTAAAAATATTTCTATTGTTGAAGCTCCACAAATGGAAATTTCAGCAACATTTATTCGTAAGGCATTAAAAGACAAAAAAGATATTCGCTTCTTTGTTCCTGAAAAAGCATGGAAGTATCTGAAAGAAATGCACTTTTACGAGAAATAATACGTTTAGTTCTAAAATATTTGTTTATGCAACATTTTTCTTCAAATAAGAAAATACTTTTTATTGTCCTTCTTGCTTTCTTAAACATTAATGCTTTTTCTCAATCTTATTTTACAGCTGGAGGTGTTAGGCTTGGAACAGATTGGGGTATCACTTTTCAGCAAAGATTATTAAAACACACAACAGGCGAAGCAATATTTCAATCAAGTTTATTCAGAGAAGAACTAATGCTTACAGCTTTGCTTGAACAACATTACCCTGTTATTTCAAAAAGATTAAATGTATATCTCGGAGCAGGATTTCACAAAGGATATCTAACAAACAACAATTCTACATTTCAGGCTCCCTTCGGTATAAGTGCAATTGGAGGAATTGAATTTACAATTGCACGTTTTGCTATTTCTTACGATTATAAACCGGCATTTAACCTCTCAGGCGGAGAAAACACTTGGTACAGTCAGTCAGGAATTTCTGTAAGATATGTTTTTATAAAGCAAAATCTATTCAAAAAAATTAAACGCAAAAGAAAGCGTAAAAAAAGAAAAAACAAAAGAATTGAACGCAGAGAACAGATTTTCAAAAGTAAGTAATACCTTTATATCTTTTTAAAAATAAAAAACAGCTCCCTACCATTTCTGGGTTTTATTGAATTATATGCAGTTTCAAATATTTTAACTTCAAATAAATCTTTTATAAGTTCAAGGTAAGTTTCTTTCATTGCTCCATATGGAGGATGATTTAATTTAAACTCATGATTAAAAAACAAACCTACATATTTCCCGCCAGTTTTTAATAAATCTCGCATTTTTTTTGCTAGTTCTCCCCTCTTTTCTGGCATAATTGATGTAAAAAATGCAAGCTCAATAATCAAATCATATTTTCCTTTATGTTCAAAAAAATCTTCTTTTAAAATTCTGTTTTCAGGAAAATAAGGATTATTTTTTTTAAAACTTTTAATTGCTTCCGGCAAATAATCCAAATAAAAAACATTACTAAAACCCAAGTTATAAAGATATGCTGCTTCATATCCATTTCCAGCTCCGGGAATTAAAATTTTCATATTTCTGTCCCTTAGTTGGTTAAAATATTCTTTCAAAGGCGTAGAGACATAACCAATATCCCACCCAATACTTCCATTTTTGTATCTTTCTTCCCAATAATCTTTGTCTATGTTCATTTCTTATATTCTAAAAATAATTCTGAATTTGGACCTTCATTAAAAAGCAAATCCAATATTGATAAATTTGAAAAGAAGTCATATTTATCAGAAAATACTTGAACATAGTTTTTTGCAATGAAATGCTTCTCTTTTTTTTGGAATTTTTTTTTGGGATGAATTGAATTTCTATAATCATAAAAATTATATTTCGAATTATATTCTTTGGAAAAATTAATTGTTTTTTTTATTTGTAATTCATTAAGCAGTATTTTTATTATTTCAAAATTATAATCAAACAAAAATGTATATTTTTTTTCAAAAAAAGGCATCAAAGCATCAATATAATGTTCAAAAAAAGGTGAAGATAGATATGATGCTTGTAAGCTTTTCAAATGAACTCCTTGCCAATCATTTTTATAATCAATTTTCACATCTTTAATCTTTTGCTTTTTTCCGGAAATTTTTTCAACCGGAACACTTAAAGTTTGGCTTCCGTTTGCCGATAAAATTTCACATCTGTTTCGGTATGTTTGTTTTGTAAAATTTTCATTTTGTTCAATAATTACTTCATCACAATTAAAAATTGCTGCAAAATATTGAACTGGCGGAAAATATGCTATCGATAATATTACCTTATTACATTTTTTCATTGTTAATCTATTTTTTACTAAAGGGAACTTCTAAATATAAAAATCACAACATAACAACCTCCCATCAATCACAAACAAATGTAAAAAAATAATCTTAAAAAAGAGGTTAATTAAAAAAAACATAAAAAAGATGCAGGAAGTTATGTAAATCAAGCAAAAAAATGTACCTTAGAAATTTTTAATATAAAAAGCAAACTCATGGCAAAAATTAAACATCCTAACATTGCAGATACTGTTGATGAAGTTATAACCAGCAGTATTAAAAAAGACCTTGGACACATAAGTGTTGAAAACAAAACAATTGACAACAAAACAATACAAATAAAAGGGAGAGTTTGTAAAAACTTTGCTTCCTACAGTTATTTGGATTTGGAGCATCACCCAAAACTAAAACAAGGAGCAATTGAAGCTATTAAAAATTATGGCACTTATTTCCCTTCATCAAGACCATATCTTTCGTTAGCATCAGATAGATACTTAGAAGATTTAATGGAAGAAATATATGGTTACCCTGTTTTAATAACCCCATCTACTACACTAGCAAATTTATCTCTACTTCCATCTTTAATTGAAAAAGATGATCTTGTAATTATTGACCACCATGTACATTTCACAGTCCAAAACCCTGTTCAAATTTGTAAAGCAGCAGGTAGTAAATTGATTATTTTAAGGCATAACAGAATGGACATCCTTGAAGACTATATAAAATCCAACTTAAATAAATACAATAAAATATGGTATTTAGCTGATGGAATATATTCGATGTATGGAGATACAGTTCCACTAGATGATATCAACAGACTCCTTGACAAGTATCATAATTTTCACTCTTTTATTGACGATGCTCACGGAATGAGTTGGTCGGGAAAAAATGGGAAAGGTTGGGTACTTTCTTCTACAAAATTGCATGAAAAAATGGTTATGACATTATCTCTGAGCAAAGGTTTTGGTTCTGGCGGAGGAGTAATTGTTTTTCCTAATAAAGAACTAAAAAGAAGAATTAGTGTTGTTGGAGGCTCAATTGTTTTCTCAGGTCCCTCAGCACCCTCTATGATAGGTGCAGGGATTGCATCAGCTAAAATACATTTAAGTCCCGAAATATACAAACTTCAAAACAAACTAAAAGAAAATATAGATTATTGTAATAAACTTCTTGCAAAAACCAATCTCCCATTATATACTGAAAATGAAACCCCAATATTTTTTATTGGTGTTGGACTACTAAGAGTAGGACAAAACATAACTAAAAAGCTAATGGATAGTGGATACTTTGTAAACTTAGCTTGTTTCCCTGCTGTTCCTGTTAGATCAACAGGACTAAGATTTTCAATTACAACAAATCAAAAAAAACATGACATTTTAGGTCTAATTGAAACAATTACAGAATTATTTCCTAAAGTTCTAGAAGAAGAAAACTATAGTTTAGAAAAAATATACAGAGACTTTAAAGGCATAATAAAACCAAAATTTGGCAGTATTAATAAAAATCTTTTAAAAAAAACTTTATTATCTGAAACAATAAGTGTAAAATACTCGTACACTATAAAAAATACAGATAAAAAACTTTGGAATAGTCTTCTTGGAGATAATGGAATATTTGATTATGATGGATTATTATTTCTTGAAGAAACTTTTAAAAATAATATTGAAAAAAGAGATAATTGGAAGTTTCATTATTTTATTATAACTGATAATAATAACAAGCCTGTTTTAGCAACATTTTTTACAGAATGTATTTGGAAAGATGATATGCTTGCACCTGCAGAAGTATCTAAAAAAATTGAAGAAAAAAGGAAAGAAGACCCTTATTATTTAACTTCAAAAACAATTACAATGGGGGCTATGGTAACAGAAGGTAAACATTTATATATTGACAAAAACTCTCCTTATTGGAAGGAAGCTATGGATATTATGCTTGAAAAAGTACAAGAAATAAAAACAAAAGCTAAAGCAACTCAAATAGTTATTAGAGACTTCAACAAGAACGATAGTATTAAAGAATATTTATTTGGTCAAGGTTTTATTAATTTCACACTTCCTGACACAAATATTATTGAAGATTTAACATGGAATAATTTTGACGATTTCTTAAATAATTTATCTAAGAAATCTAGAAAACATTTCAAAGATAATATTCTTAAATTCAATAATCTTTATACTGTCGAATATAAAAATAATGTTAGTGAGGAAGAACTTAAGCGTATTTACAATTTGTATTTAGATGTTCAATCTTCTAATTTGGACTTAAATCTTTTTGCATTACCTTTTAAATTTTTTAAAAACTCTTTAAATAAATCCAATTTTGAATTTGTTATTTTAAAGATTAACAATGAAAAACAAAAATCAATAAACCCATTAATAATTGCCGCGGGCATTTGCTATAAGTCCAAAACAACATACATACCAATGTTTGCTGCTTTGGACTATCAATACTTGAAAACTTACTCAAATTATAGACAATTATTATACCGCGTGATTAAAAGGGCTAATAAATTGAAAAAAGAAAAAATATTATTTGGTTTAACTGCATCTTTTGAAAAAACACGAATTGGTGCAATTGCAAAACCGCAAGAAGCATTTATACAAATCGATGACAATTACAAACTTGAAAAAATAACAAATATGGTATAACTTTATAAAAAACTCAAATATGGAAAAACAAGTATTTAAAACAAGTGTTGCTAAAATATGGACAACAGATGACGGAATTTCTATACAAGAATTCTTTGAAAATGTTGATGTAAATTTATCTGACCTGAAAGAAATTGTTAAAATTGCAAACAAGCATTTCAATAAAGAAAACCTCATTTTGGTTGACATAAGCAAAGGACAATCAATTAGTTATGAAGCAAGAGAATTTTTAAAGTCCGAAGAGGCATCAATGAACGTAAAAGCTGTTGCATATAAAACAAACTCAAAAACAAATAGAATAATTGGTAATTTTCTTACATATGTAAACAAACCAGATTATCCAACAAAACTTTTTACAAATGAAGAAAAAGCAATTAAATGGCTCCTAAAACATAAAACCGAAAATATTTCAGAATAAACCTAACTAAACCTGATGCAAAATAGTAAACTAAATAAACTTTTAAATAAATTAATTCTTAAGAATATTAATAAAGATACTACTGCGGATATCAATAGTATTATTAATCTTAATAAATTATCAGAAGAATTATCCAAACACCTATATTTAAAAAAAGACATTAATGTTGAAATAGAAAATATAGAAAAAGAAATTATATCACTAGCTTCTTTAAAATTTAGGAAAAGTAAATCTAAATTAGTTAAAAAAAATAATGCTTTCGAAAGTGTGTTTTCAGGAATAAATATGCTCAGAGAAGAACTTAATAACTCAACCGTATCAAAAGAATTTCTCGATAACATAAACAAATCAATGTCAGATATGCTTATTGTAACTGATAAAAATTGCATTATAAAAAAAATAAACATTGCAACAGAAGAAATATTATCTTATAATAATGAGGAACTTATTGGAACGAAAATAAGTAATATAATTGAAGATTGTGATAAACATATATTTTTAAAAAATTCAAAAAATAATCTTTTTAAAAGTGAAGAAAGAATACTAATTACTAAAAACAATAAAAATATAACAGTTTTGTTTTCTGCCAATGCAATGTATAACAAATCACGTAAATTAGAAGGTATTGTATGCTTAGCAAGAAACATTGAACACTTAAAAGAAAAAGAAAATCAGCTTATTGAAAAAAGCAATTCAATTAATGCTATGATTCAAGCGCATAAAGCCTTAAATGCAAATTTAATAATAGCAAAAAGAGAAGCAGATAAAGCAAACAAAATTAAAAGCGACTTTCTATCAAACATGAGTCATGAAATTAGAACTCCTCTAAATTCAATTATTGGATTTTCTGGAATCTTAAAAGAAAAATTAACAAAAGAAGAAGACAAATCATTTGCAAACAATATTCTTGTTAGTAGTAATGTTCTACTAAGCCTTATTAATGACATATTAGACTTATCAAAAATAAATGCGGGCAAAATGAAAATCAGTAAAAACAATACTGATATTAAAGAATTATCAAATGAAATAAATATAATTTTCTATCAAATAGCTGAAAGTAAAAATCTTAATTTCAATATAAATATTGAACCAAACATACCCAAAACAGTTGTTATTGATAGTACACGAACAAAACAGATTTTAATAAACCTAGTAGGTAATGCTTTAAAATTTACTAATAAAGGTTCGGTTTCTATGAATATTTTATTTCAAGAATCAATTATAGGGACTGATTACATAGACCTATTTTTTATTATAAAAGATTCAGGAATTGGAATTCCTAAAAATCAAATCAAACTTATTTTCTCAGAATTTGGGCAGGCAGATGGCCAAAACATTAAAAAATATGGAGGAACAGGTCTCGGGCTTACGATTTCTGATAAACTTACAAAATTAATGAACGGTACATTATCCGTTAAAAGCAAAGAGGGAGTTGGAACAGAATTTATACTTAAATTATCGGATGTAAAAATATCCAATACCCAAATAAAAAAGAAAAAAACAATAGATTCAACTGCTTCTGTTACACTTAAAGGAATAAAAATACTCTATGCAGAAGATAATATGATAAATAGAGCTGTAGTTTCAGAACTTCTAAAAAATGAAGGCATAGAATTAAAAGAAGCTGAGAACGGAAAAATAGCCATTGAAATGTTAAAATCATTTACCCCTGACATTATTTTAATGGACATTCAAATGCCGGAATTAAACGGATATGAAGCAGCAAAAATAATTAAACAAAATGAAAAACTAAAGTCAATACCTATTATTGCCTATACTGCAAATGCTACAGCTACTGAAATAGAAAAGTATAAAAAAGTTTTTGACGATTACATAATAAAACCTTTAAACACAGACACTTTCAAAAATATATTATCAAGAAATTTAAAATAAAAAAGTTTGTCAAAATTATTCTTATTTATATTTTTTCTAAATAAGAATAATTTCATACCTTTGTGTCCTTAATTATTTTATTCACAAAAAAACTTTAAAAAATATAAATTATGGCAGTTTTAACAGGCAAAAAAGCACCCTTATTTACCGCACCAGCAGTTTCAAACGGTGGCGAGATGATTGACGCATTCAAATTAGAAGATTACATAGGAAAAAAATATGTTGTCCTTTTCTTCTACCCTGCAGATTTTACTTTTGTATGTCCTACGGAAATTATTGCTTTCCAAGAAAAAATGGACGAATTTGACAAAAGAAATGTACAAGTAATTGGAGTTTCTACAGATTCTCAATTTTCTCACTGGAAATGGCTACAAACAGAACTAAACGATGGAGGAATTAAGGGAGTAAAATATCCTCTTGTTGCGGATCAAAGCAAAACAATTTCAATGGATTACGATGTTCTTGCAGGAGAATTTGATTTTGAAGAAGGCTCTGATGATTATAAAATGGTTTTCAATGGTACACCAATGGCATACAGAGGCTTATTCTTAATTGACAAAGAAGGTACAGTTCAACACCAAGTTGTTAACAATATGCCACTTGGAAGAAGCATTAACGAAACTTTAAGAATGGTTGATGCTCTACAATATTTTGAAAAAAATGGAGAAGTTTGTCCCGCAGACTGGAAATCAGGAGACGAAGGTCTTGTTGCTACGCAAGTAGGAATTGCAGAATATCTTGGAAAAAAATAATTCTTAAATATTTTAACTTAAAAAGGCTGTTGAAATTTCAATAGCCTTTTTTAATATAACATAAATCTTACTCAATTTTGCAAAATATATTTTTAAGGAATAAACAAATACTTATGCAACTGAACAGACAAACTCCATTTAGGATTAGATTTAATATAATTTATAATCTTTACGGTATTAACATCTCTCCTGCTCCATTCCGGTTGTAAATACAACTTGCAATTCCCCGAAACCTGTTTTGAACATTCTTCTGCCCAATCAAAATCTTCAACATTAAAAATAATAACTTTCAACTCATCTGCATTTTTATACACAGAAGCAACCGGAGGTTTTTGCTTTTTGGGAGACAAACAAATCCAATCCCATTTACCAGTTAATTCATTAACTCCAGCTGTTTCAATAAAAGTTTCAATATTATTTTCTTTTGCTTTTTCAGACAAATAACTTAAATCATAAGTAGATGGCTCTCCTCCTGTAACAACAACTGATTTTGCTTCTGATTGTTTTACTTTTTCAATAATATCATCAGTATTTGCAAGCGAATGAATATCTAAATCCCAAGAAATCTTAGTATCACACCACCTACAACCAATGTCACAACCACCAATACGTATAAAATATGCAGCCTTACCTGTATGATACCCCTCCCCTTGAATTGTATAAAACTCTTGAATTAAAGGTAACTTTTTCCCATTTTCAAAAATATCTTTCATCTTTCTTTTTTCAGACTGCGAAGTTTTAAAAATTTAATGAATTCTAAAAATAAATTATCTTTGCAGTCTAAAAAATTAAACTTTTATGATGAAAAAATTATTTATAATACTAATCCCAATAATATTCATGCTTTCTTGCAAAGAAACAGATAAAAAAAATAAAGACTATTTAATAAAAGGATATATAACCGGATATTTTGAAGGGAAAGTAGTTCTAAGCAAATACTATGAAGGAAAACTTATTGCTCTTGATTCTGTTTTCATGACAAAAAGTCAATTCAAATTTAAACACGTAAAAATTCAAAACCCTGAGTTATATTATTTAATTATTGATGATGGGAAAGTTATAATTGAATTTTTTGCAGAACCCAATAATATTCAGATAAATGCAGATTACAACAATCAAGGAAACGTAGAAGTTCAAGGGTCTAAAACACATGCCGAATATGTTTCTTTTTTAGAAAACAATATTATTTTTGAAAACAAACAAAGTAAAATTTATGAACAAAAAGATATTGCTATGTCCAATAACGATACAGCATTATTATCAAAATTAGAAACCGATTTTAAATACGTTTCAAATGAGCAAATAAATTTTATTAAAGAATATGTCAATAAAAATAATAATAGTTTTGTATCAACTTTTATTGCATCAAGAAGTTTAGCCGATTTTCTCTCCTTAGATGAACTCGAAAAACTAAAAAACAACTTTAAAGATACCGTAAAAACATCTGTTTATTTCAAAGAATTAACAGACAAAATTGAAGTAAGAAAAAAAACTCAAATAGGAATGCAAGCTATTGATTTTTCGTTGCCCGACACTTCCGGAACAAACATTTCACTATCTTCATTACAAGGCAAATATGTCTTATTAGATTTTGCAGCTTCGTGGCATGGAACAAGCAGAAGCAGAAACCCCCGGTTTGTGAAAATTTATAAAAAATATAATCCAAAAGGGTTTGAAATTTTTCAGGCTTCTTTGGAAAGAAACAAAAAGCAATGGAAATCAGTAATTGAAGCAGATAAAATTAATTGGATTTGTGTATCTGACATTAAAGGCTTAGATTCTGATGTTGTAAAACTATATGGAATAAGAAAATTTCCAATAAATTACTTGCTTGATAAACATGGCAAAATTATAGAAAAAGAATTAAACCCTACTAAATTAGAAAAAATTTTACAAAAACTTTTATGATGGCAACAAAAACAGCAATAATTACAGGAGCAACATCCGGAATAGGAAAAGCATGTGCAAAAATGCTGGCAAAAAACAATTACAACATAATTATTACCGGAAGACGTGCAAACAGACTAAATGATCTAGAAAAAGAAATCAAAAATGTAAAAGTCTTAAAATTAAACTTTGACATAAGAGACAGGAAAGAAACAGAAAAACAAATTCAAAACCTACCTAAAAGTTGGAAAAATATTGATTTGCTTATTAACAATGCCGGTCTTGCTGCCGGATTATCAGACATCCAAGACGGAGATGTTGATAAATGGGAACAAATGATTGATACAAACATAAAAGGATTATTATACATTTCAAAACAAATTATGCCAATTATGGTAGCAAATAAAAAAGGGCATATTGTAAACATCAGCTCAATTGCAGGAAAAGAAACTTATGGAAAAGGTAATGTTTATTGCGGAACAAAGCATGCAGTTGAAGCAATTACTAAAGGTATGAGGATTGATATGCTTGCTCACGGAATTAAAGTTACATCAATAGCCCCAGGAATGGTAAACACGGAATTCTCAGAAGTAAGATTAGGAAACAAAAAAGATGCAGATAAAGTTTACGAAGGTTTTACTCCTTTGTATGCCAAAGATATTGCAGAAACAGTAGAATTTGTTATAACTCGTTCTGCTCATGTTAATATAAATGAAATGTTGGTAATGCCTACTGCACAAGCAACAGCTACAAATACTTTTAAACAATAAATTATTTATGCCAACAAATCAAAAAAACATATTCATAGAAAAGCTACACTTATCTATTGATAATAAGGAACTTGCAAAACTAGTTTTAAGTAAAAAAAGAAACAAAAGTTCAGATTTGAAAAAAATTACTGTGAAAATTTCTAACATAAAAGATCTAACAAAATTAACTTTTATTTATACACATAACACAAACGATAAAACAAAAAATGTTAATATTGAAGTTGGTATAAATGAAATAGAAAAACTTTTAGAAAAAGACTTTTTTAATGCTGATTTGTTTACAACAAGAGAGACAGTTCAACTTTTTACAAATAAAAAGAACAATTCTAAAATTAAGATTTCTGAACCTACTTTTACAGAAGTAAATTTCAATCATAATAAAATAAAAAAACAAAGAATATCTTTAAAAGATAACTTTTACTTACAAGAATTAGGCATTACAACAAAAGATTTTAAAATAAAAAAAGATATGCACGATAAATATCGGCAAATCAACAAATATCTTGAAATTATTGAAAGTTTGCTACCTTCTTTAAAAGATAAAAAAGAAATAAGAATTGTTGATATGGGGTCAGGAAAAGGATACCTAACCTTTGCATTATACGATTTTCTTAAAAACAGTTTAAATTTAAAAATTCATATTTCAGGAATTGAATTCCGGGAAGATTTAGTAGAAAAATCAAACATACTTGCAAAAAAAATAGGTTTTAAAAATCTAAATTTTAAACAAGGAACAATTGAACAAACTGAAACGGGAAAAATTGACATCTTAATTGCACTTCACGCATGCGACACAGCAACTGATGAAGCAATTTTTAAAGGTATAAAATCAAATGCATCATTAATAATTGTTGCTCCTTGTTGCCAAAAACAAATTCGCAAACAATTTAATATTACAAATGAAATGGCTTCTATTTTTAAACACGGCATTTTAAAAGAACAACAAGCTGTAATCATTACGGATGGACTAAGAGCCTTAATTCTAGAAGAATACGCTTACAAAACAAAAGTATTTGAATTTATCTCCGGTGAACACACTCCAAAAAACACAATGATTATAGGAACAAAACATAATAACAAAGTGAAAAAACAAGAACTTCTCAATAAAATAAATAGTATAAAACAACTTTTCGGAATTGAATACCATTATTTGGAAAAATTACTAAAATAAATTAGAACAGCAAATGTTCTAGTTACAGAATAAAACAGGCATTGCAAACACAAACAAATAGACAATATACTCAATATCAGTTAATTATAAAATTTAGACACATGAATCCCAAGACTCTATAAAGCTAAAAACCCACTACAAACATTTTAACACCAAAGGACATGACTAAAAATAAGTTTTTCCCGTGCATCTTTAATAAATACAAATTAGCTTTTAACTTTATACTTTCAAACTTTTATCTTTTTTAGAAACATGAAACTCTATTTACTATTAATAATATATTTTGGTTTTTCATTAAATATAAATTCTCAAAACATTGAAGAACTTAATAAATTTTTTTACAATTCTGATTTTTATCCGGCAATAAACCTTGGAACAAAAATAATTGAACAAAACCCTACCAACACAGAAGCTCTATATCTTTTAGGATTATCATATAAAGCTTTAAACAAATACCAACAAGCTGAAGTATTTTTACAAAAAGCATACTCATCAGACACCTTAAATATAAAACTCATAAATACATATGCTAAAATTTTAAAGAAAAACAAACAAAAAGCAATCAACTTATATAAAAAAACCTTACATATTGATTCTCTAAACTATACTGCTCTAAACAACTTATCAAAACTTTATTTTGAAAAAAAAGATTTCAAAAACGCTCTCAAAATATCACAAAAATTACTTATAAAAGATTCAACAAATTCATATTATCATAGAAATATAGGATATATATATGTAAAACTTAAACAAAGAAAAAAAGCTATTAAATATTATAAAAAAGCATACCTTTTAGACAGCACAAACAACTTAAATATAAAAGCATTAGCAAATATTTATTTAAAAACATCTATGCCCGACAAAGCAATTGAAATTTGTAAAAAAGGCATTAAAAATGATTCTCTATATTCTAAATATTACAAAATAAGTGGAGATGCATACTTTGCAAAAGAACATCTTTACAGAGCTATTCCTCAATATAAAAAAGCCATACATTACGGAGACTCCTCTTATAACGTTATAAAACGTCTTGGAATGGCATTATGCGATACAAAAGAATATAAAGATGCCTTAAAATACAATATTGAAATATTTCAAAGAGACTCAAACTCTTATTCCAATTCATTTTATTTAAGCAAAACATATCTTGGACTAAAACAATACGACAAATGTATTGAATATTCAGAAAAAACACTTAAAATTCTTGAATTTGAAAAAAGAGCATCATATTATATGTATAATAATATGGCAGAATCATATGATGGAAAGAAAGAATATAAGAAAGCTCTGAATATGTACGATAAAAAATACAATATTTTTGAAACAAGATATGTAGATGACAACTACAAAATTGCAAAAATCCATGATAAACTTGGAAATAAAAAAACAGCTTTAAAATATTATAAAATAATTGCAAAATTATATAATAAACTTAATATAAAAGAAGAAGAAAATGAAATTTATAAATATGTAAACCAAAGAATAAGAACACTTAAAGAAGACTTATTCTTTGAAGGAAACTAATACTAACCAATTTAAAAACATTCTAAATTAGAACATCTATTACTATGCAAGCATAATATTTTTTATCTTTGAGAAATTAATAATAAAACAATAACATCATGACTGAACGTATAATCTTTATAGCAGTAACAATCATTGCCTTCGGAATTTTAACTTGGAGTTTTTCAAGAATTTTTAGAATTATTAATCTTCTTAAAAAACCATATTCAATTAAAAATGTTAGAGAACGCCTAAAAATAACACTTAAAGTTGTCTTAGGACAAACTAAAATTATGCGTTTTCCAATAATAGGATTCATGCACGCATTAGTTCTTTGGGGATTTATTTTAATTCTTTTTGGTTCAGCAGAAATGATGTTCGACGGATTTCTAGGAACACCCTTTGACCACAATCCATTGAACGACAGAGCTTTTTCAATACTAGGCATCATATATGATATAATAATTGCAGCAGGAGATATTTTTGCTTGGATAATACTTATATTAATTATTGCCTTTTTAATAAGACGTAACTTCCTTAAAATAAAACGTTTTCAAGGAAAAGAAATGAGACATAAAGACCATAAAGACGCTTCATTTGCCCTCTTTCTTATACTTCTTTTAATGATAACTTTAATAGGAATGAATGCTGCTTATGTAGTTGCTGCAAAACAAGTTGTTCATGGTGTATTTCCTATAAGTTCAATCCTTTCAGCATTTATTCCAATAGAATCTGCTCACACAATTGAAATATTTATGTGGTGGGCTCACATAAGTTTAATTTTTTTCTTTGCAAACTATCTTCCTTATTCAAAACACTTTCACGTTTTCATGTCTGCCCCAAACGTATATTTCTCTAGAACAGAACCATATACAAAAATGACCAATATGGAAAGCGTAACAAACGAAGTTAAATTAATGCTCGACCCAAATGCAGAAGTTCCTCCAATTGATGACACATCAGATCCCGAAAGATTTGGAATGAAAGACGTTGAAGACGGAACATGGAAAAATTACATCGACTCATTAGCTTGTACTCAATGTGGAAGATGCACATCTGTTTGTCCTGCAAACCTTACAGGAAAATCCCTATCTCCAAGAAAAATTGTTTTAGACTACCGAAGACGAATGGAAGAAAAAATGAATGGTCTTCTAAAAGAAGGAAAATCATACACAGACGGCAAATCACTATATCCTGACTATACTAGCTTTGAAGAACTTTGGGCTTGCACAACCTGTAATGCTTGTACCCAAGAATGCCCAATAAACATAGACCAACCTTCAATGATTTTAGAAATGCGTAGATATATATTTTTAGAAGAGTCCGCAGCTCCATCATTAATAAATTCAATGTCAACAAATATAGAAAACAATGGAGCTCCATGGAAATATTCTGCTGCCGACCGTTTTAATTGGGCTGACAATTTAAAAATTTCTATAAATAATGAAGAAACAGAAATAAAAGTTCCTCTTATGTCAGAAAAAGTAGCAGAAGGAAAAAGCCCCGAATACCTTTTTTGGGTAGGTTCTGCCGGAAGTTATGACGAAGGAGGAATTGAAATATCAAGAAATTTTGTAAAAATATTAAATCATGCAGGAGTAGATTATGCCTGTCTTGGTACAGAAGAAACAGATTCTGGCGACAATGCAAAACGTGCAGGTAACGAATTCCTTTTTCAAATGCAAGCAATGATGAATATTGAAGTTCTGAACACATATAAAATTAAAAAAATTGTTACTTGCGACCCTCACGATTATAATACTCTAAAAAATGAATATCCAGATTTAGGTGGAAATTATAAACTAATACATCACACTCAATTAATTGAATCTTTAATAAAAGAAGGAAGAATTAATATGAATACTGAACTTCTTAAAAATAAAACAATAACGTTTCACGACCCATGCTACCTTGGAAGAGGAAACGGCGAATATAATGCTCCACGTTTTGTTTTAAATCAAATAGGAAAAATTTCTGAAACCGAAAATAATAAAAGCCGTTCATTATGTTGTGGTGCAGGTGGTACACAAATGTTTAAAGAAGCCGAAAAAGGCGATAAAGAAGTTTACGAACTAAGAACCGAAGAACTTCTTAAAACAGCTTGTAATATTATTGCAACTGCTTGCCCAATGTGTATGACAATGATGAAAGACGGAATAAAAATGGCAGACAGAGAGAAAGATGCAAATGTTATGGATATTGCTGAAATTGTAGTTAAAAGTTTAGGAATATAAAACAATTTTAATTAAAAAAATATGCTAAAAAAGATAGGTTTTATCAGTCTTTTTATATATGTTATTCTCTTTCAAACAAAAGGACAAAATTTATATCCTTATTTAAACGATTTAAGTGGAGGCATAGCCAACGGATATGGTAGCTGGGGCGACAACAATGTTATTAGAGAAACAGAAATAGACTTTACTAACAAAGGTACAGTTACTTTTTATCACCCTGATGTTGCTCCACATCATGCACCAGCAATCTTTTTTATTTCAGGATGGGGTAAAAATGCAGATACTTATGATAAGTTTTTTAGATTTACGGCAAGTCACGGATACTCAGTTATTCACATATTCAACACAAATCCCGGTAGCATAAACTCCAGTTATCCTAACGCACTGGAAATGATAACAGAAACAACATACAATTATTATTCAGATTGGATAGACACAACAAAAGTTGGACTTATGGGACATTCATTCGGAGGCGGTGCTACTATTTGGGTAGGTAAAAAAATATTTGGAACTCCTCATAACTGGGGAGAAAACGGTAGATTTATTTTTACAACAACTCCTTGGTTAACTTTTTTAACAGACATAAACGATTTACAAAATTATCCTCCTAATGTTAAATTAGTAATCGAAATTTCTGACGACGACGAAAGTTCTAGCGAAGACTATACTTGGAACACAGATGAACGTGCCATAAGGGCTGTATTTCAACTAATTAACATTCCTGTTGAAGATAAAGATTTTATTAGACTTTATTCTGATCCTGCAACATACACATACAATGGAGATACATATTCCTATGATGCAAATCATTACATAAGCTACACAAATATTTATAACGCAATGGATGTATATGCAATAAACAGAATTTCTCATGCTCTAACTGAATATGTCTTTGAAGGAAATACAGATGCTAAGAATGTTGCACTGGGAAATAACAGCAACCAACAAATTAACATGGGTTTTCTTACAAACCTTTTTGTTACTGATGCACCAATAATAACACGTCCGAGAGAAGAATTTGAATACCAGTGTAACTCATCAACAGGTTGGAGTACACCCGACATATGGAAATTAAAAGACTTTTGCGAAGATTCAGATGGAGACGGATGGATTGACTATTTTACTTCTGTTGAAAATATTAAACCTTCTTTTTTCTCAATATATCCTATACCCGTTAGTTCTGTTCTAAATATTAATTACAAAGCTGAAAACCTTGAAATACAAAAAATTGAAATATTTAACAACTTAGGAAAAAAATGTATAACAATTAATAATTCTAAACCAAAATCAATTGACATATCTAACTTAAAAAAAGGAACTTATTTCATAAAAATATCAACAAGTAAAAAATCAGCTTCTAAAAAATTTATCAAATAAATTTAAGCCCCCTATAATTTAGTTTTATCGTAAAAATTCAATTAGTATGCAATAATTAAATTGCTCCTCTTTTTATTAAAAAAAAATATTAGTTTTGTAATTATAATAAACACCTAAAAAAATGAAAAAAATTCTAATAATGCGTCATGCAAAATCCGATTGGAGTGATGGCTCCATAAGAGATTATGACAGATCTCTAAACAAAAGAGGAAAATTAGATGCACCCCTAATAGGAAAAGAAATAAAAAAAAAAGGATTTGTTCCTGATTTAATATTGTCTTCTCCTGCATTAAGAGCAAAAATGACAGCAGAAGCTGTTGCAGAAAATTCAGAATACAACAAACAAATAATCTGGAATAAAAGTTTCTATTTTGGATATACCGAAGAAATAATTCAGGCAATAAAAAACACCGATGAAGCCATTGAGAATCTTATGATTTTTGGACACAATCCAACATGGACATCCATTGCAGAAAAACTTTCAGGTAAATATTTAAATATGAAAACTGCTGATCTTGTTGTTATAGAATATGATGGAAAATGGAAAGATTTAAAAGATAACTCGTGTAAACTTGTAGATTATATTTCTCCAAAAGATATAATGAACAAAAAATATAAAATAAATGAATAAATTAAAAATAATTTTCTCGGTTTTATTTCTCTCAATTTTATTCATGGCTTCTTGCAAATCTGATGACCGAAAAAAACAAACTGACAAAGCCATAAACAATAGCAACTCTATAAAAACTGACAATCCTCTTAAACTTTTGGTTTCTAATGAAACCGAAAAACATATTGTAGGCGATATAATCAATATTTCAATTTCTGAAAGCAAAATATCAAAAACAGACACAGTAATTTTATTTATTGAAAATACTGAAGTTTCAAAACTAACAATGGAAAAGCCTGATTTTAAATGGAATACAAAAAAATCAAAAGTAGGAATAAACAATATCCTTATTCAACTAAACAAAGAAAACAATAGATTTAAATCCAATAAAAACATTATTCTATATTCTGACATTACTCCTGAAAATTACACTTACAAAGTAAAAAACGTATATAAACACGATGCAAAAGCATACACACAAGGTCTTTTTTTTTATGATGGTTTTTTATACGAAGCTACCGGATTAAAAGGAGCATCAACAGTTAGAAAAGTAAAACTTGAAACAGGTGAAATTATTCACGGATTTGCAATCCCAAAAGACATCTTCGGTGAAGGAATAGTACTTCTTAATAATAAAATAATTCAATTAAGTTGGCAAGCAGGAAAAGGATATGTATATGATTTTGAAACATTTAAAACTATTGACCAATTTTCTTATGAAGGTGAAGGGTGGGGAATCTGTACTGATGGCAAAAAAATATTTATGACAAACGGATCAGCAGAAATTAAAATTCTTGAACCTCAATCATATTCTCCCATAAAAACATTGCAAGTTTACGATAACAATGGTGCTGTTGTATATCTCAATGAATTAGAATACATTAACGGATTTATTTATGCAAACATATATCAATATGATAAAATTGTAAAAATTGACCCCGCAACTGGAAAAGTTATTGCATATATAAATATGAAAAATCTTTTACCTATGAACGACTACAAAAGAGATACAGATGTGCTCAATGGAATTGCCTTTGACAAAAAAACAAACAAAATTTTTGTTACCGGAAAAAAATGGCCAAAACTTTTTGAAGTTGAATTTGTAAAAAAATAATGAAAAAACTACTACTGGAAAATAAGTTTTTTATCATCCCTTTTGCCGTATTTCTTATTACAGCATTATATTTTATATTAATATACAGCAAAATTGACATCCATATTTATATAAATTCGCACCAAAACATTTTCTTTAACTACATCTTCAAATACATAACACACTTTGGAAGTGGTATTTTTGCAGCGATATTTGTATTTGCTCTACTTTTTATAAAATACAAGTGGGCAATAATTGCAACAATTTCAAATCTTTTAATATCCGGAATTGTCCAATTTCTAAAAAGAATTGTTTTTCCCGAAAATAACAGACCAAGTCATATTTTCAGATATTTCTATGAAGGAAATTATAAACTAAGCATTATTGAAGGCACTGACCCAGGAATACATTATTCCTTTCCATCAGGACATTCAGCAACTGCCTTTGCAATATTCTTCTTAATAGCAATTATTGTTAAAAATCAAAGTTTAAAATTCTTTATCTTTTTATTTGCTCTTTTAACTGCTTTTTCAAGGGTTTATTTGTCATGGCATTTTCTTCAAGATACAGTTGCTGGTTCTTTTATCGGTTTTTTAATAACAATTTTTGTATTTTTGTTTTTTGAAAAATATAAAAACCCTTGGCTAGAATATTCTATCCTGAAAAACCATAAATAATGATACCTTTCTCTCCTCCTAGAATCGACCAAAAAATAATAAACGAAGTTACCCACACATTAAAATCAGGATGGATTACAACAGGTCCGAAAACAAAACTTTTCGAAAAAAAATTATCTGAATATTGCAACTCTCAGGTTACATTAGCAGTAAGCTCTGCAACAGCAGGATTAGAACTGATTTTAAAATGGTTTGGTGTGAAAAAAGGAGATGAAGTTATTTTACCTGCATACACCTATGCTGCAACAGCAAACGTTATCGTGCATTGTGGAGCAAAACCCGTATTTGTTGACACAAACAAAAACGATTTTAATATTTCTGTCATTGAAATAAAAAAAGCAATTACACAAAAAACAAAAGTTATAATGCCAGTTGATTTTGCCGGTATGCCTTGCGACTATAATGAAATAAATAAATTAGTTAATAAAACTACAATAAAACAACTTTTTAAACCACAATCTGAAATACAGAAAAAATTAGGTAGAATTTTAATTCTTTCTGATGCTGCCCATTCTCTTGGAGCAGAATATTTTGGCAAAAAAACAGGAAATTTAACCGATATAAGTGTATTTTCTTTTCATGCAGTAAAAAATTTAACAACAGCAGAAGGTGGAGCAATAAATTTTAATCTTCCCCACCCTTTCAATAAAGAAAAAATTTATAAACATTTCAATATCATTGCATTGCACGGGCAAAACAAAGACGCTTTAGCAAAAACTAAAATAGGAAATTGGAGGTATGATATTATAAATCCAGGATATAAAGCTAATATGACAGACATTTCTGCATCAATAGGCTTAGTAGAACTTGAAAGATATGAAAACGACACTTTAGTTAAAAGAAAATCAATTTTTGATTCTTATTCAAAAGTATTTTCAAAACATGACATTTTTGAAATTCCAAAATATGAAACAAAAAATAAAAAATCTTCATACCACATATATGCGCTAAGAATTAGAAAAATTAATGAAAACCAAAGAGACAAAATAATTCAAAAAATATTTGAAAAGTCAGTCTCTGTAAATGTTCATTTCATACCCTTGCCAATGATGTCTTTTTATAAAAAAACAGGTTATAAAATTGAAGATTACCCAACATCATACAACAATTATTCAAGAGAAATTTCTTTACCTGTTTTTTACAACCTAACAAATAAACAAATACAAACAGTTACAAATGCAGTTATTGAATCTGTTGAAGAAATAATAAAAAATATTACATAAAATAGTGAAAGCATAAATAAAAAAAATCATGTCAAAACAAGTAAAAAACGCAGCTGGAAGATTTGTTCCGATAGAAATAAACGGAGAAAAACAAGTACCATATAAAGGTGTTGGTAAATATAAACCCGAAGGGAATAAATTTGCACCAAAAATTTCTACAAATGCAAATTTCCCAACTGACGGAAACAAACAAGTTGCAACTATAAAAGAAGCATTAATAAAAGCTGGACTAAAAGACGGTATGACAATATCTTCTCACCATCATTTTCGTAATGGAGATTTAATTATGAACCAAGTTTTTGATATTGCTAATGAATTGGGAGTGAAAAACCTACGATGGTTTCCGTCTGCATCATTCCCCTGCCACGAGCATCTCATTAAATACCTTGAAGATGGAACAATCCAACGCATTGAAGGAAGCATGAACGGACCTCTTGGAAAATTTACTTCGCAAGGAAAAATGAAAGGAACAGCAATTTTACGTTCTCACGGAGGAAGATACCAAGCCGTACAAGACGGAGATGTGAAAATAGATATTGCAATTATTGCAGCAGGAACAGCAGACCCATTTGGAAACGCAAACGGTGTAACAGGAGCTTCCGCAAGCGGACTACTCGGTTTTGCTCTCGCAGATTCTCAATATGCAGATAAAGTTATTGTTATTACCGACAATATGGTTCCTTTTCCATGTGTACCGTGGCAAATTCAAGGAAATTTTGTTGATTATACCGTAAAAGTTGATAAAGCCGGAAACCCTGACAAAATAATTTCAGGAACAACAAAAATAACTAAAAGCCCAGACAGACTCTTACTTGCAGAAATGACCGCTAAATTTTGCGAAGCAACAGGAATTATAAAAAATGGTTTTTCATTTCAAACAGGTGCAGGAGGAACATCTCTTGCTGTAAGCAAATATTTTGGAGATATAATGCAAGAAAAAAACATTAAAGCAAGATTTGCAAGAGGAGGAAGTAATGAGTTTCTTGTTAAAATGTTAGAAGAAGGCTTAATAGAATACATTCTTGACGGACAAACATTTGATTTAGAAGGAGTTCGGTCAATGCGTGAAAACCCAAATCATACTTGGACAAGTCCTTTTACAAGTTATAATTATCATAGCAAAGGAAATTTTGCAGCTATGGTTGATGTTGTTATTCTTGGGGCAACAGAAGTTGACATAAATTTTAACGGAAATGTAGTAACACATTCAGACGGATTATTAATGCACGGAATAGGTGGGTGGCAAAATTGTCTTTTTAGTAAAACTGTAATACTTCCAATACCTCTTTTCAGAAACAGAATACCTGTTATTGTTGATGAAGTAACCACAATTGTAGGACCCGGCGAACTAATTGATGTTATTGTTACTGAAAGAGGAATTGCAATTAACCCGCTAAGAAAAGATTTAATTGAAGCAAGTAAAAATTCAGGCTTACCTATAAAAACAATTCAACAATTAAAAGAAGAAGCTGAAAAAATATGTGGTATAGCACAAAAACCTGAATTTACTGATGAAATAATTGCTGCAATAAAATGGGTTGACGGTACTGTTATTGATGTTGTTAGAAAATTGAAGTAAAAAAACGCACAAGCATATACCCAAAGGCGAACTTAAAAGCACAAAATTAATAAAAAATAATATTTCACCTATGATAAAACTTTGTAAATAAAGCACTTACTCTCCAATGAGTATATGCGTTGTAAGAAACTGGGA
Source organism: uncultured Chlorobiota bacterium (assembly GCA_947311255.1). Lineage (GTDB taxonomy): Bacteria > Bacteroidota > Bacteroidia > Bacteroidales > JAADGE01 > JAADGE01. The sequence goes on along the minus strand of CAMZKL010000039.1, from coordinate 15,728 downwards.
TTTTTTATTGGGTTTTTTAAAAATCATTTTGCAACAAACTGTCAACAACATCTAACTTTTGAATACCATCTATATTTGCAATATCATAACCAAGTATTAAAAGATATTATATATTAGTTATGGAAATCTGAAATTTGTGTATCTTTATAAAAAATAGAATATCTAACTTTACTAAAAATTTTAATAATGAAAACAAAAATTATAATTTATTCAGTTATTGCAATATTCCTTTTAAGCTGTGAAAACTATTCCGAACAAAACAAAGAAGCATCTTATGCACCTAGTTCAGACATGGATTATATGCCCGAATCAGAAGAAATTATTTATAAAAAAGAAGATTTCTCAAAAAATGAAACAACAGAATTAAATGATGATGAAAATATAATAAACAAAACTAAAAACATTGCTAAAAAAATTATTAAAACAGCAAATATTAGTTTTGGAGTTTCAGATTATAAAAAATCTAAACCAAATATTATTAAAATTATTAAAAAAAACAAAGCCTATGTAGCTTCTGAAAATGAAAACAACAATTCTTACAGCATAAGCAACACAATTGTTATAAGAGTTCCTGCTGAAAATTTCGAAAAACTATTATCAGATTTAGAAGGTGAAGCAGAAAGTTTTGAATCTAAATCAATAAACACAAGTGATGTTACCGAAGAATATATTGATTTAATAACACGAATAGAAAACAAGAAAAAGGTTGAAGCTCAATACATTGAGCTACTTAAAAAAGCTAGGAAAATTTCCGAAATTCTTGAAGTAAATGAACACATAAGAAGACTACGTGAAGAAATTGAAGCAAAAGAAGGAAGATTAAGGTATTTAAAAAACCAAGTAGGTTTAAGCACTATAACAGTTTATGTTCATCAAGATTATGATACTGTATCTTATGGTTTTTTCCACAAAGTAGGAAAAGCTCTTAGCGGAGGTTGGGAAGGTTTTTTAACATTCCTTCTCGGATTGCTCTACATTTGGCCCGTACTCATTATTTTTGGACTTATAGGATTTTTTATAAGAAAAGCAATCAAAAAACGCCGTATTAAAAAAAGTAAGCTGAAAAAATAAAACATATATTTTTTAATGCTTAAAGTAAATTTAATATAGAAAAATTAAAAAAAATTGCAAAACATTAAAATAAATATTACTATTGCGAACTAAAATGATAATAAAAAGCAAAAATATGATGTCTTTGATGTGTAAAACAATTTACGCAAAGGACATTAATGTATAAAAAATAAAAAACTAAAATACACAAGGCCTTTGCAATTGCAAGGGCTTTTTTTATTTTAATTAAAATAGAATGAAAAAAAACAAAACTATAACAACTAAAAACATGGGAATGCAAATGTATATTATGATGTACATAATGCCATTGTATTACCCAAATTAAAAATTATATAAAACTATTTTTAAAAGTCTCTTAGGTAATACATAAACTAAGGGACTTTTTTTATTTACACTAATTATACCTTTTGCGATGCAAAACGCACGATAAATAAATTAGAATATTTTTTTCTTTATGAAGGCAAAAACTTTTTGCATAGCAATAGTTATGGAAATAATTTCTAACAAAAAGAAAGGAAAAAAGAAAAGATTTATATCTAGCATTTTGCTATAAATGGTATTATTATGCTACGCATAAGAAAGGTTCATGAAATTTAAAGATTTAAAATTGTAAACAATAAAAAATTAAAAATGAAAAATTTAACACAAAAAACAAAAGCATTACACGCAGGACATAATACATATTTAACAGAAGGTACAAGGGCTGTACCTATATACCAAACATCATCTTATGTATTTAATAATACAGAGCAAGCAGCAGATTTATTCAGTTTAAAAGAAGCCGGATATATTTATACAAGATTAAACAATCCTACAAACGACATTCTTGAAAAACGTTTAGCGGCTGTTGAAGAAGGTATAAGTGCAGCAGTTTTTGCATCTGGAACAGCAGCAATATCATCTACAATTCTAACTCTTTTAAAATCTGGTGATCATATTGTAGCATCAAAAAGTTTATACGGAGGAACATATAACTTGCTAAACGTTACACTACCTAGATTTGGGATTACAACAAGTTTTGCTGATGCAGATAAACCAGATAATTTTAAAAATTTAATTCAAGAAAACACTAAAATAATTTTTATTGAATCCTTAGGAAACCCAAAACTGGATGTTCTTGATATTGAAAAGATTGCAAATATTTCAAAAAACAATAAAATCCCTTTAATAGTTGACAATACAGTCGCAAGTCCTGCACTACTAAAACCTTTTAAATTTGGAGCAAACATTGTAATTCATTCATTAACAAAGTTTATTGGCGGACAAGGCAATTCTCTTGGAGGAGCAGTAATTGATTCTGGAACTTTTGATTGGTCATCCGGCAAATTTACCGAATTTACTGAACCATCAAAAGGGTATCATGGATTAAAATATTATGAAGCCTTTGGAGAAAATGCTTTCATCGCCAAACTCAGACTTGAAGGTTTAAGAGATTTCGGTGGTGCATTAAGCCCATTCAATGCTTTTCAAATTATTCAAGGTTTAGAAACTTTGGAAGTTAGAATAAAACAACATTCTAAAAATGCTTTAGACATAGCTAACTGGTTAGAAAACAATGAAAATGTTAAATGGGTAAATTACCCGGGATTAAAAAATAACAAATATAATATTCTTGCAAAAAAATATTTACCAAACGGACAAAGCGGAATAGTTACTTTTGGACTAAAAGGAGGATACATTGCGGGTAAAAAACTAACAGATTCAGTAAAAGTATTTTCTCTTTTAGCAAATATTGGAGATACAAAATCATTAATTATTCACCCTGCAAGTACAACACATCAACAACTTACTGATGAGGATAAAATATCGGCAGGTGTAGGAACAGATTTAATAAGACTTTCAGTTGGACTTGAAGATATTGAAGATTTAAAAAACGATTTAGAACAAGCAATAAATTTATCAAAATGAACAAACTATTATTTCATACTATAAAAGAGTATAAAACTTTTAAAGGTATTCAAATAAAAAATTTGAATATATCTTATCAAATTTTTGGAAAAAAACTGCATTCAGCTCCTGTTGTTTTAGTAAATCATGCTTTAACAGGAAACTCAGATTTAAACAGTAAGAATAAAGGTTGGTGGAAAGAAATTGTAGGAGACAATAAATTAATTAACACAAAAAAATATAGTGTAATTGCATTTAATATTCCAGGAAATGGATATGATAATCTTTTTATTAAAAACTATAAAGATTTTATTAGTAAAGATATAGCAAAGATTTTTCATACTGTTTTAAAAGAAATAAAAATAAATAAACTATATGCTGCAATTGGAGGTTCAGTTGGTGGAGGAATAGCGTGGGAAATGGCATGCCTCTACCCTAAATACATTAAATACCTTATACCTGTTGCATCTAACTACAAATCAAGCGATTGGATTATTGGACAAAGTGCAGTACAAGAAAGTATTTTGCTAAATTCTAAGCATCCTTTGGAAGATGCAAGAAAAACAGCAATGTTTTTTTATAGAACTCCTGCTTCTTTCACAAAGAAATTTAATCTCAAAAAAACAAAAGAAAATAATTTATTTAGTGTTGAATCTTGGCTCAATTATCATGGGAATAAATTAACATCCAGATTTTCTGTAAAAGCATATTTGATGGTTAATAATTTAGTTAAAACTTTAAATATTGCTAACAATAAAAAATCTGAAGAAGAAATTTTAAAGCCTCTAAAGGCTAAGATAATACAAATAGTAATTAATACAGACTTGTTTTTTACAAAAGAAGAGAATGTTAAAACAAAGGCAATTTTAGATAAACTAAATATTAAAAACGAATTTCATGAAATTAAATCTATTGATGGGCATGATGCTTTTTTAATTGAACATGAACAAATTATAAAAATTTTAAACCCTATATTTTAAACTAATAATTATGAAAATATTAAAATTTGGCGGAAAATCTTTATCAAATGAAAAAGGAATAGATAATTTAATATCTATTGTTGAAGAAAAAAGAAAAAAAAAGAAAAATATTTATATTGTACTCTCTGCAAGAGAAAATACAACGGATAAATTAGAGTTTTTTTTGGATGAAGCAAAAAAAGGAAATAAATTTACATATGATTGGAAACAATTTAAAAAAAACCAAATTGAGCCCTTTAAAAACATAAATCTTACAAAGGAATTTCGCTTATTAGAAGATATTTTTCAAGGAATTAGGCTAACAAAAGATTACAGCCTAAAAGTTAAAGATTTAGTTTTGGCACAAGGTGAGATTTTTGCAGTTAAGTTAATTTCTGAAATTCTAAACAAAAAAGGTATATGTAGTAAGGCCATTGATAGTAGATTATTTCTAAAAACAGATAGTTCGTTTGGAAATGCAAATATTAACGAGAACAAATCTAAACAGAATACTATTGATTTTTTTAGTTCTTTTAATAAAAACTGTATTCCCATAATCACTGGTTTCATATCATCAAACGACCAAAATGAAACAACAACTCTTGGGAGAAACGGTTCCAATTATTCTGCATCTTTAATTGCTAATTATTTAGATGCAGAAAAAATTGAAAGCTACACTCATATAGATGGCATCTATACAGCAGACCCAGAAACAGTTAAAAATGCAAAAATAATAGAACAAATCAACTACAATGAAGCTAGTGAGTTGGCAAGTTTTGGAACTTCTATATTACATCCAAAAACTATTAGCCCATTGTTAGAGAAGAACATTACACTACATATTTTAAATGCTTTTAACAGCAAAAGCAAAGGAACTTTAATCACCAATAATGGAAATAAAAAAGGGATTAAATCTATTTCCGTTCAAAAAAATATTGTTTTGATAAATATTATAGGAAAAGGTTTATTTGGAAAGAAAGGAATTTATTCTAGGATATTTACGAGTTTAAGTATTAACAACATTAGTATTGGAATAATTTCTCAGGGTTCTTCCAAAAAAGGTGTTAGTTTTATTATTCCTAAAAAAAAATCTTCAATTGCAAAGGAAATAATTTTAAAAGAGTTTTATTATGAACTTTTAAAAAAAGATATTAGCTCAATAGATGTGTCCGATGATGTTTCAGTTATAACGATTATCGGACAAAAAATAATTAAATTTTCATCTTCATTAAATTATTTGAACCAAAATAAAATTTCTATATTCCTTATAAACAATACAATTAATGGTAACAATATAAGTTTAGTCATTAAAAATAAAGAAGTTGAAAAAGTTGTAAACATTATTCATTCTCAAATCTTTGGGATATCTAAAAATATAAATATTGCAATTTTTGGAAAAGGTACTGTTGGAAGTTCATTAATAAACCAAATTTTGAACTCAAAAAATAATATTCTTAGAAAAAAAGAAACAAATCTAAATATTTTTGCAATAATAGGATCAAAAAAAATAATATTTAACAAAGAAGGAATAAACAAAGATTGGGAAAAAAAGTATGCAAATTCTAATGAAATAGGAAATTCCATACAAAAAGTAATCAAATTTGCTGAAAACAATAATTTAGAAAACTTAATAGCAATTGACAACACAGCTTCTTTAAAATTTACCGATAATTATATTTCATTACTCGAAAATGGATTCGATTTAATATCTTCAAACAAAATTGCAAACACTCAAAGTTATTATAAATATAAAAAATTAAGAAAAGCAATAAAAAACAATAATAAGCAATACTTATATGAAACTAATGTGGGAGCGGGATTACCAATAATTGATACAATTAGAATTTTACATGAATCCGGAGAAAACATAACAAGAATTAGAGGAGTATTCTCAGGATCTTTAAGCTATCTATTTAATGAATTTTCAGATTCAAACAAAGATTTTTCCGGTATTTTAGAAGAAGCAATGGAGTTGGGATTAACAGAACCAGACCCGAGAGAAGATTTATCTGGGAACGATGTTGCAAGAAAGCTACTAATACTTGCAAGAGAATTAGATTTAGAAAACGAATTTAGTGATGTACAAATTGAAAATTTAATTCCTGAAAACTTACAAAAAGTAGATACTGAAACATTTTTAAAAAATATTAGGATGCTAAACCCTTATTATAAAACCATTAAAGAAAGAACTAAAGATAATTATGCTTTACGATATATAGGTGATTTGTCTGGGAATTTACAAAAAACTAAGGGAAATTTAATTGTAAAATTAGTTTCAGTTCCTAAAAAATCAATTTTAGGCAGCCTAAAAAACTCAGATTCAGCTTTTGAAATATTTACAGAATCATACGGAGAAAATCCAATTACTATAATTGGTGCAGGAGCAGGTGCAAAAGTTACAGCAAGAGGTGTTTTTGGGGATTTACTAAGAATTGCTGAAAAAAAATAAATTTGTAAATTCCTAATTTCATTACCATAAATTACTGTAAGTTAGCATATCATTCTATTTATAGCAGTACTAACTGAAAATAAAGCAATGCTGCAACTTTGTTTATTAAAAAATATTTTTTAAATTTGAGCTCAATTATTAATTAAAAACAAAAAACATGGGTTACTACAAAGAAATTAACGATAAGAAATACGACAAAGAGCTTTTAGAAACAGCTGAAAAACTAGTAAAAGGGCAAGGAGATGGAAGAATCTCATTGGCAGACGCGGAAAAATTATTTGCAGAAGTAAGAGATGGTGCAAAATATACAGATATTGAGAAAGATACTATGGCATATATTCGCAAAAACTTTAAATGGACTGACGAAGCAGATAAATGGTTTAGAACAGCAATTAGAAAATGGGCAGCTAAAAAATAGTTTCTGCCTAAAATATTTTAAAGACTGTTTTAATTCTTAATTTTTTAAAACAGTCTTTTTTTATTGCAACTTATACAAATATGCTCAAATTTTTTCAAAATAATAACCTTTTAATGCTTCTACTTTTTCCTGTTCTTGCAGGACTATTTACTTTTTCGATATCCGAAGATTTTATTACCAACATTAAAGCAGAGGAGCGAGCTTTTTTATATAATAAACTTTTACATTTAATATCCGGAAACTTTTTTATTTATATATATAAACTTTTGATTGCTATTTTTTTAACAATTAATGGTATTTTATATAACAAAATTATAATTTCTGTTAGTATTTCAAAAACAAAAAATTGGTATTATGGCTTTATTTTTTTAATAATCTTAGGATTAACAACATCTATAACAGATAGTTTAGCAATTTTCATTATAATATTTTTTGTTCTTTCATCTATAATAATAATTTTTAGAACCCTTAGAAAACCTATTGCAGTTTTTGATTATTTGAATGCAGGAATGCTATTTTCTATAGCTTTTTTATTTTGGGAAAATATATTATATTTTGTACCAATTATATTTATTAGCCTTTTTATATTGAGAGCTAAACTATGGAGAGATAGTATTTCTGCAATAATTGGCTTAATTATTCCTTTTTTTATTTTTGTTTCAATATATTTTTTTATAACATCAAATTTTAATGTTGTATTTGAAATTTTTGGAATTTTAACTAAAAAACAAGAACCCATAGAAACCCCATATATATACTACTTCTTGGGGTCTTTTATAGTTTTATTTTCTATAATATCTTTTTTCAAAATCTTATTTCGTTTCAATTCAATTGAAACAGACAAGCAAGACTATTATAAAATTTTCTTTTTTATTTTTATTTTTTCTTTAATAATTCCTTTTATAATTTCAACTCAGATTATTAGTTTTCTACCTATAATTTTTATTCCTCTTGCAATTCCTTTCAGTTTATTTTTTCTTTCAATACGAAAAAAAATATTATCTGAAATACTTTTTGACTTTTTTTTAATTATAGTTATTGTTGCACAAACAGGACTTTTAAATGAAATTTCTTTTTAATTTTAAACAAATATCTAAAAATATTTACTCTTTTTTTTATAAGTTTGCAAAAGTTTAACCAATAAACCTTAGAATAATGAATGAAGATGTTCAAATGCAATTTGAAATTTTAGATGAGAGTATTAACAGTTCAATTTCTCACTTACAAAAAGAACTACTTAAATTAAGAGCGGGAAAAGCTAATCCTCATATGCTCTCAGGGCTTACTGTTGAGAACTATGGTTCACAAGCACCTCTAAATCAAGTTGCTAATGTAGGCACAATAGATGCTCAAACTATTGTTGTTCAACCTTGGGACAAGTCTATGATTGCTGTTATTGAAAAAGAAATTCAAAAAGCAAACCTTGGTTTTAACCCTCAAAACAACGGAGAACGTATTTTAATTAATGTTCCGCCATTAACAGAAGAAAGAAGAAGAGAGTTGGTAAAATTTGTGAAAGCCGAAGAAGAAAGTTGCAAAATTAGTATTAGAGGTGCAAGAAAAGAAGCAATGGACGGATTTAAACAATTAAAAGAAGACGGACTTTCAGAGGATGAACAAAAAAGAGCCGAAGATAAAGTCCAAGAAATAATTAATAAGTCCGTAAAAAAAATAGAAGAAATTATTTCTGAAAAAGAAAAAGAAATTATGACAGTTTAAATTATTATTTTTAATAAAATTTGCTGGTTTTAATACTGGCTTTTTTTATCTCATTTATACCAACCCGCATACATACTATAGTTATCAGCAATTTTATTAATCATTTCTTTGCTTTGTTTTGCTTCAATATCTTTAACTTTTTTGGCGGGCACTCCAGCATACACACTATTAGCCTCAACCTTTGTTCCTGTTTTTATTAATGCACCTGCTGCAATTATAGTATTCTCCCCTATTTCAACTTGGTCTAAAACAATTGCTCCTATTCCTATTAAAACATTATTGCTTATTTTTGCTCCATGAATTACTGCGTTATGCCCTACCGAAACATTATCTCCTATTTCAATTACAGACTTTTGATATAATGTATGCAAACTCGCATTGTCTTGAATATTTACATTATTACCAATTCTTATGGAATTTACATCTCCTCTAAGAACTGCACTATACCATATACTGCAGGAATCTCCCATTATAACATCTCCAATTATTGCTGCGTTTTCTGCAAAAAAACAATCTTTGCCATATTTTGGTTCAAAACCTCTAACTTCTTTAAATATTGCCATTTTTATTCATTAATATCAAGTGTGTATAAAATTGCTTCAAGTTGCCGTAAAAGATTTCGTTTTTTCTTTCTGCCTCCATAAATATAACCATCAACAGTAATTATTCTGTTTCTTTTTTTATCAACCTGCGAAAAACTTATATAAGGACCTCCTTGAAAAACACCTTTTTGGGCTCCTCCAAGTTTCCACAAACCTCTCATCTCAGCTGTGTACTTATTTTTAAATTTAAATTCTTTAAAATTAGGCGGAATTATTCTATCTGCAACCATAAATGTACTATCAACAGGCCCTTGTACATATTTTTTAGTTATTTCATCTCTCTTATTTAAAAGATTTTCTACATGAAACTGACTTGTATCTGTATATGGATAATCCCAAATTAGAATTCCTTGAGAGGAATATGGTGTTTCTCGGCTAATCCACATAAAATTTGGGCTGTCAACATCAAACTTAAAACCCAAAGGGATACTTAAAATAATATTGTGATTTTCTTTAAGTTGTTTGTTAATATTTTTACTCAACAATTTTCCGCTGTAGCCTTTTATTAGCCTATTTCTTTCAGCTTCAATAAGTGATGATACAATTTTTGGTTTAAATTTATTAAAGGTTTCAACAAATTCTTTATTATTTTTGGCTCTTACAACAACAACTATTTGCGGCCGAGCATATTTGTCATAAGCAATTAAAACTTCTGGTTTTTTAATATTTACTGATATTTGTGTGAAAAGAATATTGCGAGTTCTTTTCATTATACTTGAATAAGATTTATTTGGAAGATGTGTTATATCAAACAATGGCTCTGACTGTGGAAGAAGTTCATAATCGACAGTTAGAGCATCTTTCACTACTTTCCCGGGACTTTGTTCCCATTTATTATTTGCCATTATTACTAATAGATGTCCGGGTCCTCCGGTTGATGATGGTAAATATGATTCATTCTCTTCTGAACATGAAAATAAACTAATTAAAATTAGAATTGCTATGCTTATTTTTTTCATAATAATTGTTTGTTTTATGAATACTAAAACAGCCGAAGAATTTATCATCGGCTGTATATTTTCTTGCAAAATTCAAACTGATTATTTTACTTCGCCAGAATCAACTTTTTCACTGTCCATATCAGCTTCTTCTTTCAAATCTTTTGTGGCTTTCTTAAATTCTTTCATTCCTTGCCCCAAGCCTTTCATTAATTCAGGTATTTTTCTGCCACCAAATAATAGAAGCACAACAATAACAATTAATGCTATTTGCCAAGGTCCAATCATTCCTGCTATTATAAATAAAGTCATTTTTTTAGTTTTAAATAAATTAACAGTACAAATATATTACTTTTTTTATAGTATTAAACAAAAATCTTTTATTATTTTCTTAAAAAAAGAATCTTACAATATCATTTTTAAGTGCATAAGCCATAATTGCAAGCAATATAACAAAACCTGTTATTTGAGCATATTCCAAAAATTTATCACTTGGTTTTCTTCCTGTTATCATTTCATAGAGAACAAACATAACATGTCCTCCATCCAATGCAGGAATTGGCAATATATTAACTACCCCAAGCATAATTGACAAAATTGCAGTTAAAAGCCAAAAGCTATGCCAGTCCCATCTGCTGGGAAACATATCTCCAATTGCACCAAAACTTCCCAAAGATTTATATGCTTCTGTTTTTGGGTTAAAAATAAGTTTAAATTGGCGTAAATAATCTTTCACACTCTCAACTCCCATAGCTAAACCTGCTGGAATTGATTTAAAAAAACTATAGTCTTGATGTTCAAGTTTAATTCCTGCTAATGCTTCTGGTCTTACTCCAATCAAACCTGATGTATCAGTTTTTACAGTAAATTTTTGTATATTATTATTTCTCATAACAGATATCTCCATTTTTTTATCTTTATGAGATTGAAAATAGTTAAAAAACTCATCAAAAAACTGTATCGAACTGTCATTAATTCCAACTAGTTTATCGCCTTTTAATAATCCTCCTTCAAATGCGCCGGATTTTGGTATAACTGAGTCAATAACAAATTCAAATCTTATTCCTAAGAAACCACTTCTTCCTGAAAGAATAGTTTTCATGTGGTTTGAATCATTTATTTGAATTTCCTGCTGCCTACCATTTCTTTCTATTTGAACTGTTTTATTATCGCTCAATAAGATTTCTTTTTGGATATCTTTAAATTTTTTAAATTTTACATTATTTATTGAAATTATTTTATCTCCGTCTTTAAATCCAATGCTTTTTCCTGCTTCATTTGTTGTTATTCCAAATTTCATATTTTCAACAGGGACAAAATCTTGTCCCCAAACAAACAAAACCATAATATAAATTAAACCTGCCAAAATAAAATTCATTATAACGCCTCCAAGCATTATTAATAATCTTTGCCACGTTTTTTTAGATCTAAATTCATCGGGCTTTGGTTCTTCTTTCATTTGTTCTTTATCCATAGACTCATCAATCATACCAGCAATTTTAACATATCCACCTAGCGGTATCCAGCCTATTCCGTATTCGGTTTCTCCTTTTTTTATTTTAAATAATGAAAACCATGCATCAAAAAACAAATAAAATTTTTCGACTCTTGTTTTAAAAAGTTTTGCAAATCCAAAATGCCCTAACTCGTGTATTATAACAAGTATAGATAAACTTAATAATAATTGTGCTGCTTTTATAAGGATTACCATATTTTTTTTTAGTTAAAAAATTCTTGTGAAATAATTCTTGCCTCTCTATCACTTTCGATATAATCATCTAAAGTGGGACGAGCGACAAAATTAATTTTATTAATCGTTTTTTCAATAATTTCGGGCATTTCCAAAAACTTTATTTTGTCTTTTAAAAACCCTTCTACAACTACTTCATTAGCCGCATTCATTATACATGCAGTGTTTCCCCCTTTTTTCATAGCATCAAAAGCAATTTGTATATTTTTAAACTTATCTAAATCTGGCTTTTCAAAAGTCAGTTCAGGATAATTTAAGAAATTGAAACGTTCAAAATTGTTTTTTATTCTATCAGGATAAGTTAAAGCGTATTGAATTGGTAGTTTCATATCCGGCAAACCCATTTGTGCTTTCATGGAGCCGTCAACAAATTGTACAATTGAATGAATAATTGATTGTGGATGTACAATTATATCTATTTGTTTAGGTTTTAAACTAAATAACCATTTTGCTTCAATTGCCTCTAGGCCTTTATTCATCATACTTGCAGAATCAATTGTAATTTTTGCTCCCATATCCCAATTAGGGTGTTTAAGTGCTTGAAATTTTGTGACTAATTCTAATTCTTCTATACTTTTTGTTCTGAAAGGCCCTCCTGAGGCAGTTAAATATATTTTTTCAACTTCATTTTGAAATTCTCCAACTAAACATTGAAAAATTGCTGAATGCTCACTATCAACAGGATATATACTTACATTATTTTCTTTTACAAGTTTTGAAATAATATCTCCTGCAACAACTAATGTTTCTTTATTTGCAAGTGCAATATTTTTTTTGTGCTTAATTGCATTAATTGTTGGCAAAAGCCCTGAAAACCCAACCATTGCAGTTAAGACAACATCAATCTCTTGTAGCTCTACAATTTGTTCTATTGATTTGTTTCCGGTAAAAACTTTAATAGGATATGTAGAAAGTGCTTTTGATACTTCTTGATATTTTTTTTCATTGGCTATAACAACAAAATTTGGGAGAAACTCAATTGCCTGTCTAACAAGTAATTCCGAATTACTATTCGCAGTAAGCACTTCAACACTAAATTTATCTTTGTTTTTTATTATTACTTCAAGAGCTTGTGTTCCTATTGAACCTGTTGAACCCAGAATTGCTATATTTTTTTTTGTTTTATTCATTTTGCTTTACTGCATTTTTTAAATTGAAAATATTTTTAGAAACTTATCTTTAAATCAGAAAAAGCAAATTAAACTAATTTTAAAAAGAGAGGTATTCTGTTGGGTCTGTGGGAATTCCATTATGCCATAATTCAAAATGCAAATGTGGTCCTGTTGTTTGCTCTCCTGAATTTCCAACTATTGCAATTGATTCTCCGGATTTTACTCTATCTCCTACTTTTTTTAGTAACACAGAATTGTGTTTATAAAATGAAATTAAGTTAAAATCATGCTGAATCCCAATTATATATCCTGTTTCTACACTCCAAGTTGACAAAATAACTGTTCCTGATAATGTTGCAAAAACAGTTTCATTATTTTCGGGAACTATATCAATACCAAAATGAGACTTTTCTCTCTCAAATTTATTACTTATTAAGCCTTTCAAAGGTAAAATAAAATGAAGATTACTTAAAGTTTTTTTGATTGTTTCATTTAAGGTAGAATTAATTCCTGTTTTTTCACTTTCTAACTCAGCTTTAATAATGTTCTCTATATTAGAACTTTCAATATCTGTTTTAGAAATTACAATAGATGTATCAGTATATATCTTATTAACCTTAAATGTATCAGTAACAACTTTTCCTTGAATTATATTCTTGAGATTATTGAGGTATATTTTTTCTGATATTATTTTTTTTTCAAGACTATCAATCATTAATGAATTTTCAATAGAATTATTTTTAGTTTCTACACCTACTTTTGAAGGTATTAATAAATTTAAAGGAGTATAAATAAAAAGCAATATAACCAAAGCAAAAACAATTAATATTCCACCACCTATCAATGAAAACATCAATGGTTTTGATACTTTCATAGATTTTACTTCTTCAAAAGTATGCTCATTAAAGATTGTTAAACGTAACCTACGCTTCTTTTTTTTGTTATACTCTTCCATTATTGCTAAAAATAAGTTGCAAAAATAAAAAAAAAAATTAGAAGTCGTTTTTTTAAAGTTTATTATTAATTATATCTTAAAATATTTTTTTTACAATTTTATTAAACTCAAAGGTTCGGGCAATATTAAGCCTAAATTGAATGATCTAAATTCATATTTAATGTTGATTAATTAATTCTTTTTTATCGTTTCTTTTATATTCCGGTTGAATATTAAAATGAAATATTTTATTCTTTCTTAAAACATTGTCAATTTTAGAAAGTATTATTTGAAATTCTGAAATTTTAACATCTTGTTTCAAATCGATATGTGCTTCAAAGAAAATGTCTTTATCATTAAGTTGCCAAAAATGTATGTGATGAAGATTTTCCACATTTTCAAATCTTATTATTTGGTCTCTGATGTCCCAAATATCAATTTCTTCTGGTGTAAATTGCATTAAAATCTTAACTGAAGCAATTAATAATTTATAACTTGAAAGAATTAAATATCCGGCAATTAAAAATGAAAGAATGCTATCTATACGATAAATACTATAATATTTCATTAAAAGCCCACCTAGTAAAACCGCTACTGAGGTCATAACATCTGTTAGCAAATGCAAATATGCCGATTTAATATTCATACTTTGTTTTGCATCTTTTTGCAGGAGCAAAACACTTATAAAATTAATTAAAATACTTCCCACGGCAAACCAAATTACGATATTTGCTTGTATTTCTTGTGGATTAAATAAACGTTTTACAGCTTCTACAATTAGGAATATTGCAATAGCAATTAGTGTTGCTGAATTTATAAAGGTTGATAATATTTCTGCTCTTTTGTAGCCATATGTCTGCTTTATTGTTGGTTTTTTCTTTGCCAAACGATTTGCAAACCAGCTCAACAAAAGTGCAATAACATCACTAAAATTATGCAAAGCATCTGTTAAAAGAGCAACACTTCCAGAAAACAAACCTCCAATAAATTGTGCAATTGTAATTAATACATTTAATAAGATTGTAAACCCTATGTTTTGGGAGGATACATTGTGGTGCTTATGATGATTATGCCCTTGATTACGTTCCATATTAGTTTGTTTTCTTTTTATTAAATTTTCCAAAGTTTGGATTCTTGAAAAAAGCTTTATTTAAAATACAAAAATATGAAAAGAAAAATGCAAGTAAATTGCATTATCTACATTCAGAGCATAATCCATTCAATATCAGCGAGTAATCTCTAACAACAATATCCTTGGGTAAGTTCTTAATTTTAATCTCTTGTTTTTCGAGACAAATTGTTTTGCTGCATTTCTCACAATGAAAATGCGGATGAATGTCAACATGGTTTTTTATTTCACAATTTTCGGAGCAAAGAGCATATTTTACAGATGTAGAGCCGTCGTTTATTTGATGTATTATACCATTTTTTTCAAAAGTTTTAAGTGTTCTGTAGATTGTAACTTTATCACTCCAAGTAAGAACTTTTTCAATATCCGACAAAGAAATGGCAAAGTTTTTCTTTAAAAAAACATCCAAAACAAGTTCTCTTGCAGCAGTTGGTTTTACTTTTTTATCTTTTAATATTGTAAATACTTTTTTATTCATTTATTTAGCTAAAGTTTCTGCAAAGTAATGATTTTTTTTTATTCATTTTTCAAAACAAACAAAGTAATCTCCGGGCGAATACCAACTCTGCCTTGAAAACCAATAAATCCTGCTCCTCTGTTTACATAAAGGCTTTGTTTTTTTCTTTTATAAAAACCTCCCCATTCTTTATATTTTAATGCAACTGGTGAAAATTGCCAAGAACCAATTTCAATACCAAATTGCATTGCATGAGTATGCCCCGAAAGTGTTAAATCTATAAAAGGTAATTTTAGAACTTCT
>CAMZKL010000038.1 GCA_947311255.1 uncultured Chlorobiota bacterium | reverse complement strand
TTATTTTTATCAAAAAACATTTCGTTTTCATTTATTTTCAGTAATATTTCCGAAAATTTTTTTTCAATTAAATTTAGTTCTTTTTTAATCTGAATTGAAACATTGTTATCTTTAATTTTTTGCGAAATTTGCGAAATTTGGTTTTTAAGATTTTTTATTTCTGATAATTTTTCTTTAATAATTTCTTTCGGAATAATTTCAACGGTATTGATTTTCAGTTCGATATTTTCGAGTTTTTCTTTTTCGGTTTTATGTTTTTCGTAAGCCGCCGCACCAATTTTTCGATATATTTCTGTTCCCGTAATTTTTTCGAGAAGTTCGCTGCGAGTTTTTTTGTCAGCTTTCAAAAATTCGGCAAATTCGCCCTGCGATAAAACAATTGATTTTGAAAATTGACCGTAATTAAGACCAATAATTTTTTCGTTTTCTGCCGGAACTTCACTTTTTTTCAGATTTAATAATTTTTCGTCGGGCAACGTGGCAAGTTCCATTTCGTAGTCTCTCATATTGCCGTTTCGGTTAACAGAAATACTCCATTTTGAACGATATTGTTTATTGTTTATCTCATAATCAACGGCGGCATAACATTCTGTGCTATTGCGACTTAAAATAAAACCTTTATCTTCAAGATTTTTTTTTGATAATTTTCCGGCACGCGGAATTTCGCCAAAAAGTGATAATAAAACAGCATCGAGAAGTGTACTTTTTCCGCTTCCGGTAGGTCCTATAATTGCAAATAAACCGGTATTATTAAGCGGTTTTTTTGTGAAATCAATAACAGTTTCGATGTTTAGCGAGTTTAGATTTTTTATGTGGATTCGCAGAATTTTCATTTTTTTTGTTTTGTGTAAAATGAATAATTATAATAAATAGAGTTTGCCCGTTCAGTATGTATTTTAAGGTAATAGTTAAAGTGCTATTCTGTTAATTTCTTGCATGTTAAAAACTGAACATTTGTCAAATTTGTAAATTTCATTTGCATAACACCTTTTAGACATTAATAAACATTGGTGTAGTTCTTATTTTTAATTTTTCAATTAATTGGTAACGAACAAAGTTAATGACTTTTCATAAAAAACATAATCATTTTTTTATAAAGTTATTAATTCGGTATAGTTGTATTTGTATTTCTTATGTTTCAAACAAAAAATAACCTCCCGATAGTAATAATTATAAAAAAAGTCAAACATTGCTGTTTGGCTTTAATAATTATGAAAAATTAAATTTATTCTTTGATAACTTTTAGAATCTTAACAGTTTCATTATTTTGGAATTTGATGAAATAAATTCCGCTTGCGTTTTCTGAAATATCTATTTGCAATGCGACATGTTCCATTGTCGTATTATAAATTATTTTTCCTGTTATGTCGGTAATTTCGACGCTACGAGGTCTTGCCGACCCTCGTAGGTCTATTGTAAATTGTCCTGTTGTAGGATTTGGGTAGATTGAAATGTTTTTTTCTAAATCAGAAACCGATACATTAGCTTGCAAGACAACACTTATATTTTCGTTTCCTCCGTTTACAGTAACGTTACTCGAAAAAGTATCGTAACCCGATAAATTTACTGTGTAAGGATAATTTCCGTCGTTTAAATTAAAAATAGCTTTTCCGATTGCATTTGTATTAACATTTGTTCCATTAATACTAACAACTGCATTTTCTAAGGGGTTTGTGCCGTCTGTAACCGTAAAAGTTACTATGTATTCAGTTTCTTGCAGTGTTATTGCTACATTTTCGTTACTTCCGTTTACAATTACACTACTATTTTGCGAATCGAACCCTGTTGCCGATACTGTATAATTATATGTGTCGTTAGATAGTTCAATAGTAGCAATACCACTCGCATTTGTTTGTATGTCAGTGCTGTTAATATTTATATTTGCATTATTAATAGGATTTGTTCCGTCTGTAACATTAAAAGTTACTGTATATTCAGTTTCTTGCAGTGTTATTGCTACATTTTCGTTACTTCCATTTACAATAACACTGCTATTTTGTGTAACAAAACCTGTAGCCGATACTGTGTAAGGATAATTTCCATCAGCAAGATTAATTGTAGCCACTCCACTTGCATTGGTTTGTATATCAGTGCTGTTAATATTTATGTTTGCATTTTCAATTGGATTTGTTCCGTCTGTAACGTTAAAAGTAACCGTATTTACGATAGGTGCATCAAACGATAAGCCGGCTAATCTATCGGTTGTTGAGCTTACGAAATTTTCAACACCTGTTGTAGTATTTATTGTATATAAATTATTGTCAGTCCCAACTTTAATAGTTGCGTATAAAACACCACTATTATTAAAATCCATTCCTGTAATTGAACTTACATCTACTCCCAAGTCTCCGATAAAAGTTGTTGTTTCGGACGCAATATTGTAGGAATATAATTTATCGCTAAGAGTTATTGCATATAAAATACCGTTATTATCACTTGCAAGTGATGATGCTCCGGCAATACCCGAAGCTGTTTTTACAAGCGTGGTTGTTCCGTCGGTTAAATTTATAGAATAAATATCACCACTTGTATTTATTATGTATGAAATTCCAAGCGATTGGTCGCAAGCAAAACCCAGCACGTCGGAAACACCTCCACCTATGTTGGTATAGGTTCCATCAACTTTGTTTATTTGCACAAGTTCTCCGTTGCTCCAAATAATTCCGTAATAATTGTTATTTTCATCAATATCTGCCGCGAGAACATTAACACCCTGCCCGCTTGATATAGCCGAAATTGTCCCGGTGGAAACATCAACAGTGCAAACTCCCTGCGTACTTGAATTTACAGCATAAGCCGTAGTTTGCGAAAATGAAAATAGTGATAAAAGTAAGAATGCAAATGTAAAAGTAAATTGTTTCATAATTTTAAAGTTAAATTAATTCTTAATTATTTTTTTGATGATAATATTGTTTTCTGTTTGTATTTTTACAAAATAAACTCCTTCGGGTTGATTTTTTAAATTTATTATTGTTGATTGGCTGTTTATTGATAATTGTTTGATTGTTCTTCCTGTTATATCGGTGATTTCGATGCTACGAGGTCTTGCAGACCCTCGTAGGTCTATTGTGAATTGTCCTGTTGTGGGGTTTGGGAATATTGAAATTTGGTTTTCAAAAAAAGCATCGACACTTAAAGCATCACATTCCGCTTCTGTTTCTACAAAAGTTGATGTTGCATCAATATTTGTCCAATTAGTTTGGCTATAACTTGCATCATCTACAAAAATACAAGTTAAATCTGGATTTTCTTGTGCATAAAAATCATCTAAATTTAAGTTATTACCGTTTCTTATGTCTAAACTTGTTAGTTGATTATAATAACACCATAATTCAACTAAAGATGTATTTGCAGATAGATCTATACTTGTTAGTTGATTATTTCCACAAAAAAAAGATATTAAAGCAGTATTTGCTGACACATCTATACTTGTTAGTTGGTTTTCATAGCAATGTAAATATATTAAAGACGTATTTGTCGAAAGATCTAGACTTGTTAGTTGGTTTTCATAGCAATGTAAATATATTAAAGACGTATTTGTCGAAAGATCTAGACTTGTTAGTTGATTATTACCGCAAGATAAATGTGTTAAAGATGTATTTGCTGAGATATCTAAACCTGTTAGTTGATTTCTTTTACAAGTTAATCTTATTAAATCAGTATTTGCTGATACATCTATACTTGTTAGTTGATTATAATGGCAATATAACTCAGTTAAATAAGTATTTGCTGAAACATCTATATTGGGAAGTAGATTATTTCCACAATCTAACATAGTTAAAGCATTATTTTGCGATACATCTAAACTTACTAGTTGATTATTATAGCAAAATAAGAAACTCAAATCATTATTTGCCAACACATCAATATTGGTTAACTGATTACTACTGCAATTTAATTTTGTTAAGTTAGTATTTGCTGACATATCTAAACTTGTTAGTTGATTATTAGAGCAATATAATTCTGTTAAAGCAACAAAATCTTCAATACCAGTTAAATCAGCGATATTTTTTAGTTTAATATTTAAATAAGTTATGGTGTTAATGTTTGCTGTAAGCACATAATCGTCGAGTACATCATCGTAGCCTAAATCAATAAGTGCTTGTTCAAAATTGTTGTCGGGAACGTAGGTGTTTTGGGCAAAAAGTGTAAATTTTATCAGAATAAATATTATAGTTAATAGATGTTTCATAGTATGAATTTTTAATATTTATAGTTTTTTTTAATGCAAAAATAGAAATAATAAATGTTTTTGTATAAAAAAATAATTGCCTTTATATTTTACTGCCGAGGGAAAGCCTAATAATCTTTTTATTAATGAATTTTTGACAGTTGATAATTGTTTTCACTGATAAGTCTGTTATTTGAATGCTTAAAACGCTGATAAGTCTTGCAGACGCTGGCAGGTTAACAATATGGGTTAATCGATTTTTTAAAACCCCTCAGTATGAATTAATTCAACATTAATATTGAATTTTTTTTTAAGTAAACTTGCAGTTTTTTCTGCAAAGTAAACAGAGCGATGTTGCCCTCCTGTGCACCCAAAATTAATTAACAAGTTTTTAAAACTTCTTGACTGATAGTTCTTTACAGATGCTATAACAATTTGTTTTATTGAAGCAAAAAACTCATGAGTTTCTGTCATATTTCCCAAAAAATCAATAACAGGTTTATCTTTGCCACATAGTTTTTTGTATTCTTCAATTCTCCCCGGGTTGTTTATAAAACGGCAATCAAATACATGACCGCCTCCATTTCCGGTATTGTCATAAGGCAATCCTCTTTTGTATGAAAAACTTTTTATTGTAACTTTTAGTTTGTTGCTTTCTTCAATATTTTTAAGTTTTTTTGAAGAAATTAGTTCTGTTAAAACTCGTTTTAGTTCAGGAAGTTCATTTAATAATTTAACTTCTTCTAAAATACTATTTAAATTTTTTATGCCATAAGGAATGCTATCAATAAAATGTTGTTTTTTTTCATATAAACCTCTAAATCCATATGCACCCATTGCTTGTAAAATGCGAATTAAGGCATAGGCAAAATAAAATTCTTTAAATTCTTGCTCATCAATTTTTGTTAGTTTTTTAGCATACTTTATATAATATTCTAACAACTCTTTTTTAACATATTCAGGAATATTTGCCTTTGCATCAAAAAGTAAAGATGCTAAATCGTATTGCAAAGCTCCTTTTCTTCCTCCCTGATAATCAATGAAATAAATCTGATTATTATTAATCATTATGTTCCTCGATTGAAAATCACGGAAAAGGAAAAAGTGTGTATTTGTTTTTAAAAGGTAGTTTGTAAAACTTATGAAATCATTCTCAAGAAGCTGTTCATCGAACTGAACATCTGTAAATTTTAGGAAATCGTACTTAAAATAATTCAAATCCCACATTATTGATTGCTTATCAAAAGCTCCTCGCGGATAACAAATAGAATAATCTAATCCTTTGCTTGCATTTATTTGAAGTTCGACAAGTTGCTCAATTACTTTTTTGTAAAGATTGATTATTTCAATTGGAAAATCATTCTCTTTTCTTATTCTTTTAACTCTGTCAAACAAAGTTTCATTTCCTAAATCTTCTTGTAAGTATATTCTATTTTCAATATCTTGTGAATAAATTTCAGGAACATTAATCCTTTTTTTCTTAAATAATTTTGAAAGGTATAAAAAAGCAAAGTTTTCTTTTTTATCTTCATTGTATGTTGCTATAACTGAACGTTTAAGGCTAATAATTCTAAAGTACAAACGAGAAGATCCTGATATTGGAAGTTTTTCAACAGTTATATATTCTTCTGAGAAAGTTTTAAAGAATAAATCTTTAATTTTTGTTTTAATAATATTATTCATAGTTTTTGTGTTTCAAAACTCAAAAGTATAAAAAAACTCATACTTTTCAATATTCAATAATTTGATTTGCATATACAACGCACATTTATTATATTTGAGAATTATTTTCAAGTAAATTAAAAAAGATGACTAAAATATTTACTATTTTATTACTTATTATAAGTTCAATTTCATATGCACAAACTGATGTAACTGGAAATGTTTCAGGAACTTGGAATTTGGAAGGTGCTCCATATCAGGTTATTGGCGATATAACTGTTCCTTCTGGACAAAGTTTAACTATTGAAGCAGGTGTTGAAGTAAATTTTCAAGGGTATTATAAATTTTCTATAACAGGTAATTTACAAGCAATTGGAACAGAAACTGACAGTATTTTTTTTACAACTAACAATCAATCAACTGGTTGGGGAGGAATAAAGATTAATGTTGCTAATTCTTCAGATATTCCTTCGTTTTCATACTGCCGTTTTGAATTTGGGAAAAGTGCAAATACAGAATATCCGGATATACACGGTGGTGCAATAGCGTTAATTGGTTCTGATGCAGTTATCTCTCATTGTGTTTTTGCAGATAATGATGCAACAGGAGATGATAATGGAATGGGTGGTGCTATTTATGGAAATGGCACAGGAAATTCCAGCGGCAGTTCTCAAACATCTATTTCAAACTGCAAATTTATAAGAAATCATTGCTATGGAGAAGGTGGAGCAATAAAATTTACCGGAGATGGAAATACAGAAATTACAGATTGTAAATTTATAGAAAACGATTGTTTATATGGTGGAGGGGCAATTTCTTGTTATTCTGTTGTAGATACTAAAATGATTAATTGCCTTTTTTCAAATAACTATACAATGTATTCTAATGGGGGAGCAATTCATATGCTTGGAATAGGAAACAGTATAATAATAAAAAACTGTACTATTTATGGAAATAGTGCTGTTACAGGAGATGGTGGTGGAGTTTATATTGTTAATGGCAGTGCTAATATTGTTAATACAATAGTTTATGACAATTCAGCAATGTATGAAGGCGATGGAGTTTATGTAGGATTTGGTGGTTCTGCTGAAATAAATTACAGCAACTTATTAATGCCAGATGATGCAACGGGTACTAATAACATGAATACAGACCCATTGTTTATTGATGCTACAAATGGGAACTTTTATTTACAAGAAATATCTCCTTGTATTGATGCCGGAAATGATATAGGCTTACCTTTTTATGGAGATGCACCAGATATCGGATGTTTTGAAAGTAACTATGGTTCTGGAATTTACAATACAGAATATGAAAGTTATCTTATTTACCCTAATCCTGCAAATAGTTTTATTAAAATAAGAAGTTCCCAAGTGTTTAATTCTATAATAATTTCAGATATTTCAGGAAAAATTATTTTAAGAGAAGTTTTTAAAAGTAGAAATCAATCGACTATTAATATTTTGAATTTAGAAGATGGCATTTATTTTTTGAGACTTTATTCTGAAAAAGGTATTTTAGGTTTTTCAAAATTTGCTGTTAAAAAGAATTAATTTTATTCGTTTAACTTCAAATCTTATTTGCTTATAAATCTTTATTTATTGGCAAACGTATTACAAAAGTAGAACCTTCTTTTAGCTTACTTTCTACTGAGATACTACCTTTATTTTCTTTAATAAATTGCTTACAAATAGCTAAGCCTAAACCTGTTCCCTTCTCATTATCAGTACCTTTTGAGGATAAATTGATTGTTTTAGAAAACATTTCCTTTATAAATTTTTCTTCCATTCCGACACCAGTATCTGTTATTGATATTTTAACAAAATTTTGTTCATTTCTGCAACTAATATCAATCTTTCCATTTTTCTCTGTAAATTTTACTGCATTATAAAGTATATTTCTAATTACGGCTGTTATCATTTTTTTATCAACAAAAGCATATATATCTTCTTCACATTGAGTTTCAATTTTTATATTTTTAAAATTTGCCTTATCTTTAATATATAGTTTTCCTGCTTCAATAATATTAATTAATAGTTCATTTTTAGGTTTGTAAACAAGAACTCCATTTTGCACATTCCCCCATTCTAACAACTCTTCAAGTAAGTTAAAAGTACTATTAGATGTTTCGTTTATATGTTTTACAATTTCAAAAATCTTTTTATCTTTTTTAATTCCTTCGTTATTTATTAAAATATTTGAAAAACCGACTAGTGAGTTAAAAGGGCTTTTTAAATCATGGGCTAATATTGAATAAAATATATTTTTAGCTTTATCCTCTTTTTCAAGCTCTTTTACAAAATTTTCCAATCTAACGATTTGATTTTCAATCTCTTTTTTTTGTCTAATAATTTGTTCTTTGTGGCTATTTATTTTTGAGTTAAGATTTTTTAAATAAAAAACAGTAGGAAAACTAATTGCAAAAGTTATAGATGCAGCAAGTATTATGTACCTTATATAACAAGCATCTCCAATAAAATTAGAAAAAGATAGATATAAAAATACTGAAAGTATTGAAAATGATATTGCTAAAATTAGTGCAAACAGCCAGGGTTTCATAAGTATAGAGTTATCTAATTAACTATTGTTCAGTAAGTTAAAAATATTAATTATTGGTAGTTTAATTTAAATGTTTTTTTTAAAGGCACCTACAGTTTTGCTTTCCTCCGAGCATCAGTCATAATCTTATCGGACTTAGCTTTTGCAACGTTTATAACTTTTTTAGCTTCTTTATCTGCTTTAGAATTTAAAGTTCTTGCTTGTCCTTTTGCTTCATTTACTAACTTCTTTTTTGCTTCTTGTGCGAGTTTTTTAGCAATAGGATTACTCGCCTTTTTAATCATTTGATTCCCTTGATATTCAGCCTCAGAAATTAATTTATCTCCTGATTTTTTTGCAGTTTTACGAATATTATTTGCTTGATTATCTGCTAGTTTAATTATCTTATCGGCTTGTTTTTTTGCATCATCAAGTATTTTTTTGGCTTGTTTATTTACTTTGTCTTTTACTTCTTCAACTTTTTTAACTACTTCATCTTTTAAACCATCTGTTAAAGCACTACTGAAACCAACAATTTTAGGTTTATCAGAAGTGCCTCCAATTTTTGCAGTTACATCAACATTTTCTTGCGATTTTCCAATATTTAGTTTTGAAACCAGTGCTCCTGCAACTCCTTTTGGTAATAACATTCCAAGATTAAAATCAAGTTTTTTATCTAAAGATTGTGTCCCTCCAAAATTTACTTTTGTTCCAGCTATTTTAAAGTCTGTTGGCAACACATTCAAAATTCCTTTATCAATAATGTATTTAAGGTTCAAATTATTTACTCTTGGAGATTTAAACTTATTTTGCTTGGTTTTTCCTGCAAGTTTTCCTAACAAACTGTTATTTGAAATTGAAATATTATTTGAGTTTATACTTCCTGAACTCATAATTGTTTTAAGAACAGGCATCATTTCTGTATCTAAAATTGACTTCAAACTTATATCTGCTGAGATATTTCCAGTACAATTTTCAATAATTGGGGCTATTGCCTTAATGCTTGTAAATGCTTTAAATGTTTCCGAAATATTAAAATTACTAATACTCATGTTTAAATCTGCAAGTGGTTCGGATAATTTTTTGCTATCGTAGGAACCATTCATTGTCATAGCACCTCCTAACATATTCATTTTTAGATTTTTCATATCTAATTTACTGTCCTTTATAATTATTTTCCCAACTGCATTTGTAATTGAAAGTTTATCGTATTTAATTTTATTTATTCTTGAATTAAGTGTGAAATCAAGATTTGAAGGTATCTCAATAACTTCAGTTTCATCTGTTTTATTTTCTGTTTCTTGTCCTTCCGGATCACTTTCCGATGCTTTCATAAGTTCGTCAACATCAAGAAAGCCTGAATTAAAATCAAAAGTTCCTGTTAATAACTCATCTTTAAAAATGTATGAGAAGATATTCTTGATTTTTCCGACAAGGTGTAAATCACTTTTCCCTACAATTGCATCAAATTGCTTTAAATCAACAAATTGAGGAGAAAAATTCATATTTGCTTTTTGTATATTAACTTTTGGCATATCAACTGCATCAATATTCATTTTTTCAACAGTTAGATTTCCATTTGCGTCAAATTTTTCATAGTCTTCATTTTCTATATCCGACATATTTCCTTTAAAATTTATGTCTGTCGTCAAAGTTCCTGTTAGTTTCATATTTTCTGTTGGAACTACATCTTTTATAGTATTAAAATCTACTTTGCCTTTTATGTTTCCTCGCATGGCAATATCTACTTTTGTCATTTTTATAAAAGTTTTTATACTTATAGGATTATTTGCCATTGTTAAATTTGCGTTTTTAACATCTATAGTAATATTATCACCTGTTCCTGCTTCGGCATCCACTTTCAAGTTCACATTTATGTTCTCAACAGATTTTGGCAAATCAGGGTATTTAAAAAACGCATTATCAACCAAAAGATTTATTCCGTATGCTGGCATTAATTCCTCTGTCATTGTACCTTTAACATATCCATTTAATTTAAATTTACCAGAAGTTTTAACATCTGCAAAATCTTTTTTATAAATAGCAGGAATCATTGATAATACATCTTTAAACTTTGCCTTTTTTGTTTTAAATGTAAAATCCATAATTATATCTTCTTCGGGCATTTCTAGATATCCATCAAATCCAAGGTTAATTTCATTTAATGTAAAAGTATTTTCTTTAAAAGTGTATTTTGAATTTTCTATGTCTGCTTCAATTTCTGAATTAAAAGTAGTTTTTGTTTTATTAAGATATGTAATACCGCCAGATTTAACAGTTAATGCATCAATAATCAGTTTCATATCTAAATTTGTTAACTTCTCAGTCATATCACCTGATAAAACATAATTAATATTTTTTATTGAAGCATAAATATTTTCTTTTCTATCGTCATAAATTACATTTCCATTCTTAATTTCAAATTTATCTAGATTTATTTTAAATTTTGAATCCTCTGATGAATCTTCAATATTTTTTTCTTTAACTGTGGTGTCTTCTTTTGCAATATCATAATTTGAAATACCGTTTTGCAAGATTTTTATATTTACATTTGGTTTATCAAGTATTAATTGCTTAACTTTAATTTCATCTCCGGAAATTAGGCTCATTAAATCCAAAGTAGCCTTAAACTTTTCAAAACTTACTAATGTATCAATTGCAAATGTATCTATTCCAACTACTGAAAGGTCTTCAATATCAGCACTTACATTTGGAAAATTTGATATTAATGATAAATTTAAATCATTAAACTCAAGTTTTGCATTAAGATTTTTATTTGCTTCTTCTTGAAAGGCTTCAATAATTTGTCCTTTAAAAAGGATAGGGATTGAAACAACAGCAGCTATTAAAACAAGAATTAAAACTACAAAAATTACGAGTAATTTTTTCATAATAATTAGATTTTTAAAAATTTCAGTAAAATTACATTTTTTTTCTGATTTTAACTAAGTATATTATAAGATTTATAATTGAAGAAAAAGTAAATAATGAAGAGGCATTAGAGTTTTTCCATGAAGGATGAGGTGCCAACATTTACCCTACATTTGAAATCATAAACAAATAACATACAACCAATAAAAAAACAATTTATTATGAATATAATTATTATTTCAATATTTCATCCAAAACTTTTCCTGTGGAAGCATTTGGATAGGCAATTTGAAGAAATCTAGCAAGTGTTGGTGCAACATCTGTCATTGATACAGGATTATAACTTTCACCGGATTTAATTTTCCACCCATAAAATATTAATGGAACATTTGTATAATTTCTGTATCCTGAACCAAATTCATCATCGCTCCCAGGAACATAACCTGCTTCTAGAATTACAGAAATATCCCCCGACCTTTTTTTATGATAGCTGTTTTGAGCTCTTAACAACATTCCTGATGTATAATTTCTACTTTCCAAATCAACCGATGTTACACTATTTGCAACACCGGTGAAATCAACCAAAAAACTTGCAACTTTTTGTTGTATTTCATACAAACTGTATTTTGCATCTTCAATTCTATTTCTGTTCAAATAAATATTACTTCCATCAAAATATTCTATAAAATTGTTTTTCCCGTATATTGCTTTCACAAAACTTTTTAACAAAATTTCTGCATTTTTATCTTTGAAATATCCTCCCGGCATATTAATTTGTTTCAATAATCGAGGTGAATCTGATGAACCCCTATCTGCTGTAAGAACAATAACAGTATTTTCAATCCCAACAAAATCTTCAATAAAATTCAACAAATGTTGTAAATCTCTATCTAATCGAACATAGGTATCTGCAATTTCAACAGATCTAATTCCAAATTTTTTTGTTATATTTGAACTGGCAGTAAAACTTACATTCAAATAGTCGCAATATTCATCTTTACCAAGATTTTCATTAACAATTGCTGAAACTGCAAAATCTTTTGTGTATGTATTTCCAAATGGTGTTGAATTAAGAATATTATATCCTCCATAATTTTTCAATGATGATAAATTATAAGGAAATGTATTATGTCCTCCAATGAAACCTATTTCAAAAGAATTATTATCAGCTAAACATTTATCATATTTTTCATGTGAAAGAAAAGTATTCCATTCTTTGTTTAAGTATATATCAGGGAATTTTTTGTCATTAAATCTATCAACCCATTTTGGAAGTTGAGAAAAATAATAATTTGACGAAATCCATTTACCTGTCTGTTTATCAAACCAATAAGCAGCATTTGCTAAATGCCCACCAGATAAAACCGACGCATAACTTTTAGCTGAAATACTAATTACTTTTGATTGTTTGAAATTTGACAATCTTAATTCATCTGAAAAAGTGGAGCTTAGTAGTTTTGCAGGAGAATAACCTTCTTCTTTATATTTTGTTCCTAAAAGTTTTGAATTTTTATCTTGAATACAAAATATTCTTTCATTGGAGAGGTTTTTATACCAATAAGTATTAATAATTCCATGTTGAGATGGATTTGCTCCTGTTACAAAAGTAGCATATCCAGATGACGACTTAGTATAAAGATATTCATATTCAGCATTCTTAAAAAACATTCCTTCATTAATCATTTTTTTAAACCCACCTTCACTAAATTTATCCCAATATTTATATAAATAATCATATCTCATTCCTTCAACAAAAATGCTAATAATTAATTTAGGTTTTTCAGGTTTATTTTTTTGAGAATAACTGGTTGAAAATATTATTGAAAATAATAAAGAAAAAAAAAGTGTCTTTCGCATAAGATGTATTATTTTTTATTGCTTGCCAAAAGTTTATCAAAATATGCAATTGTCTTTAATAAACCGTCTTCCAAATGAATTTTAGGTTCCCAGTTCAATTCTTTTTTTGCAAGTGAAATATCAGGTTTTCTTTGCAAAGGATCATCTTCGGGCAAAGGCATAAAAATTATTTTTGATTTTGAATTTGTTAATTCAATTACTTTATGTGCTAATTCAAGAATAGTAAATTCACCAGGATTTCCAATATTTACAGGACCTATAAAATCTTCATCAGTATTATTCATTAAACTTGTAATACCTGATATTAAATCATCAATATACTGAAAACTTCTGGTTTGCTCACCATTTCCATAAATTGTAATATCTTCATTTTGAATAGCTTGCATAACAAAATTAGAAACAACCCTTCCATCATTCGGGTGCATATTGGGACCGTAAGTATTAAAAATACGTGCAATTTTAATTCTTACTTTATTTTGTCTGTGGTAATCAACAAATAAAGTTTCTGCAACTCGTTTTCCTTCATCATAGCATGAACGAATACCAATGGTATTAACATTTCCCCAGTAGGTTTCCGGTTGAGGATGAATTTTTGGGTCGCCATAAACTTCACTAGTTGATGCTTGAAATATTTTGGCTCCTGTTCGTTTAGCCAATCCTAGCATATTAATTGCTCCAAGCACAGACGTTTTTACAGTTTTTATTGCATTATATTGATAATGAATAGGTGAAGCTGGACAAGCAAGATTATATATTTCATCTACTTCTGCCATAAATGGCATTGTAATATCATGCCGGATAAGTTCAAAATAATGATTGTCCATCAAATGAACAATATTTTTTTTACTTCCTGTAAAGAAATTGTCCAATGCCAAAACTTCATTACCCCCATTTAATAATTTTTCACATAAATGTGAGCCAATAAAACCTGCCCCTCCGGTTACTAAGATTTTCTTCATATAATAAACTTTTTATCTTCCTATTCCGAAATAATCAAAACCATTATTTTTTATTTCCTCAGGTTCATAAATATTTCTCCCATCAAAAATTACATATTTTCTCATTAACTGTTTCATTTCTTTAAGATTTAACAGTCTAAATTCGTTCCATTCAGTTACTAAAAGTAAAGCATCTGCATCTTTTAGTGCATCAGATTTATTTTCTGTAAATTGAATTTTATTTCCAAGAATACTTTTTGCTTCTTCCATAGCAACAGGATCAAAAGCTTTAATTTTTGCACCAACATTTAATAATTTTTTTATCAACACCAAAGAAGGAGCCTCTCTCATATCATCAGTATTTGGCTTAAAAGAAAGCCCCCAAATTGCAATATTCTTATCTTTTAAATTTCCATTAAAATAATCATACAGTTTATTATAAAGAACTGATTTCTGTTTATTATTAACACGTTCAACAGCTTTTAATATTTCCAAAGAATAATTATTTTCATCAGCAGTTTTTATAAGTGCTTGAACATCTTTAGGAAAACAAGACCCTCCATATCCTGTTCCTGCATATAAAAATTTATTCCCTATCCTATCATCGCTCCCAATACCTCTTCGCACACTAGTTATATCAGCCCCAACAATCTCACAGAAATTTGCAATATCATTCATAAAACTAATTTTTGTTGCAAGCATCGAATTTGCAGCATATTTTGTCATTTCAGCAGAAGGAATATCCATAAATAAAATTGGATGGCCATTAAGAACAAAAGGTTTGTATAAACGTTTCATTATTTTTTCTGCTTTTTTAGACTCAAGTCCAATAACAATCCTATCAGGTTTTAAAAAATCATTAACAGCACTCCCTTCTTTTAAAAACTCCGGATTTGATACAACGTCAAACTTTATATTCTCTGCTCTTTTATCAAGTTCAATTTGGATAGTTTTTTTAACTTTCTCCGCTGTTCCAATTGGAACAGTACTTTTTGTTACAAAAACTAAATAATCTTCCATTTTTTGTCCAACTTCTTTTGCAACCTGAAGAACATATTTTAAATCTGCACTTCCATCCTCGTCTGGAGGTGTACCCACAGCGTTAAAAACTACTTGAATACCTTTTAAATTATTTGCCAAATCTGTTGAAAATGACAAACGATTATTTTCGATGTTTCGATTTACCATTTTTTCTAACCCGGGCTCATATATTGGGATAATACCTTTCCTTAGGTTTTCAACCTTTTTTTGGTCAATATCAAAGCAAATCACTTCAACACCAGTTTCTGCAAAACAAGTTCCAGAAACCAAACCGACATAGCCGGTTCCTATCATTGCAATTTTCATTATAGTCTAAATTAAATTTTTTATTTTTTGCAAATATATATTTAATTATGTTTTATATTCTTGAAAATGATATATTATTTTTATGACAATTTGCAAAATCGTTCAATAAATTTTTTGATATAAAAAATTAAAATTACATTTGCGAAAATTTTAAAACAAATATGGACTTAAGTAAAATTTTATCAATATCAGGAAAACCAGGTTTATACAAACATATTGCACAATCAAAAACCGGTATTATAATTGAATCAATCACTGACAAAAAACGTTCAAGTGCATTTGCAACTGAGCAAATAAGTTCTTTAAGTGACATCTCAATATTTACGACAGATGAAGACGTTAAATTAGAAAATGTGCTTAAAAATATTTTCGACAAAGAAGAAGGCAAAGAAACAATAAGCCCAAAATCAAGTTCACAAGATTTAAAAGCATATTTTAAAGAAGTGTTACCTGAATATGACCAAGACAGAGTTTATGTTTCTGATATAAAAAAAGTTCTGAAATGGTATAATATTTTATCAGAAAACAATATACTTGAATTCAAAGAGAAAAAAGAAGAAAATAAAGAAGAAAAAAAGGAAAACAAAACAAAATCAGAAACAAAAAAATCTAGTGAAAAAAAACTTCAAACAAAAGATAATAAAAAGAAATAATTACAAAAAAAACATTAGAAACAATACAGCTTAAGCGATTGTCAAAATGATAATCGCTTATTTTTTGTTTAAAACTTTGCAAAATACAGTTTTGCCAACTTTATGTATTAAGATATACTTATAAGTGTTTAAACTAAAAAAAATGTAATTTTACTACTTTCAGCGTATCATCGCTACGGTTAAAGTAGAAACCTTAGCGAAGCGATATATTTTGCAGTAGAATAAATACATTATAGAAAGTTTAATACATAAAATGGGGTTAAATAATTAGTTTTTTATAAATTTGTAGGTTTTAAAAAAACATAATAGTAAAATGGATAAAAAATATTCAAGACAATTAAAGAAAATAATTTCTTATAGTAGAGAAGAAGCCGTAAGGCTTGGAAATGATTATATTGGAAATGAACATTTATTTCTAGGTATATTAAGAGAAGGTCGTTCTAATATACTTCAAATATTAGTTGATTTTGCAATAGATTTAAATATTATAAAAAAATCAATAGAAAATAAAATCAAAGATAAAGATGTTAGTGATTTTCATCCTGACGAGATACCTTTATTAAAATCAACTGCAAGAACCTTAAATTTTTTATGGATTGAAGCAAAAGATTTTAACGAAAAATATGCCACTCCAGATCATCTTGCTTTAGCAATAATTAAAGAAGAGCAAATCGAAAAAGGAATAATTTACAACATATTTAATGAAAACAAGCTAACATACGATAAAGTAAAAGACATATTACTTTCTTGGGTATCTAGTCAAGCAGGAGGAACAGAAGATATTGACGATGATGACGATGAAGATTTTGAAGACGAATCTCATGAAGATAAAAGAAAACGAAAGAAAAAAAGATCAGATAGCGACACTCCTGTCCTAGATAATTTCGGTGTTGATTTAACAAAATCTGCTTCTGAAAATAAACTCGACCCAATAGTTGGAAGACAAAATGAAATTGAAAGATTAGTCCAAATATTAAGCAGAAGAAAAAAAAACAACCCTATTCTAATTGGAGAACCTGGTGTAGGCAAATCTGCTATTGTTGAAGGTCTTGCTATTAGAATTATTGAAAATAGTGTTTCCCGAGTTCTATTCAATAAAAGAATTGTAACTCTTGATATGGCATCTGTTGTTGCAGGAACAAAATACAGAGGACAATTTGAAGAGAGGATGAAAACAATTTTAAACGAACTAATTGACAACCCGGATGTTATCCTTTTTATTGATGAAATACATACAATAATTGGTGCAGGTGGAGCAAGTGGCTCATTAGATGCCTCAAATATGCTAAAACCGGCACTAGCAAGAGGCGAAATTCAAACAATTGGTGCAACTACATTAAATGAATATCGCCAACATATTGAAAAAGACGGAGCATTAGAAAGACGTTTTCAAAAAATATTAGTAGATCCTACAACTGTAGAAGAAACAATAGAAATATTAAATAATATAAAAGATAAATACGAAGACCACCATAATGTTTCATACACAGCAGATGCAATAAACTCATGTGTAAAGTTAACAAACAGGTATATTAGCGACAGACATCTTCCAGACAAAGCTATTGATGCACTTGATGAAGCAGGTTCAAGAGTTCATATTATGAATTTGAAAGTTCCGGAAAATATTTCTAAAATTGAAGAAAAAATTGATGCTTTAATCAATGAAAAAAAAGAAGCAATAAATAACCAAGAATTTGAAGCTGCTGCATCAATTAGAGATAGAGAACGAAATCTTTTATCTGAATTGGAAGAAGCAAAAAAACAATGGACAAAAAATCTTTCATTAAATAGAGATACTGTTGACCAACCCGAAGTCGAAAAAGTTGTTGCAATGATGACAGGTATTCCTGCAAACAGAATTGCAAAAGCTGAAAGCATTCGTTTACTTGAAATGAAATCTCAACTCAAGGAAAAAGTAATTGGACAAGACGAAGCAGTAGAAAAAATAGTAAAAGCAATTCAAAGAAACAGAGCAGGACTTAAAGACCCGAGTAAACCAATCGGTTCATTTATTTTCTTAGGACCAACAGGTGTTGGAAAAACTCATCTCGCAAAAAAACTTACAGAATTCTTATTTGACACAGAAGAAGCTCTTATAAGAATTGACATGAGCGAATATATGGAAAAATTCTCTGTTTCAAGATTAATTGGTGCACCTCCAGGATATATTGGACATGAAGACGGTGGACAACTTACAGAAAAAGTTAGAAGAAAACCATATTCTGTAATTTTGCTAGACGAAATTGAAAAAGCACATCCTGATGTTTTTCATATTCTATTACAAGTATTTGATGACGGGCAACTTACAGACAGTCTTGGCAGAAGAGTAGATTTTAAGAACACGGTAATAATTATGACCTCAAATGTTGGAGCAAGAAAACTTGCAGACTTTGGAAAAGGCATTGGTTTTGGTGGAAATGATGATGATGATGAACAAAACAAAAGTGTTATAACAAAAGCACTTAAAAGAACATTTGCTCCTGAATTTCTAAACAGAATTGACGATGTTGTTATGTTCAACACTCTTAAAAAAGAACATATTTTTGAAATAATTGATATTGAATTAAAAGGATTATACAAACGAGTGGAAGATCTTGGATTTATACTCAATATTACCGAAAAAGCAAAAGAATTTATTGCAGAAAAAGGACTCGATGTTAAATATGGCGCAAGACCTCTAAAAAGAGCAATCCAAAAATACCTTGAAGATGAAATGGCAGAAGTAATAATTGAAGCAGAAGTTTCAGAAGGAGATGAAATAAAAGTTGGAATTGACAAAGACGGCAAAAAAATTAACATTGAAATTATTAGTAAGAAAAAATAATAAATTATTACATTATATTACTACATTTTTTAAATCATAATTGTTTTATTAAAAAGTAATAGATTTTTACCTTAGCAATTTAATAATGCAACAATGAAAAAATGTAACAAAACAACAATGTAAAATATATGAAACAAATAAAATATAAATTCTTAAAATACATTAAGTTTGATACTAAATCAGACCCAGACTCTAACTCAAACCCAAGTTCAGTTAAACAATTTGAACTAGCAAAAGAACTCCAAAGAGAACTCGAAGCATTAGAACTTCAAAATGTAAAATTAACTGACAAATGTTACCTATATGCAACTTTGCCTGCAAACACAGACAAAAAAGTTCCTGCAATAGGTTTCATTTCTCACATGGATACTGCACCCGATACAAGCGGAGCAAATGTAAACCCTCAAATTATCGAAAATTATGATGGGAATGACATTATTCTTAACAAAAAAGATAATTCAATACTTTCTCCAAACGATTTTCCTGAACTTAAAAAATATATAGGGCAAACATTAATTACAACAGACGGAACTACACTTTTAGGAGCAGATGACAAAGCAGGAGTTGCAGCAATTATGACAGCAATTGAATATTTGCAAAAAAATCCTGAAATAAAACATGGAGATATTAGAATTGCATTCACGCCAGATGAAGAAATAGGAAGAGGTGCAGACCATTTTGATGTAAAGTTTTTTAATGCCGAATTTGCCTACACAATTGATGGCGGTGAAATTGGCGAATTAGAATACGAAAACTTTAATGCTGCAAGTCTTTCAGTTACAGTTATTGGTAGAAATGTTCACCCTGGAACTGCTAAAAATCAAATGATTAACTCAATAAATATAGCACACGAATTTCATGCAATGCTACCCAAAGAACAAAGACCAGAACACACCGAAGGATATGAAGGTTTTTATCATTTGCTAGATATATCAGGAACTATTGATGAAACTAAAATGACTTATATTATCCGAGACCATGATAAAAATAAGTTCAATGAAATGAAACAACATACAATAAATGTAGCAAAAAAAATAAATGAACTTCACAAAAAAGAACTTATAAAACTTGAAATAACTGATAGTTATTTTAATATGAAAGAAAAAATTGAACCTGTAATGCACATTGTTGAAACAGCAAAACAAGCAATGGAAAAAGCAGGA
>CAMZKL010000037.1 GCA_947311255.1 uncultured Chlorobiota bacterium | reverse complement strand
GTAAAATTTTGTTCAACATCGACAGTTCCGTCATTTACGTTCAAAGTAACATTGTGCGTTCCCACATCTTCATTTAAAGGTGTTCCGCTTAAAATTCCTGTCGAAGCATCAAAACTTAACCATGCAGGTATTGTAACTGCCGATAATGTGAGAACATCGCCGGTCGGGTCTTCGTCCGTTGCCGTGAAAGTATAAGAATATTCCGTATCTTCCGTTGCTGTTTCAATTGCTGTTGATGTTACAACAGGTGCATCGTTTACATTTGAAACGGTTATAATAAATGTTTGGATAGTTTCGTCCAATTCATCTTTAACTTTTACAGATACATTGTGTATGCCAACATCTTCGTTTAATGGAGTTCCTAAAAATTCTCCTGTTGCAGAATTAAAACTAAGCCATTCCGGCTTTTCAACTAATTCATATGTTAGAACATTCCATTCGTTTTCATCAGTTGCTGAAAGAGTGTATGAATAATTTGCATCTTCATCAACACTTGTAACAGGAGTTGAAGTAAATTCTGGTGCAAAATTTATAACTTCATGAAAAAACCAAATGTAAGATTCAGGGGTTATTGCAACATGTTCCTGATTTCCTGATGGATAGTAAATTTTATCAAAGGGAGTTATAATAGAATTAATATTTGCATCAACATTATAGTAAGGGTCTGTTGTGTTTTGAATACACAATGCACTAATTGTTGGAATGAAAGCATGCGAGTCCCAAGGAGCTATAATATCACCATAACCAGGGTCAGTATCGGCCAGTTCCTGTAAAGTATTTCTATTGCCTCCTGGTGCACCATCATATGGTAGTGTATTATTTACATAAATATTTTCGCTTTCATTTGTCCACCCAATCGGATTATATAAACCCTCAAAAATTTGATGGTAAGTTTGATTAGGCACAGCCCAAACATCTCCGTCAAGATCAACAAGAAAACTTCTGTATCGATAATAAATTATTTTATCTCCTCCGAAAAAACCTTGTCCATTTCCATATCCGTCACCATTAACTATTGATGCTATTCTTGTGTTTTGAGGAAACCCCATTGCATTTAATTCATTATAAAAAAAAGTATAAAGCTCATTATTGTTTGCAGTATTTCCTGATGTTCCTGTGTAATGGTAAACTAGCATTTGCTTAGCAGCAGGTCCGGAAAGTGCTGTCAATGCTTCTTGGGCACTTTCAATATCCGCTTCTTCTGCAAAAAAGCGAACCCAATGTTGCAGTCCTAGTGGTATGTCTGCTCCTTTCATGGGAGAATCAAAAGCAATCCAATTTCTAACATTATGGTTTAGACCATCTTGCTCCATTTTTCTAAGTGCAAATCTTGTTATTAAACCTCCCATACTCGGACCAATAACCACAATTTGGTTGGCATCTTTCATTGTTCCGGCCGAAGTCATTCTCGTATTTATTTCTTGAATTACTTTTTTAACAAGCATTGCATTTCTTTGAATATAATCATCTCCGCCATAGAAATTTACGATAACAAAATCATAACCTTCCGCAGTTAAATTATCTACCATATTTTGTTGGTTTGCTATATCCCACAAACCTGCAATATCACGTGTATCTCCTGGATCAAATCCATCAACAATAATGACAGGTCTAGTAAAGTTTGAATTTCCATTTCCAAAAAACACACCTACTTCTCCGTGTGCAAATTCACCTAAATACGATTCATCTGCTGTATAATCTGTCCAAGTTTCATCAGGTGATGGCATTCTTGTAGATTTCACATCCAAAGTAAAAATGGTTTTTAATGAAACATTATTTTCAAAAACTGCTTTTATTTTTATTGTTTTTATACCATCTTTTTGATAATTAATTTTAATCTTATCATTAAGATTAACATCCCTGTAACCTTTTGCATCATTAAAATCAACTTTTATAGATATAAGTTTTTTTTCAGAATTTGAGAAATAATACGCTTTCGAGAAATCAAAAACAGGAGATAGCCCTGTATATCGCTTTTTATCAATTACTGATGCAGCAAAAACTTGAAACTTATCAAGAACATTTTCATTTTCTATAACAAATTTATTATTTATAATTTTTACAGCACCACTTTCTATTGCATCTTTTTTAAATTCATTAAATGAATAATTTACGATACCAACCGGAAAAATATTTTTTCTTATTTTTGGTTTAATACTTTTTTTAAGATTTTGGTAATTAACGAAATCTTTTTTAAGAGATGACCGAGATATTTCTGAATATATATCTCTCCACTCGAAAGAATTTAATACTTTTATTTTTGAAGTCCCATTACAGTCATGAATATTTGAAACAGGCAGTTTAACTTTATTATATAGAAAACCAGTTTTAACTTTAGATACATCTATATCTGAAAAAGGATTATTTTTAGTTTGAGAAAACACATTTAAAAAACTGAAAACAAACACAATAAGAATTAAAAATGAAGTAGATTTTTTTTGCATAATGAATATTTTAAACTGTTCTTAAACACCAAATATAATTATTTATTAAATATGTCAAAATTTATAGATGTAAAAAATTAACAAAATATGTATAAATTTGGAAAAAATATAAATATGTACGATTTAAAAAACTTAAATTTCAGAACGATAATTGAACCATTGACTCTAGATTTTAAAATATCTTATTTATCAAATATAATGTTTTTAGGATCTTGTTTTACGGAAAACATAGGGTTTGAATTAAAAAAAAGTAAATTTAATATTGATATTAATCCTTTTGGCATTTTATACAATCCATTATCTATTAAAAACACACTTGACTTTTTAATAGAGAAGCAATTATTTTCTGAAAAAGACATCTTTTATTTTAATGAAAGATGGAACAGTTTTTATCATCACAGTAAATTTTCAAATCCTAATAAAGAAGAAATGATACAAACTATTAATGACAGGATTAAATCATCTTCTAAGTTTTTAAAAAAAACTGATGTTTTATTTGTAACATTTGGAACATCCTATGTGTATGAATATATAACATCAGAAAAAATTGTTTCAAATTGTCATAAAATTCCATCAAAAAAATTTAAGAGACGACTTTTAAATATTCAAGAAATTACTGATGCTTATTCTGAAATAATAAAGAGAATTAACAAAATTAACAAAAATTTAAAATTTGTTTTTACAATAAGTCCAATTAGACATATTAAAGACGGTCTTACTGAAAACAACTTAAGCAAATCAATATTGAGGTTGGCTATTGAAAATATTATTAATAATAACCTTAATTGTTATTATTTTCCTTCTTACGAAATTATGATTGACGATTTACGTGATTACAGATTTTACGAGCAGGACTTATTGCACCCAAACAAAACTGCTATTGAGTATATATTAAATTATTTTAAAAACACATTTTTCTCAAATAACACTTTTAGTATTTACAATAAAATAATGCAGGTTAATAAAGCAATAAAACACAAAGCTTTTAATCCAAAGTCAGAAGAATATTCAAATTTCCTGGATAAACAAATTGAAAAAATTAATTTATTAGCACTTGAATATGATTATATTGATTTTGCAGAAGAGCTTTTATCTTTAAAAAATAAAAAGTCCAACATTTCTGTCGGACTTTTCAAACCATAAAAACACCAAAAAATTATTTAAGTTATAAAACTTATCTTGTTTAATTTATATTAGCTTATACGGATATAAATAAAAAAGGTTTCATTTTTTTTACTTTTTTTTATAAAAAAATAAAACATCACTCTAAGATACTTATTATTAGAAATATACAAAATAAAAAAATCGACAATCTATGCCGATTTTTTATATTAATTTGTGAAAGTGCAACTTTTATTTTAGAATTATCTTTCTTATAACAGATTTTCCATTTTTTAGTGTAATTTTTACCAAATACATTCCTTTTTGAACGTCTCCTAATTCTACAAAGATATTATATGCAACATTTGTTTCATTATAAATTTTCTTTACATTTTCTCCTAAAACATTCAAAACTTCAACAGATTTTATAACAGTTTCAGATTTTACATAAAATTTATTATTCTTAACAGGGTTTGGGTATATCAATATATCAGAACTAACAACAGAAGTATTAACACCTGAGTTATTCTCATATTTTTTTTGTGCATTTACATTTAAAAATGAAAATAACATAAAAAGTGAAAATGCAGTAAAGAATATTTTTGTAAAATTAGTTTTCATAACTTTTTGTTTTATATACGATGAAAAAAAGATAAAAGTTCCATAAAATATTACATTTCTTTTAAAACTTTTTTTAAATCTTCTGGTGTATCAATTGAAATGCTCTCTTTATCAGTATATTCTACTGTTATTTTAAATCCATTTTCAATCCACCTATTTTGTTCTAATGATTCTTTTATTTCCAAATTACTCTGCCTTAATTTAGTAATTTCATGTAAAACAGAACTTTTATAAGCATATATTCCAATATGTTTATAGAAAACATTTTTCAAATGCCACTCTTCTTTCTTAACATCTCTGATAAAAGGAATTGCTGATCTGCTAAAATAAATTGCATTATTATTTTTATCAATAACAACTTTTGGCTTATCAGAATTAAAAACATCTTCATTTGTTACAATTCTTTTTACAAGACTTGCAATTTGAGTACTATTTTTTTCAATTACCCCTTTAACTTTTTCAATATGCTCTGCTTGAATAAAAGGCTCATCTCCTTGAACATTTATTACTGCATCAAATTTTTTGCCGGTTTGTTTTTCATAAACAAGTAATGCTTCCGCACACCTATCTGTTCCACTTTTGTGTCTATCAGATGTCATCACATAAGTTCCATTAAATCTTTTAATTTCATCAGCAATTCTATTATCATCTGTTGCAACAATAACATTATTTGTAATTGCAGAAACACTTTCATAAACTCTCTGTATCATTGTTTTCCCATTAATAATAATTAAGGGTTTTCCGGGAAATCTTGAAGACTTGTATCTTGAAGGAATTATAGCTAAAATTTTCATTTTTAAAATTTATTTATCATAACAACATTGTTTTACAAAAATATACTATATTTTTACATCAATTTGATTTTTTTTAATAAAATTAACAATTTTGCATTTTATTCAAAGATTTAGACATAAAAAATGACAATACAACAAATAAAACAAAGATTTGGAATAATAGGAAACTCGGCAGGTTTAAACAGAGCTATAGATATTGCAATGCAAGTTGCTTCAACCGATTTATCTGTACTAATTACAGGTGAAAGTGGTACAGGAAAAGAAACCTTTCCCCAAATAATACATCAACTTAGCACCCGAAAGCACAATAAATATATTGCCGTAAATTGTGGAGCAATACCCGAAGGAACTATTGACTCGGAACTATTTGGACACGAAAAAGGTTCATTTACAGGGGCTGTTAAAAGTAGAAAAGGATACTTTGAAGAAGCAAATGAAGGCACTATTTTTTTAGATGAAGTTGGAGAATTACCTCTATCTACACAGGTAAGATTATTACGTGTATTAGAAACAGGAGAGTTTATAAAAGTAGGATCTTCTCAAATGCTTAAAACCAATGTAAGAGTTATTGTTGCAACAAATGTTAACCTGCAAAAAGCCGTTCATGAAGGAAAATTTAGAGAAGACTTATACTATAGATTAAATACTGTTCCCATTAATATTTTACCTTTAAGAGAAAGAAAAGAAGATATTCATTTACTATTCAGAAAATTTGTTCAAGATTTTTCCGAAAAATACAAAATGCCACCTATTAGATTAGATGATGAAGCAAAATTAATACTTGAAAATTACAGCTGGCAAGGGAATGTTAGGCAACTAAAAAATATTTCTGAGCAAATATCCGTAATTGAGGAAAATAGATTAATTAATTCTGAAACTCTGAAAAGGTATTTACCAAAAACTGTTGCTAATTTACCTATGATATATAAAAACAGTGTTAACAAAGAAGATTTTGCTAACGAAAGAGAAATATTATACAAAATACTTTTTGATATGCGGAATGAAATTAATGAACTTAAAACAATTGTTAATAGCATAGCACAAAATAATGACAAGCCAATTAATATTCCTGAAAATATATACAATAGAGAAAAAGGCATAACAAAATTTGAAAATACTTCGGAAAGCATTTATAATCTTCAAGAAAATTTTACAGAGCAATCTTCTGAAAAAACTAAATTTGACAAAAGAGATCCATATATTGAAGATACAGAGGAAATTATAGAAGAATCACTATCTTTAAAAGATAAAGAAATTGAACTAATTATAAAATCATTAGAAAAACATAAGGGAAAAAGAAAATATGCTGCACAAGAACTCGGAATTTCGGAACGAACTTTGTATAGAAAATTAAAGGAGTATGATATAAATACTTAACGAGCATGAATAAAACTACATTTATAGTTATAATTTTATCTGTCATAATGTTAAATTCTTGTGGCATTTATAGATTTTCCGGGGCTTCACTTCACCCGGATGACAAAACTGTTACTGTTAAATATTTTCCAAACAGAGCAGCAATTATAAATACAAATTTAAGCCAAACCTTTACAGAAGCACTTAAAGATAAATTTATTTCTCAAACAAGCCTTAGCTTAACAGATTTTAATGGCGATTTAATGTTTGAAGGTGAAATTACAGGATATTCTACAAAACCGGTAGCTGTTACCAAAAATGAACAATCACAATATAACAGATTAACAATTACAGTTAAAGTTAAATACACAAGTATAAACAATCCAAAATATAATTTCAGCACTTCTTTTTCTAGATATAGTGACTACGAAAGTACAAAATTATTAACTGATGTAGAAGATGAATTAACTGAAACAATTATTAAAGAACTTATTGACGAAATTTTTAAGAAATCAGTTGAAAACTGGTAAATTTAAATTTATTACAAATGGAAATTCAAAAAATTCAAGAATATATTGCCGACCCTATAAAAATGGGGAAAGATGATTTTGAAAAAATAAAAGAACTTATAAAAAAATATCCATTTTTTCATACAGCACATCTTTTATATATAAAAGCTGCACATAATATAGAACACGAAGATTATAAAACTGAAATTAATCGTGTTTCTGCTTCTATTCCAAACAGAGAAATTCTTCATGAATTAATTTTAAAAAAAGAAATTAAAGTTTTTTCTAAAACTATAGATAAGCAAGAAAAACCAAAAGAAAGTGGAACAAGAAAAGATATTAGAGAGCGAATTAAAAAAAGACGCGAAAAACGTAAATCTATTAAGGATGATACAAGTGGACTAAGTGCAAATGGCAAATTAAAACACAAAAGCATAATAAATGATTTTTTTCTTCCAATAATTGAACAAATAAAAAAACACCCCGAAGAATATGCCGTTACCTTTGACAGCAATATTAAAATTGTTGAAAAAATTTCTGACACTTCAAAAAATGATGAACGAGAACGTAAAAAATTAGAACGTAAAAAAAGATTAGAAGCAAAAAGAATTCAAAGAGAAAAAGAAATTGCTACCGAAGGCGGAAATGTTGACTTGAGAGAAAAGAGAAAACTTGAACGTGAAAAAAGAAAACTTGAACGTGAAAAAAGAATGAGTGAAAAACTTGCTGTTTCTGATAAAAACACAATAGGGCAAGAACCGAATAAACAAAATAAAAAACCTGAAAGCAAAAAAACTTTTGAAGAAAAACTTTCTAAAAGAGAGCTAAAAGAAAAAGGGCAATCTCCGGAAGAGGCAAAATTAGAAAGAGAAAAAAGAAAAGAAGAAAGAAGAAAATTAAGAGAAGAAAAAAATGCCAACAAAAATAAAGAAGAAAGAGAACAAATTAAAATAGAAACAGAAGTTCCCGAAGAAAAGATTATTAAAAAAGAAACTATTAAAAAGCAGAATATTGAAGAAAAAATTGGCGAAACTGAAACAAAAAAAGAAGATCCATACACAAAAGTTATTATAATTGGTGAAAGCAAAGACAAAGAAAACATTTCTAAAATTAAAGAAAAAGAAGAACATATAGCTAAGCAAATTAAAGAAAAAAGTAAGGCAGAACGAATTAAAGAAAAAAAACTTAGAGAAACCAAACAAGATACTGTTGTTGAAAACGAAAAAACTAAAATTGAAAATGAAAACGAAGTTGAAGACATTTTCAATGCAATAATTAGTTCAAAAAAGTCTAAAACTCCAATAAAGAAAACACACATTGAAAATACAGGAGAAAGACCTGCTGTTACTGAAAATAAAAA
Organism: uncultured Chlorobiota bacterium; assembly: GCA_947311255.1. Lineage (GTDB taxonomy): Bacteria > Bacteroidota > Bacteroidia > Bacteroidales > JAADGE01 > JAADGE01. The sequence goes on along the minus strand of CAMZKL010000037.1, from coordinate 11,701 downwards.
AACAGAGGCAATAACTGAAAAGAAAATTAATGTTGAAAAAAATCAAAAAGAAAAACCTGAGGCTCTAACAAATTCTAAAAAAGAGACAAAACCAATTATTGAAAAGGCAAAAAAATCAATTATTGACAAATTAAAAAAAGACAAGCCAGATACAGACAGTTCAGATAATGATAGAATAGAAATAATTATTGAAACAAAGGAAAAAAAAGAAACAATTACAAAAAAGAATGTTTCAGAAGAAAAAACAATTATTAAGGAAACTAAAAAAACAATACCCGAAAAACCAATTGGGGATGAAATAGAATTTATTACAGAAGATAGTGTTTCAAAAGTTATTAATGTTAAAAAAGTTGATAAGCCAAAAATTAAAGAAGAAAAAACAATACAAAAACCTGAAAAAGAAGAATTTGAACTTATTGAAAAAGAAAAAACAATTTTAAAAGAAAAGACTAAAAGCACTGAAAGTAAGGCAGCTTCTAGTATTTTTGATAAAATTGCATCATTTAAAAACAAAAAAACAAAAACAATTAAGAATGATGAAAAAATTTCTGTGCCCAAGAAAGAAGAAAAAGTTTCCGAAAGTAAATCTGTTAAAAAAGAAACTGTAAATATTGAAAAGGAGACTATTAAGGAAACAAAAAACACAAGCAAAAAAGAGATTTCAAAACCAAAAGTTAAAAAAGAAACTAAGGAAGATAAAAAACAGGAAACTCTTGAGAATGCAGAAAAAACAACAGATAAAAAATCTGAATCCGATGAAAACATGGATTTCGAAAGTGTTCTAAGTAGAATTTCTAATAAAGATAATGTTTCAAAAATAAAAGAAAGCAAAATTGTACCTAAAAAAGTAGTTTATAAAACCGAAGCAAAAACTGAAATTGCTGCTAAAAAAATAGTAAAAAAGGCCGAAAGCATAAAAGAGGACGAAATTATAGGAGACATTGACATTGATAATTTATTTGCTAAAATTTCCAATGTCTCCAAAAAGAAAGAACCTGAAATAATAGATAAAAAAGACGAATTAATTCAAAACTTTGTAGAAAATGAACCTACAATGAAAAGAATTGAAAAAAAAGAAGAAGAAAATATTGACATCTCAAAAGAAAGTATAAAAGAAAAAAAACCCGTGATTACTGAATTAATGGCAAGTATATACATTAATCAAAGTAAATATGACCAAGCAATTGAAATTTATAATAAATTAATTTTGAAAAATCCAGAAAAAAAAGATTACTTTGCAAACAAAATTAAAGAAACTGAAAAATTAAAATAAATTTAATATGTTAACATTCGCAATTATATTAATTATTATAGCAAGTATTTTAATGATACTTATCGTATTAGCCCAAAACTCAAAAGGCGGAGGTCTTTCTTCTACATTTGGAAGTAGTGGTAGTCAAGTTGGTGGAGTTGTTCAAACCAATAAATTTTTAGACAAAACTACTTGGACATTAGCAATAGCAATTATTGTTTTCAGTATTACTGCAAGTGTTTCTATTCCAAGAGAAGAAGAGAGTAAAGAATCTAAAGCACAAAAAGCATTAAAAGAATTGAATCAAATGGAAACAATTCCTAATATGCCCACTCCTGACGAAGTAAAAAATATTAACGAAGCTAAAAAGAAAGAGGGAAAATAAATTTTTTTCTTGTAAATAATACTTGCCTCATTTTTCTATAAAATGGGGCAAAACTTTTTTCAGAAATATTTTTTATAAAATTTCTGTTCTTAACAAATCAAGAAACAATTCCATACCCTTTCTTTTTTCAGAATCAAGAAAATAACTGATATCATAATTTAAGTATTTTTCAATGTCAATTTTTGAATTTTTATTTTTAACCCTGAAATTTTTAATTATTTTTTCCTTATTTTCAAGACCAAAAGTCAAAGCATTATTAAATTCACGAATAAACTTATCTTCAAGTCTTATATTTGAAACCCAAGCGGCAAAAACAAACGGTAATTTTGCAAACTTCGTCCATTCGTCAGATAAATCATAAACATACTTAAACTTTTCTAAATAAGAAAAAGCTCTGTCTCCAATTATAAGACCTCCGGTTTTTCCTTTAATATTACTTTCAAAACCTTCTTCTCCATTGATATATTCAACTTTAGTTTTCCAATGTTTTTTAACTAAAATTTTTAATAAATTAACCGAAGTCCTAGAATGATAATCTAAATATATTTTATCTATTTCAAAAACAGGAACATCACTCAACAACAAAACTGTTTCAACTTTGCCGGATGCTCCTATACAATAATTTGAAACTATAAACGGATTTTTAAATTTATAAATTTCAGCAACAGGAATCAGTCCGATTTCCACATCATTATTTATTAATTTATCGGCACAAATAGAAGGTATATCTTTATGTAAATCAATTAATTCGGTAATTTTACCATAATTCTCTAAGCCATAAATAAACGGCAAACTGTTAAGATAAGAAACAGCAGATATTTTCACCTTTCTAATTATTTTCATTTATAAGATTATAAACTTTTTTTATAAATAATTTCTTCTAATCGACACATCGGTCAATTAGCAAATAGTTGAATCAACTAATCACTTGTAAGTTCGCAAATTTCAACAACAAACTTTTTTTGCCAACAGTATTAAAATTAATATTAGCCTTTATATTTGGAAAAATCCCTTCAACATTCAAAACAATACCTTCTCCAAAACGTGCATGCTTAACTTTAGCCCCCTCACATATTTCACTTATTCCAGATTGTACATATTTCGCAGATTTATCAATTTTTACCAACTTTTTATTATAATTAGTGCCCACAATCTTTTCAGATGGTTTCTGTATTTTTTTCTGTGTTTGAAACTTATTAGGAGAATATTTCTTTCGTCCTCTAAAAAGATTCTTTTGTGTTTTTGAACTACTATCCAAATCATCAATAGACTCATCAAAAGCAGAATAAAATTCAACAAATTTACTATCTATATCTTTTATAAACCTGCTGGGACTACAATCGTGCAATTGTCCCCATCTATATCGTTGTCCAGAATAAGTAAGAATTAACTCTTTTTCGGCTCTTGTAACTGCAACATAAAACAACCTCCTTTCCTCCTCAAGCTCTTTTATTGAAAAACTTGCCATCTCATTTGGAAACAGCTTCTCCTCTAGGCCAACCACATACACATTCCGAAATTCCAGCCCTTTTGCTGAATGAATTGTCATTAAACTTACTTTGTTCCTATCCTCTTCTTTTTCATTATCTTCATTTGTAAGTAAAGCAACAGACTCCAAATAATTATCTAAAAAAGTTTCCCCTTCAGCATCTTCATTATCCGCAAATTCTTTAATCCCATTTAATAGTTCCTGCACATTCTCATGCCTTGCAATTGCTTCGGGAGCTTTGTCGGCAAAAAGGTCTTTCAATATTCCACTTGTGTTTGCAATATCTTTTGCAAGTTCATAAGCATCTTTTTCTGGAACTTTTTTAGTGAAATCAGAAATAAGAGTCAGAAAACCAAACATCTGACTAACTGCACGAGAATTTAGTCCCATTCCAACTATTCGCACTTGACTTACTGCTTCCCACATAGAAATATTATTTTCTTTTGCAAAATTCTCAAGCTTTTCTACACTAGTTTTTCCTATACCCCTTTTAGGATAATTTATTACCCTTTTAAATGCTTCATCATCTCTTTTATTAATAACTAACTTAAAATATGCTAATAAATCCTTAATTTCTTTTCTTTGATAAAAAGATGTTCCTCCATAAATTCTATACGGAACATTTCTTCGCCTCAAAGCCTCCTCAAAAATACGAGATTGTGCATTCGTTCGGTATAAAATTGCATGATCAATATATTTTGTTTTATCAATAAAAACAGACTCATATATTTTATTCACAACAACAAATCCTTCTTCATTATCAGTTAATGCCTGAATAAGTTTTATTTTATTCCCTTCTTCATTTTCCGAAAAAACATCTTTTTTAATTCTGTCTTTATTTTTTTCAATAACTGAATTTGCAGCCTCAACAATATTCTTAGTTGATCGATAGTTTTGTTCTAGTTTAAAAAACTTATGGTATTTATATTCCTTCTTAAATTTTAGAATATTTTCAATCTTCGCTCCTCTAAAAGAATAAATACTTTGTGCATCATCTCCCACAACACAAATATTCTTATGCTGCTGTGCAAGTTTTTTAACTATTAAATACTGTGAAAAGTTTGTATCTTGGTACTCATCGACAAGAATATAATCAAATTTGTTTTGATATTTTGTAAGTACTTCTGGAAAATCCCTAAAAAGTAAATTTGTATTTAAAAGCAAATCATCAAAATCCATTGCTCCTGATCTTCTGCACCTCTGAGCATAAATCTGATAAATCCTGTACAGCTCAGGTTTTTTGGATTTTTCGTCAAGCAATCTTACATGCTGATTACTTTCATAAGCAGCAGCAGTAATTAAATTATTTTTAGCACTAGAAATTCTTCCATAAACAGAACTTGCTTTGTAAGTTTTATCATCAAGTTGAAGTTCTTTTATAATAGCTCTTAAAATACTTTTTGTATCAACAGTATCGTAAATAGTAAAACTTGAAGGATACCCCATCAATTCAGCTTCTTTTCTTAAAAACTTGGCAAAAATAGAATGAAAAGTTCCCATCCACAAAGACCTAACGTGTTCCTCTCCTATAAGATTTGCAATTCTTTCTTTCATTTCTTTTGCCGCCTTATTTGTGAAAGTAAGGGCTAAAATTCGCCAAGGTTTCACACCATTTTCAAGCAAATGTGCAATTCTGTATGTTAGAACCCGTGTTTTTCCGGAACCTGCTCCTGCTATTATTAAAGAAGGTCCTTTATAATTTATTACGGCTTGTTTTTGAGCTTCGTTTAATTGTTTTAAATAATCATTCACCTTTTTAAAACTGTTCTTTTTATTAATTATTTCTAGAAAAGCACAAAAATAGAAAGCCAATTATAAAAACAGCTATAATTTTTAATTATTTATGAACAGATTACTTTTTACACCAAAAATGAGCAAACAATAAAATTTATCATTTGCTCATTTAAAAGAAGAGACCCTGCGGGTTTTGAAAACCCGCAGGGTCTGAATTAACATTTAGAGCTTCATTATTATTGTTAATTCTTATATCCGCACATTTACATTTAAAGGATTGATAGTCAGGGCTCCACTTTTTAAATTAAAGTGATAAAAAATGCCTACTAACTTCCTGTAAATCAACACAGTAAAACCATGGCTGACTTACAGATTTAAGGTTAATATAAAACTCTAAATTTAAAATTAAAATGAATATTTATTATCTTCAATGATTTTATCGGCAATTTTGCGTCTTGCTGCAATAACATTTACACCATCAATTTTTGTGAAACGTTTCATGCCCATTAACATTCCCATTTTTTCGTTCCCTTCAGCAAATGAGTTTACTGCATCGTCGCCAAATTTCTTAATTTGTGCTGCAATATCGTAAAAATAAACATCAAGCATAAGTTTTAGAAGTTCTGCTTTTTCTTCACCTTTCATATCTTGTATTTTTTCAACACGCAACATAAATGATTCCGATGCATAAGTTAACATTAACATATCAGCAGCGGCAAAAAGTAATTCTTGCTCGCTTTGTAATTTATCCTTATATTTTTGAGCAGCTGCCCCTGCAACCATTAAAATTGCTTTTTTGAAGTTTTTTAAAGCTGCTTTTTTAAGTTCAAAATAATCTTGCGTAGTATCACCAAAATCAGGTATTCCCATTAGCTCTTTGCCAACTTCCATTGCAGGTCCTAAAACATCAATTTCGCCTTTAAAAGCTCTTTTTAAAAGTTCACCAACCATTACCATACGGTTAATTTCGTTTGTTCCTTCAAAAATACGATTAATTCTTGAATCTCTGTAAGCACGTTCTACATCAGTTTCAGCAGAATAGCCCATTCCTCCATATATTTGAACACCTTCATCAACAATATAGTCTAAAATTTCAGAACCATAAACTTTTGCTATTGCGGCTTCAATTGCATATTGCCTTAGTCCTTCCAAACTTGCCTTTCCTTTTTCCATACCGCCGGCAATATGTTCTTGAATTTTATCATCAACATTTTGACTTACTCGATACATAATAGATTCAGCGGCAAATGTTTTAATTGCCATTTCTGCCAACTTATGTTTTATTGCTCCAAATTGTGCAATAGGAGTTTTAAATTGCTTTCTTTCATTTGCATAGCCAACAGAACTTGTTGTAACGGCTTTTGCTGCACCTACGCATGCACCACCAAGTTTTAATCTTCCTAAATTTAATATATTAAGTGCAATTTTAAATCCTCCATTTCTTTCTCCCAAAAGATTCTCTGCAGGAACTTTTACATCTTCGTAATAAACTTGAACAGTTGAAGAACCTTTTATGCCCATTTTTTCTTCTTCTGCACCAATTGTAACACCATCCCAAGCACTTTCAACTATAAATGCAGAAAGGTTTTTGTCATCATCTATTTTTGCAAAAACTATGTGTAAATCCGCAACTCCTCCGTTTGTAATCCACATTTTTACACCATTAAGTGTGTATGTTTTTTTATCATCACTTAAAATTGCTTTTGATTTTCCTGAATTTGCATCAGAACCTGCTCCTGGTTCAGTTAAACAATACGCACCAATGTATTCGCCACTTGCAAGTTTTGGTAGGTACTTTTTCTTTTGCTCTTCATTACCATAATAAAGAATAGGCAAAGTTCCTATACCTGTATGAGCAGAAAATGCTACAACATATGAGAAGCTGCCACCCATTGCTTCAGCAACTCGCATTGAAGTTACTGTATTTTGCCCAAAACCTTCGTACTCTTCCGGTACTGAAACTCCTAGTAAACCTTGCTCTCCTGCTTCTTTTAAAAGTTTTGATAGTAATTCTCTATCATGCTTATCAAGAGCATCAACATTTGGCAATACTCTTGTTTCAACAAAATCATAACACATTTGTGCCATCATATTTTGCTCTTCATTAAATTCTTCTGGTATAAATATGTCTTTAAATGAAGTTTCTGTTACTAAAAATTCTCCTCCTTTTATTATTTTTTTATTTTCCATTTTTTTTATTTAGAATTTAGATATTAGTAATTAGATATTAGTAATTAGATATTAGTAATTAGATATTAGTAATTAGATATTAGTATTTAGATTGTGGGTATTTGCATACTTAATTTTTTCACTAACTATGATTTATTAATAAATGACTTTTGCAAACTATAATTCATCTTTTGGACTTCTATTAAATCTTCTAAAAGGGAATTTGCAGATTGTTTATCAATTAAATTTAACTTATTTGCCAAAATAATTTGAGTTTGTAACTCATAACTTGAACCATGTGCTATACTAAGAAATCTAACAAAATCTTTATTGGAATTTCTTCCTGCTCCTTCTGCAATATTTGAAGGGATAGAAATTGCAGAACGTTTAATTTGTGATGTCAATCCGTATTTTTCTTCCTTAGGAAGTTGAGAGACTGCTTTGTATACTTTTGTTACAAGTTCCATAGATTTAATCCAAACTTTCAAGTTTTTAAGTATGTGCATATTTTCTAAATTAAGTTCCTATTATTTAGAGTAATTTGAGTTTAGTAATTAGCAGCTAGATACTTATATCTAACTACTAACTACTGTAAACTAACTGCTACAACAACTCAAATATTCCAGCACCACCTTGTCCTGTTCCAATGCACATTGTTACCATTCCATATTTTTGTTTTCTTAATTTCATTTCGTTAAGAAGTTGTACGGTAAGTTTTGCTCCGGTAGCTCCAAGTGGGTGCCCCATAGCTATTGCTCCGCCATTTACATTTACAATATCAGGGTTCATTTTGAGTTCTTTCAATACTGCAAGTGATTGTGATGCAAATGCTTCGTTTAGTTCAAATTGTTCGATGTCGTTCATGCTCATTCCTGCATGTTTTAACACTTTTGGAATTGCGGCAATTGGTCCTACGCCCATTTTGTATGGCTCAACTCCTGCAACTTGGTAATCTACAAGTCTAGCAATCGGTGTAAGATTATACTCTTTCACAATTTTTTCAGAAACTACCAAAACAAAAGCTGCTCCATCTGACATTTGTGATGAGTTACCCGCAGTAACACTTCCCCCTTGCTTAAACACACCTTTTAATCTTGCTAAGCCTTCAATATTTGATTTTCTTGGTCCTTCGTCTTTATCAACTATGTATTTACGAGTTTGCTGTTTTCCATCTGCAAAGTAATCTTCGGTTATCTCAATTGGTACAATTTGGCTATCAAATTTGCCTTCTGCTTGAGCTTTAAGAGCTTTGTTATGAGAATTTAATGAAAATTCATCTTGTTCTTCTCGTGTTATATCATACTCACTTACAACAGCTTCGGCAGTTAAGCCCATTCCGTGCCACCAATCAGGATGTGTTTTTGCAACCGTTGGGTTTGGTATTGAACGCCAACCTCCCATTGCAATCATTGACATTGTTTCTGCCCCTCCTGCTATAATCATATCTGCCATTCCTGCACGTATTTTTGCAGTTGCAATAGCAATACTTTCTAATCCTGATGCACAATATCTGTTAATTGTTGAGCCAGGAACTTCAATATTGTCCATGCTCATTATTGAAATCATTCTGCCCATGTTTAAACCGCTTTCGGCTTCGGGGAACGCATTTCCAACGACTATATCGTCAATTCTTGATTTTTCTATTTGCGGAAAATCATTCATAAGATGTCTCACAACTGCAACTGCTATATCATCGGGGCGAGTAAATCTGAACTTGCCTCGTGGAGCTTTGCCTATTGCTGACCTGTAACCGCCTACTATATATGCTTCCATTTCTTTTGTTTTTTATATTTGATAATGATAGGACACTGATTTTTATGATTATTAAGATTTGTTATGATTTATATTCTTTTGTCAAAACTTTTCTTGTCTTTTGAGCTGTCTTTCCAAAGTTAAGTAATAACCCAACTTCAATTTCTGTGGCACGAAGATAATTTACTAATTGAGCTTCATGCTCAGGAATAAGATTTTCTGCTGCTTTAAGTTCAATGATAACGCAATCATTTACAATAATATCTGCATAATATTCTCCGACTTTAACATTATCATAATAAACCTTTATTTGTTTTTGATTTTCAGCTTTTAATCCAAGTTTGTGAAGTTCTATCAACATTGATTTTTCATAAACCTTTTCAAGAAAACCAAAACCTAATTTATTATAAACATTATAAAATGCTCTTATAATTTTGCTTGTAATATCAGAATGTAAATAATTTGAATTCATAATAGTCTTAATATTAAATAGTATACTGTTTTTTTATAACAATATGATTAAAGTATTATAATCTTAATTTATCTTAAAAATCATAACAATCAGTGTACTATATTAATTTCGTAAAATCTTTCCCTTTGTAATTAAACTCTGCATTCTTTCCAATGTTTTTTTCTGCATACAAAGTTGCATAAATGCTTCACGTTCAAGTTTTAGCAGATATTTTTCGCTTACTTCTGTCATTGCTTGCGAAATATCACCTCCTGCCATTACAAAACCTAGTTTTTCAGCAATTAATTTATCATGCTTACTCATATAACCACCTTCTGTAAAGCTATCGGCACCTACAAGGAACATTCCATGAACTTCTTTACCTAATACTTTTACATTATTACGAGGTGCAGGTTGAGAGTATCCTTTTTCAACCATTTGTAAAGCAACTTTTTTAGCGTAAGAAAGTTGATCAACAGAACTCATTATAACTTCATCAATACCTTCACGCAAGTAACCTAAATCGAATGCTTCGTAGGCAGAAGTTGATACTTTTGCTTGTCCTATTGTGAGGTATCTGTTTAAATATTGATTTGTTCTGATGTCTCCATCGCGAAGTTCATCTCCCAAGCGTAGGGCAAATTCTTTTGTTCCGCCGCCGCCTGGGATTACACCTACACCAAATTCAACAAGCCCCATGTAAGTTTCGGCATGAGCAATAACTTTGTCGGAGTGCATTGAAAGTTCGCAACCGCCCCCAAGAGCCATTCCGTGCGGACAGGCAATTACAGGGATTGATGAGTAACGAAGTCGCATCATGGTATTTTGGAACATTTGAATTGCATAATTTAACTCGTCCCATTCTTGCTCAACAGCCATCATAAAAATCATACCTACATTTGCTCCGGCAGAAAAGTGGTCGGCTTCGTTATGTACGATAACTGCCTTATAATCAGCTTCTGCCAAATCAATTGCTTTATTTAGAGCTTGTAAAGTTCCGCCACCTATTACGTTCATTTTTGAATGAAATTCTACATTAAGAACACCATCGCCAATATCAAAAATTGTTGCTTCTTCATTTGTATAAACTACATTTGTTTCACGTAAAACGTCAAGTGAAATTATATCTTCACTACCCGGAATTACTTTGTATGATTTTGTTGGAATATCATAATATAATTTTTGACCTTTTTCAACTTTATAGAACGATTTTGCACCGCTTTCAAGCATATCATAAACCCATTGTGCCGGTTTTCTTCCAACTTCTTCCATTGCTTTTACGCTTTCTTCTACTCCCACAGCATCCCAAGTTGTGAAAGGTCCTAGTTTCCAACCAAAGCCTGCATTAAGTGCATCATCAACTTTATAAAGTGCATCAGTAATTTCAGGAATACGGTTTGATGAGTACCAGAAAAGTGCATAAAAACTGTCTCGCATAAAGTTACCTACTTTATCTTTGTCAGACATAAATATTTTTACACGTTTTCCTATGTCTTCAATTCCTTTTGTTTTGTCGAAAACTTTAAATTTAGCTCTTCCATCAACGGTATATTCCATTGTTTCAAAATCGAGCGTAGGGAAAGTTTTTTTGCCATCAACAACTTCTTTTGTTGAAAAACCTTTTTTAGTTTTTGAACCTAACCAGTTATTATCCAGCATTTTCTGAACATAATCGGGAATTGCAAAATATTCGTTGCCTTCATCGTTTGTGCTTTCTTTAATTCCGTTGGCTACATGAACCAAAGTATCCAAACCTACGATATCTGCGGTTCTGAAAGTTGCAGATTTTGCTCGTCCAATAAGTGTTCCCGTAAGTTTGTCAATTTCAGTAATGTTTAAATTATAGTTCTTAACTTTATTGAAAAGATACATTATTGAAAATGTTCCGATACGGTTTGCAATAAATGCAGGTGTATCTTGTGCATGAACGGTTGTTTTTCCAAGATAACGACGAGCATAATCGCCAAGAAACGAAATGACTTCTGGATCTGTTTTTGTTGAAGGAATAATTTCAAATAATTTTAAATAACGTGGCGGATTGAAAAAATGTGTTCCACAGAAATGTTTTTGAAAATCTTCGCTACGTCCTTCAAGCATTTTTTCAATAGAAATACCGGATGTATTGGAGCTAATAATTGTTCCTTTTTTACGATATTTCTCAACATTTGCAAAAACTTGTTGTTTGATGTCAAGGCGTTCTATAACAACTTCAATAACCCAATCGCAAGTTGCTATGTCTTTAAGGTCATCATCGAAGTTCCCTGTTGTAATTCGTTTTGCAAATTCTTGCCTGTAAATTGGCGAAGGTTTTGATTTTAATGATGCTTTTAATGCACCATTTACAATACGGTTTCGCACAGCTTTACTTTCTAGTGTAAGTCCTTTGGCTTTTTCGGCATCAGTCAGTTCGCGTGGCACGATGTCGATTAGTAATACTTCGAGACCGATATTCGCAAAATGACAAGCTAT
>CAMZKL010000036.1 GCA_947311255.1 uncultured Chlorobiota bacterium | reverse complement strand
ATCGTGTACAAATGGAATTAAAAAAGGTTTACAAATTAATGTAAACCTTTGATTATCAAGTCGGGGCGGCAGGATTCGAACCTGCGACCCTCTGCTCCCAAAGCAGATGCGCTAACCGGGCTGCGCTACGCCCCGAATGATTTTTTGCAATAAAACTAAACCCATTTTTTTATTGCGAATGCAAAAGTAAAATAAAAATTTTAAAAAAAAACTTTTTCCTTTTTTTAATTTGCGGAGAGGGGGGGATTCGAACCCCCGGTACCAGTAATAGGTACGTCAGTTTAGCAAACTGGTGGATTAAGCCACTCTCCCACCTCTCCTTAAAAGGGAGTGCAAATGTAAAATAATTATAAATTAAGACAAAAAAATCACATAAAAAATGTTAAAAAAAATTATTTTATTACAAAACGTGCAGTATGCCTACTTTTTTGGATTATTAAAACTTCTTTTTTATTTACCATTTTTTTAATAGACTCTGAATTATAATGCCTAATTGTTATCAATGATAAGTTCTTATTAAATAAAACATTAAACATACTTTTTAATTTATTTATAAACTTAGGAATTTTAAACTTATCATTTGTAACACAAACGGAGAAACTAATTGCAGAAGATTCCATTAAATTAACTTTTATGAGGTATTTTGAAAGCAATGAATATATCTTTACTAAATTATGTTCTGTTATAAAAGAAAAATCTTTTGAAGAAATAGAAATTAATATTTGATTATCTTTAATAATAAAAATTGGAATATTTGGATAAAAGTTAGAATTAAATTTTGAAATATCAATGATTCGCGTTCCCTCTTCATTACCTTCATAAAAAGATTTAACTCTTATTGGTATTTTTTTATTTTGAAGAGGCTTAATTGTTTTTGGATGTAAAATTTTTGCACCATAGTACGCTTGCTCAACAGCTTCTTTATATGACATCTCAGGAATCAGCTTACAATCAGGCATTTCAGAAGGGTCTGCATTGTAAATACCATTAACTTCTTTCCAAAAAACAACTTCTTTTGCATTTACAGCAAAACCTATTATTGAAGCAGTAAAATCACTACCTTCTCGCCCTAATGTTGTAGCATTACCATTTTTATCAGAAGAAATAAATCCTTGAGTTACACAAAAATTAAAATTATCTGATATGCAACTTTTTATAATATTTTTAATAGAAACATCCCAATTTACTTTTGCTTCTGTATGAACAGAATCTGTAATAATAACATTTCTAATATCTACATATTTACAATTAAACTTTTGATTTTTTAAATATTCTGCAATAATAAATGAAGATAATAATTCTCCGTAAGAAACAATTTTGTCATATTCAAAATGATAATTATCACTTAATCCTTTTTTAAAATCATTCTCAATGCTTTTAAATATTTTATTAATTGAAATTTCAACATCTTTAATTTCAAAAATTGACTTTATTAAATTCAGATGAAAATTTTTAATGTAATTAAAAACAATCCAATCAAATTTATTTTCCGAAAAATAAATATTTAATAAGTCTTCAAACTTACTTGTAATTTTATAAAATGCAGAAAAAACAATAATTAATTTTTGATTTTCATATTTTTTCAATAAACTAACAAGTCTGAAAATATCATCCTTATTTCTTAAAATACCACCTCCAAATTTAAAAATCTTCATTTTATATTATTTATATGTTGCCAAATATCATAATTAATATCATAAATGAATAAAAAAAACTTATTTTTGTGCAAATTTTAATAAAAATATAAGATTATGTCAGTTGTAACATTAAATGAGTTTATTATTGAAAGACAAGCTGATTTTCCATATGCAAAAGGAGAATTAACAAGACTACTTACCCATATTGGAGTTGCTGCTAAGGTTGTAAATAGAGAGGTTAACAAAGCAGGTTTGGTTGACATTTTAGGAGAAGCAGGCTCAGATAATATTCAAGGAGAGCAGCAAAAAAAATTAGATGTTTATGCAGATGAAAAATTTATAAGTTCCCTCCGTTCAAGTGGAGAATGCTGTGGAATAGCATCAGAAGAAAACGAAAATGTTGTTGCATTTGATGATGAACTGGCAAAAAATGGGAAATACATAGTTACAATGGATCCTCTTGACGGCTCTTCAAATATAGATGTAAATGTTTCAATAGGAACTATATTCTCAATTTATAAACGTATTTCTTCAATCGGTCATAAAGCAAAAATTGAAGATTTTATACAAGAAGGCACAAAACAACTTGCTGCTGGATATATAATTTATGGTTCATCAACTATGATGGTTTACACAACAGGAAGAGGAGTTAATGGTTTCACACTAGACCCTTCAATTGGAGAGTTTTGTTTGTCGCATCCCGACATAAAAACACCCGTTTCGGGAAGCCTATATTCAATTAATGAAGGTAACTATATTAAATTTCCAGAAGGAGTAAAACAATATTTAAAATATTGCCAAGAAATTGATGGCCCCACTGGAAGACCATATACATCTAGATATATTGGGTCATTAGTTGCTGATTTTCATAGAAATTTATTAAAAGGCGGAATTTTTATTTATCCTAAATCAGCTGGTTATCCTTCCGGAAAATTAAGACTTCTTTATGAATGTAACCCTATGGCAATGCTAGTTGAACAAGCAGGAGGAAAAGCAACTGATGGAAGAGGAAACAGAATAATGGACATAAAACCTAAGTCTTTACATCAAAGAGAACCTTTTTTTGTTGGTTCAAGAAATATGATTGACAAAGCTGAAAAATTTATGTTAAAATATGGTCATAAAGAGCCAAAACTTTAAATTATTTCCCATTTTTAACAATGCGTGAAACAGCTTATGTTCTTATATCTAGAACAAAATAATTTCAATAGTAAATATTGCTTGGTGGAGTAGGGGGCTACTATATTAATAAATTTTTTGAAGTATTAAGTTGCTAGTTTTTAATTATAAAGTTATATAATGCTATAAATAAACAATATAAAAATCAGTTTTTGAATTTTAAATAAGAAATTACTAAATAAAATAACAAAAGAACCAGCGATTTATAAATATGAAAACAATCTTAGTTACAGGTGCTAATGGTCAGCTTGGAAATGAAATTAAAAAAGCATCTAATAAATTTAGTCTTTTTAATTTTTTATTTACAGATGTAAATAATCTTAATATTACTGATGAAAAAGAACTTGAAGATTTCTTTTCAATAAATAAAATTAATTTCATTATAAATTGTGCTGCATATACAAATGTTGATAAAGCCGAAACGGAAAAAGATAAAGCAGAAAAAATTAATGTTTTTGCAGTAGAAAACCTTGCTAAACTCTCAAAAAAACATAAAGCTCATTTAATTCACATTTCAACTGATTATGTTTTTGATGGAAATAGTAAAATTCCATACATAGAAACTGACAAAACAAACCCCCAGTCTATATATGGAGAAACTAAATTAGGAGGTGAAAATTCAGCAAAAAAAGCATATAAATATATTATTATTAGAACTTCATGGCTATATTCATCATTTGGACATAACTTTGTTAAAACAATGTTGCGTTTGGGAACCGATAAAAAGGAAATAAATATAGTTTCAGACCAAATTGGTTCGCCAACTTATGCAAAAGATTTAGCATTGATAATTTTAAAAATAATTTCAAAAACAAATAAAGATAATAATAACTTCATTGAAGGCATTTTTCATTTTTCAAATGAAGGCATATGTTCTTGGCAAGAATTTGCGGCAGAAATTATGCAACAAAAAAAGTTGAAATGTAAAGTTAATCCTATTTCTACATTAGAATATCCAACTCCTGCAAAACGTCCCAAATACAGTTTATTAAACAAAACCAAAATAAAAAAAACATTTAATATTGAAATAAGAAATTGGGAAAGTGCATTATCAGAATGTTTATCTCTTTTTTAAAATTTAAAAATTATATACAAATACTGTTTTATACTATAGAACAAGTAAAAAAGTGTTTTATAATAGGTAAATATATAACGATACTAACATCTTTTTTTATTTACTTTGTGCAATTATTAAAAATAAACTAAACTTATTAAAAATGGCTAAATTAAATTTAAGTGAATATGGAATTAATGATGTACAAACAATATATCATAATATCTCATATGAAGAATTATTTAAACATGAAACTGATAGCAATTTAGAAGGCTTTGAAAAAGGTTATTTAACTAATCTTGATGCAGTTACAGTTGATACTGGAATTTTCACTGGACGTTCGCCAAAAGATAAATATATTGTAGAAGAAGATGAAAACAAAGGTAATATTTGGTGGAGAAACGATCACAGACCTGCGTCAGATAATAAACCCATTTCACAAGATATTTGGGAAAATTTAAAAGCAAATAGTATAAAACAATTATCAGGAAAAAAATTATATGTCCAAGATGGATATGCCGGAGCAAATGAAAATACAAGACTTAAAGTAAGATTTATTGTTGAAGTTGCATGGCAAGCTCATTTTGTGAAAAATATGTTTATCAGACCTACTGATGCTGAACTTGAAAATTTTGAACCAGATTTTGTAGTATTTAACTCTTCAAAAACTTCAAACCCAAAATGGAAAGAGCACGGATTAAACAGTGAAGTTTATGCAGCTTTTAATTTAAAAGAAAAAATGGCTGTTATTGGTGGTAGTTGGTATGGTGGAGAAATGAAAAAAGGCATTTTCTCTGTAATGAATTATTATTTACCACTAAAAGGAATTGCAGCAATGCACTGCTCTGCAAATGTCGGTAAAGATGGTGATACTGCTATTTTCTTTGGCCTTTCAGGAACAGGAAAAACAACTTTATCTGCTGACCCAAACAGAGCTTTAATTGGTGATGATGAACACGGATGGGATGATGACGGCGTTTTCAATTTTGAAGGAGGATGCTATGCAAAAACCATTGATTTAGACCCTGAAAAAGAGCCAGATATATACAATGCAATTAGAAGAGATGCACTTCTTGAAAACGTAGCTTTTGATGAAAATGGCGTAATTGACTTTGCAGATACATCAAAAACAAAAAACACAAGAGTTTCATATCCAATTTATCATATTGAAAATATTGTAAAACCTGTTTCAAAAGCAGGACACGCAAAAAAAGTTATTTTCCTTACTGCTGATGCTTTTGGAGTATTACCTCCTGTGTCTAAACTAACTCCTGATCAAATAAGATACCATTTTATTAGTGGTTATACTGCAAAAGTTGCAGGAACAGAAAGAGGAATTACAGAACCTGTTCCTTCATTCTCAGCTTGTTTTGGAGCAGCATTCTTATTGTTAGACCCAATTAAATATGCCGATGAATTAATAAGAAAAATGGAAATGAATGGTGCAACTGGGTACCTTGTCAATACCGGATGGATTGGTGGAGCATATGGAACAGGTAAACGAATTGATCTTCCTTCAACAAGAAACATTATAAATGCTATACTTGATGGTTCTATTGATGAAGGTGAATTTGAAAATATTCCTGTGTTTAATCTAGCTGTACCAAAATATGTAAATGCTGTGGACAGTAAACTATTAAACCCAAGAAACCTTTGGAATGACCCAAAAGATTGGGATGCTGCTTCCCTTGATTTAGCTCAAAGATTTATTGATAACTTTGAGTTCTTTACAGACAATGATGCTGCAAAGAAATTAGTTGATACGGCAGGGCCAAAAATAGTTTAGTCTTTTACAACATTAATTTAATTTAAACCTTTTTAGGTTTATAAAATATCTTTATATTTATTAATCACAGCAAATACAATTTGCTGTGATTTTTTTTTAATTTTGCACTAAATAAATTATAATTTGTTTATTAGAAGTTTTATAAAGATACTAAAACTAAAAGTTAAGAAGCAATTATATATTTTTAAATAATTATTTCAGAATTAAAATGATATTAAAAAATTTATTAAACATAGAAGATTTTAAATCAGTATTAGAAAATGAAGACGGAGTTTTAGTTTACTTTTCTCACGAACAATGTAATGTTTGTAAAGTCTTAAAACCAAAAATCTATGAAATGCTGAACTCAGACTTTCCTAAAATAAAAATGGTTTATGCAGATACCGTTAAAGTTCCTGAAATTGCAGGTCAGAATAGTGTTTTTACAGTTCCTACAATTATTTGCTTTTTTGCAGGAAAAGAAACTATTCGTAAAAGTAGAAATATTGGTATCGAAGAATTAAAAAAAATGATTTCAAGACCATATGAAATGGTTTTTGAGATTTAAAATATTTGATTAACAAAAAATACATATGGAAAAACTAAATTTTGATAATATTCGCTCATATAGAGATGATGAAGTTAATGATAAATTAAGAAAACTTGTAAAAGACAAAGAGTTTATTTATATTCTGAAAAAAATTTTTACAGATGAAAGAATTGCAAATTTAAGTGAAGAGCTTAATGAAGTAAATTCGGTTTATGATTTTCAATCAAAATATATTTCATATTATGTTAAAAGTCTATTAGACTTGTCAATTTCTGAACTTTCAATTTCGGGAATTGACAAACTAAAAAAAGATAAATCATATCTTTTTATTTCTAATCATAGAGACATTATAATTGATTCGGCTCTAATTAATGAAATTTTATTGTCAAACGGATTCTCTACTTCCGAAAACGCAATAGGAAATAATCTTCTGATATACAAATGGATAGAAACTCTTGTCAGACTAAACAAATCTTTTGTAGTTAGACGAGATTTGGTTGGAAGAGAAATGCTGCAAGCTTCAATTAAACTATCTGCATATATAAGGGATACAATAACTAACAGAAATACATCGGTTTGGATTGCCCAAAGAGAAGGAAGAACAAAAGATGGTAATGATACAACAGACGAAGCTTTATTGAAAATGTTAAACCTAAGTGGAACTAACAATTTTGAGAAAGATTTCTCAGAACTTAATATTATCCCAATTAGTATTTCTTACGAAACAGAACCTACCATAGAATCTAAAATTGCATCTACATATGCAAACATAAAAGGTCTTAATTATGAAAAAACAGTTGACGACGATTTAAGTGATATGGGAAGAGGTTTATATAGTGCAAAAGGAAAAGTTGCTGTTGTTTTTGGAGATGAGATTAATAATAACATTAAAAAACTTGACAAAGTAGCAAACAGGAATGAAAAAATTAAACTTCTTTCAAAAATTATAGATAATTGTATTTATTCTAATTTTAAACTAACAAAAAACAATTATATTGCTTTTGATATTTTAACAAACTCTAAGAAATGTTTAAAAGAAAATAAATATCAAAAAGCAGATGAAACTAAACTTAGATTTCAATGCCAAAAAACAATTACTACAATTGAAGGAGAAGAAAAATTATTAGAAAAAATATTTTATGGGATTTATGCGAATCCTTTAATAAATAAAATTCAAATACCTTAATACAAGTTATTTACTTTCAGTTAAAAACCTAAATTATTACTGTCTTTTTTTTTGAGAAACAGTATGAATTAGGTTTTTTTATTTTTTTTTATTATATTGCACTCTCACTATCATAACTACTAACTTAACAAACTATTATGAAAAATCTAAAAATAATAATCCCTATTTTTTTACTTAGCTCATTTTTAATAATAAGCTGTGAATCAGTTGACAAAGCTCAAATTACTGCGGATGAGTTTTTTGAAGCTTTTAACAATGAAAATGAAGCAAAAATGGAATCTTTACTTGACCCTGTATCTGTAATTGATGCTGGCATTAAAAATGATTTTTACAATGTTTTTAACCAACATATGCAAGGGTTTGGAAAAGTAATATCTCATAAAAGATATGGATTTCATACAAGTACTAATGATGGAATAACTACAGTAGTTTTAAAGTTCAAATGCGAAACAGAAAAAGAGACAAGATTATATGAAAGCCTAAAATTTGTAAAAAGAGGGAATGAGTATAAAATTTATGAGTATCAATACAATATTAATCAATCAGAAATTGACAAAGAAGACAATACACATTAAAATATTATAAAAATAAAATTACTATTGGTGTTTTTAATTATAAAGTGCAATGAAAAAGGTAATATTATGTTTGCATACTCTACAGTTTTGTGATAATTGACTTTAGTATCAAATTTTTTAAATTTCATATTTTGCAAACTTAAACCCATAGGAGATCATCTTTTTATATTGAAATTAATTGTAAAATAAAAAACTTAAATATTTTAATATTATTTAGTAATACATACAAAAGCAAAAAAAAAATTTATCATTATGCAAAAACTATTTTCAATACTCGTATTAATTCTTTTTTTTAGCATTAGTAATGCTCAAGAAGATTCTAAAAAAACAAATTTCTTTTATGATATGAAGTTTGGAGAACAAAATGATGTGTTTATATCTGCCAAAAACATTGTTTCTAAACACAATTTTTTAAAATTAGCATTAGAAATTCAAAATAAAACAGATGATTATATTCTATTTAAAGAAGACAAATGTAAATTTGTAATTGATAAAAACTCATATTACCCAAAGAAAAAAAAGAAAAATACTATAATAAAACCTAATAAAAAAAAGACAATAACTATTGCTACCAAAAATGCAACTAACTATTTGGTTGAAACATTTGATTTTCAGCCATCAGGAATATATACCTTTCCTGAAAAAGGAGAAATTACAAAAACAGAACCTTTTCATCTTCCTCCGGATAAAAACCAAATTGAGGCAGGTTCTTTTAAAATTAATATGCTAAAACTTAAAAAGGAAACAAGTGAAACTGCTGTAAAATTCAAATTTACTTATACAGGAGATAAAGTTGCTGTAATTAATACTGCAAATTGCGTTTTGCGTACAGAAGATGGGAAAGAATGGGCAACAGTTAAGTCAAAATCAAAACCCTATATTTTGCAGAAAAATGAAAGTAAAAGTTTTACTCTAATTTTTAAGATCCCAGGCAAAACAACCGATATGCAATTTGCTGAAATGGATATTTTATGGAAAAATACTTTTAGCGAATCAGATATAAAAGAACTTAATTTTGATATTCAAAGAACAAATATTGATGATGTAAAAACAAAAGAAAAGAATTAATAACTTTTGTAGTTAACTAATACCAAATAGAAAAAAACATAAATTTTTTTTCTATTTTTAATAATCTGACACTAAAAAACTCTTTTAAGCCAAAAGTATGTCAATATTAAATAAAATAACAGAATCATTAAAACACATTCAGAAAAATGAGGAATCGGAGATTAACCAAAAATATATTTTTTTAAACTTTTCTTTAATTTTTTTCAGTTCCTTTTCTTTAATCTTTTCTGTTTTTCACTTTTTCTTTTCTGAAAGACTAACAAGCTATGTTTTATTCGTATTTTCATTATTGTCAATTTTATTATTTTTTATTTTTAAAAAGAAGGTAGATTATAATAAGTATTCAACACTTTCAGTAATTCTTATATTTTCATTGTTTATTTACATTCTAATTAGTGGAGCAGGACTAGTCTGGGGACTTACATGCCCAATTATTTTAGCGTTTTCTTTCAATCTTAAAAAAGCAAATCTTTTTTCAATTTTATTCTTGCTTGTAACCATAATAGTTTTTTATGTCCCTTCAAGTTTTTGGGCAGACTATTCAAGTGAATTTAAAATAAGGTTTTTAAGTGCATTTATAACAATTTTTATTTTTATTCAATATTATTTAAAAATTAAACAACAAGATATTTATAAAAAGGAAAAACGAATTATAGAAATTGAACAAAAAATAAGAAACCAAAATGTTC
Source organism: uncultured Chlorobiota bacterium (assembly GCA_947311255.1). GTDB lineage: Bacteria > Bacteroidota > Bacteroidia > Bacteroidales > JAADGE01 > JAADGE01. Next base: position 44,464 of record CAMZKL010000036.1, on the reverse strand, counting down.
TATTATCTAATTTATCTTACAAATTAAGAATCCCATTAAATAATATTTCTGGTTTTATAAATTTAAAACGCAACGAATTTGAAGAAAGTGCCATAGAAAATGTTGAGCTTTCGGTTAGTAATTTAATAGCAATAATTAATTCAATTTCTGGCGATTCAAGTAATTCTTTACAAATAAAAGAAAAGAAAATTAATTTTAAATTTAACTCAGCAATAAAAAAAACTGCTTCCTTATTTTATACCGACAAATACAGAAATTTAAAAATAAGTTTGCAGCTTTCAGACACACATAACAAAATTGTTTTTGGAGAGAGAATTATTTTAATTCAAATTATATTATCTTCAATAGATTTTTTTTATAACAATAATAATAAAAATGGCATTCTTAAAATCAATATTATTTCTGAAGATTTAAAGAGCTCAACAGTCGAAAAAATTAAAATTAAAATAATTAGCAATTCAAATTATAATTTTAATAAACAACTTGAAAATAATTCAACTATTATAACACCTGAAAAAAATAACAAAGAATTAACAACGCTAAAAGAGCTAGTAGATACATTCTCAGGTAAATTTTTAATAGAAACTGAACCATCTAAATCTTCTTTTATTTTTGATTTAAATTTCAACACAAAACTTGAAAAGATTATAAAAACAAGTACTTTAGCCTTGAATAGTGAAGATACACAAACAACTAATCCAAAAATAAAACTAGAAAATGCCAACATACTTTTAGTTGAAGATGATGTTAATAATAGTAAAATAATGATTTTAAATTTAAAATCGTATGTAAATAAAATAATTCTTGCAGAAAACGGGAAAGAAGCATTAGAAAAATTTGCTAGTACTAAAATTGACTTAATATTAATGGATGTTAGAATGCCCTTAATGGATGGATTTAAAACTACGGAAAAAATTAGAGAAGCCGAAGCTGGAATTGGACAAAAAATACCAATTATTGCAGTAACTGCTAATGCATCATCCGAAGTAAAGAAAAAATGCTTAGACTCGGGAATGACTGCATTTATGACAAAACCCACAAATTATAAACTTCTTCTAAAAAAAATGAAAAAACTACTAGACTAAGAATATCAAATGTAAAATGTATTTTTATCTAATTAAAAAATATTTTTTAAATTTATTTTTTTAAATTTTATATATGCGCAAGTTGTTATTTATTTTACTGACTTTTAACATAGCAATTAATGGATATTCCCAAAGCAATCTACTAGATTCTTTATTAAAAGAATACAACTATGAAAAAAATGATTCTTCTAAAATTAGCAAACTAATTAATATTGGAACAATCTTTTTGAATACTAATCCGGATTCTTCAGAATATTACTTTTCAAAAGCCAGAGAATTATGCGACTTAATGATTAAATCAGATAATCCTAAAACAAAAGAAGATGGGCTATTTTTATACTCAAAATCATTATTTAAAAAAGCATTATACAAATCTTTAATTAGCGATTATGTTAAAGCAGAAGAATTATTTTTAACAGTAATTAATAAATTAACAATATTGATTAATTTATCTAAAAACAAAACAATTATTTCAAGTTCTAAAATAATAAAATCTAATTGTTTTGAAGGAATTGCTGATATTTATTATGAAAAAGGATATTATACAATTGCTTTGAAAAATTATATTGAAGCAACAAGAATTAGAGAACTATTAATAAAAAACGGCATACTAAAAGAGAGTGAAGCAGCAGGACAATACTTTCATCTTGGTATGGTTCATTTTGAATTGAAAAATTATAAACGAGCTTTAAAAAACTATACAAAATGCCTTGAAATTTCAAAAAAATTTAATTATGAAACTGGTATAGCAAAGTCAAATAACAATATTGGACTAATATATTTGGAGTTAAACAAACCTAAGGTCGCAATTTCATATATAAACCAATCATTAAAGTATGCAAAACATACAAATAATATAATTTTAAAAGCTCAAGCATATGATGGACTAGCAGAGTGTTATATTTCTTTAAAAGATTTCAAGCAAGCTGAGTTATATTTAGTTAAAGCAATAATAATTGCAAGAAAAGTTGGAAACAAACAAGGAGAAATATATATATTACTAGGATTGGCAAATTTATATCAAAAAACAAATAAATATTCAAAATCAATTTTGTATTGTAAAAAAGCAATTGAAATTTCAAAAAATATTGGCTCTATTATTTTAGAAAAAAATGCTTATGAGCAAATATTTAAAACTTACGATTCCAAAAACGATTATAAAAATGCTCTTTTATACCATAAAAAATTTATTGCTCTACAAGATTCTGTTTTTAGCAAAGAAAAAAACAAACAACTTGAGGAAGCAGAAGCAAAATTTATGGCAAATAAAAAACAAAAAGAAATAGACAATAAAAACATAGAATTATTTAAAAAAGATGAACATTTAAAACGGAAAAAATTAGAAAACTATGCATTTATTTTTCTAACAGCAATTCTTTTAATTTTTATAATTATTATATTCATAAGTTTAAGAAGCAGAAAGAAAAAAGGAATTCTTATAAGCGAACAAAATAAAAAAATAACTGACAGTATAAAATATGCCAAAAGAATTCAAAATGCTACCTTACCAACTTTTAAGTACTTAAAACAAATTTCAAAAGACTTCTTTATCTTTTACAAACCCCTTCAAATTGTGAGTGGAGACTTCTATTGGGCTTTAAAAAAAGGAGAGCTAACTGTTTTTGTTGTAGCAGATTGTACCGGACATGGAATACCTGGAGCTTTCGTTAGTATGTTTGGAATATCGCTCTTAAATGAATTAATCTTAAAATCAGACTTAAAAAAACCCCATCTTATTTTAGAAGAAATGAGATTTGTTTTAAAAAAATCATTTAAACAAACTGGAAAATTTAAAGATCAAACAGATGGAATCGATATAGCATTATCAGTTATAAATAATCAAACAAATGAATTATATTTTGCAAGTGCAAATCAATCGGCATATCTAATGAGAAAAAGTGCTATAACTGAACTCATAGCTGTTAAAAATCCTGTTGGAATTTATCCAAAAGAAGTTCTATTCAAAATGCAAACAATTAACTTAGAAAAAGATGACATAATATATCTGTTTACTGATGGTTATTCTGACCAATTTGGAGGAAACTCTTTAAAACCAAAGAAATTTACAGAACAAAGATTTAAAAATTTACTTTCTGAGATTTATACAAAACCAATGAAAGAACAAAAAGAAATATTAGAATTGAAATTTAATGAGTGGAAAAAAGGAAAGAAACAAATTGATGATGTCCTAATTTTCGGTATAAAGTATTAAACAATAAAATCTTTTAAAAAACATATTATGAAACAAAAAAAAAATTAACTATTAACTAGCATACAGATTACTTGCAAAAAAAAACAAGTATTTCTATGACCAGAATAAAAAAATACTATAAATACAACTTATTTAAAATTAATTAATTACAAAATATTAGACACATGAAATTTGAAATGAATAAAATTATTGTCAATGCAAATAATAAAATTAATCTTGAAAGCTATGACACTAAATATGTTGGAGAATTTGACAAAGATTCTGCGAAAAAAGCTTTGAAAAAAAACATAAAAGAATTAAAAGAAATTCAAGAAATATTTTATGCAGATGACTCACATTCTTTATTAATTATTCTTCAGGCATCAGATGCTGCCGGAAAAGATGGAGCAATAAGACATGTAATGGGAGGTATTAACCCGCAAGGATGTAGAGTTCATAGCTTTAAAGCCCCTTCAAAAAATGAACTAGAGCACGATTTTATTTGGAGACATTACAAAGCACTACCTGAACGAGGAATGATTGAAATTTTTAACCGATCTCATTATGAAAATGTTTTAGTAACAAAGGTTCATCCTGAATGGGTACTTGGAGAAAATATTCCTTTTATTAATTCAGTTGCTGATATTGATGAAAACTTTTGGGCAGACCGCTACAAAAGAATAAATGATTTTGAATATCATATACATAAAAGTGGAACACGAATTTTGAAATTCTTTTTAAATATATCAAAAGAAGAACAAAAAAATAGATTTCTTGCAAGATTAGATACTCCTAAAAAACAATGGAAATTTAGTACAGGAGATTTAAAAGAACGAAAATACTGGAAAGAATATCGCAAAGCATTTGAGGATATGATTAATAATACATCAACTGAATATGCTCCTTGGCATATTATTCCTGCTGACAATAAATGGTTCTCTAGAATAGCAATTGGTGAGATTATTCACAAAACAATGAAAGATTTAAATTTAAAATATCCAAAGCCTGAAAATCAAGAATTACTTAATGATGCTAGAAAACAACTAATGGACGAATAATAAAACTTTAATAAATACCCTGTCAGTGTCTTTAAGACCTGACAGAGGTTTTAGTTTTCTGTTTATCAAATATGCCTTTTTATTTAAAAAAAAAGAGCTATAAAAAATAGCTCTAAATGTAAAAAGTACCCCCAACAAGAATCGAACTTGTATCTACAGTTTAGGAAACTGCTATTCTATCCGTTGAACTATGAGGGCTAAAATTATTCGCAAAAATAAAAAAAAAAACAATTTTACCCACTTTATGTTTTAGAAATTAGTTATGAGTGTACAAACTTCAAAAAAAATGAAATTTTACTGCTTTCAGTATAGAATCTTAACGGTTTAAGCAGAAAACTTAGAATAGCTGTATGTTTTGCGATAGTTTAAATCCCTAATAGAAAGATTTAATAAATTAGCTATATTTTTTCAACTTTTATAATATTTACGGGGCAAACATCAGCAGCTTCATTATTGGTTTCAAAATCATCATCTGAACTAATAGAAATATGAATTCCTTTTTTAACATTTGATTCCAAAAGTGTACTTTTTCCATCTGTTTCATCCATAATCCAATTTGATGGAGCAACTTCTACACAATAATTACAACCAATACATTTTATTCTGTGATGACTTATTCTTATCATAATTTATTTTTAAAGCACAATTTTATTAATTTTGATGATTATTAAAAAATAAATGTTTTTTTTACTTTTTTATCTTAAAAAACCAATGCAAATATTAAATAATAAATTACTGAATAAAAATAAAATTAAAATAATTATTAGTTTTACTATTTCTGTATTTTTTGTTGTAGGCTGTGCACAAGTAGGTTCTTTATCTGGAGGAGAAAAAGACAAAGATCCTCCTGTTCTTTTAAAAAGCAAACCAAAAATGCAAGCCTTAAATTTTAATGATAATAAAATAGTACTTTTTTTTGACGAATATATTGTTTTAGATAATTTAAACTCAAAATTTATTTCTTCGCCTCCAATGAAAGAAAAACCGGAATTTAAATTAAAAGGTAAAAAATTAATTATAAAATTTAAAGAAAAACTATTAGACACAACAACATATTCTTTCCGCTTTGGCGATGCAATTCAAGACAACAATGAAAAAAACCCTTTAAAAGATTTTGAATTTATATTCTCAACAGGAAATATAATTGATACAATGGAAATTTCAGGAAATTTAAAAGATGCTTTTACAGGTAAACCAGAAGAAAAAATGTTTGTTATGCTATACCGAGAATATAACGATTCAACTCCAATCAATAAAATTCCGTATTACATCACAAAAACCGATACTTCTGGAAACTTTTCCATAGATTATATGAAGTATGGAAAGTACAAAATATTTGCTCTCAAAGATTTGAATTTTGACTATAAATTTAGTTTGCCAAATGAAAAAATAGCATTTTTAGACAGCCTTATTTCTCCGAAAGTTAAAACAAAAACAAAAATTGACAGTCTAAAAGCAGGAACAGTTATACACAGAAATAATAATGATAAAATTGGAGATACTCTTGTAAATGATACAGTTATAATTTCGCAAGAAGTAATTTATCTTACAAATAATATAAATTTATTGAGTTTTGAAGAAGATAATGCAAAACAATATATTATTGACTCTAAACGAGAGATGAAAGGAAAATGTGAATTTGTTTTTAATAAAAAACCAGATTCTGTTATAATTTCAAAAATAGACTTTCCCTTAATAAAAAATAATTATTTTGTTGAAAAATCAGATACTGGTAAATCTATTACTTATTGGCTAAAAGAAAAAGATATGTTTGAAAAAGATTCTTTAAAATTCTCTGTTTCTTATTTCAACAAAGACTCTCTTGAAAACATTGTAAAAGAAACAGATACAGTAATTTTTTCATTTAATATTTTAAAAGATACAATTAAACATTATACTGAATTTAATGATTTGAAAACAGAGCAAGATTCTTTTTTAAATTACACTATTGAAACAAACACGCCAATTTATAAAATTGACAGCACAAAGATAAAACTATTTTCAATTCTAGATACTGCTGTTATTGACACAAAAAATCAAAAACTTTTAAACTTTTACAGACCATCTCCAGACTCTTTATTTTTTTCTTTAAAAAGACCTTTTTTAAACAATTTTTTTGTTGAAGCTCTAAATTTTGATAATACAAAAAGCTGGTATGATAAAGAATACTACAAAGACACCCTTTTAAAATGCAAAATAACTAATGAAAATTTATATAAAAAAGATACATTAAAACTTGTATTGCACTATGATAATAATTTTTTCAAAAATCAAACCCAAAAATTTACAGATACTATATCAATGCCACTTTTAAAACAAGGAGTAATTTCAGTAAGAAGAGAATCTGCCGACACAATACAAATAACATTTAAAAAACACATTTCAGAAGATACTGAGTTAATTATTAACAATGATAATAACTGGTATGAAAAAATTAAATCTAAAAACAAGAATACATTAAATATTAAAATAACAAAACAAGCACTTTCCGACAAAGACACACTTATTTTAACAATAAAAACAAAAGATTACGACAACACTTCCGGTAAAAAGATTTTTTATGAATACTCAAAAAATGCAATTTTCAAATTTAACAAACAAAAAATTAAAAAAGCTACAAGACCTGAAAGAAATAAATTATTTTTTGTGATGAACAAAGCTCTAATAAATAATTTTGAATTAAAATCTTTAAGTTTTTCAATAAATACCAAATGGTATGAAAAAGAAATTTGCAAAACAAAAGATACTGTTAAAATCACAATAACAGATAGATTTGTTTCTAATATGGATACTATTAAATTAGAACTTAAATACAAAACAATAAATAGATTCAATAAAAATGTTGAAGAAAAAGACACTATTAATCTTCCTTATAAAAAAACAAGAAAACGAAGAGGAAGAAGGTCGGCAAAGCAATCCACTTCAACAAAAGAATCTAAAACAGAACAATTACAAAACGTAAGTATTGAAGTTCCAGTTAAATACAAAATATTAAAAGACTCAATGTCTGAAAGAAAATACCAAATTAATTATCCATGGATATCAGGTCGAAAATATATAATAAAAATAGATTCCGTTGCCTTTACTGATATATATGAAAATTATTCAAAAACACAAGAAACAAGTTTCAGTATAAGAGAAAAAGATTACTATAGTAAAATGAAATTTAATCTTTCAAATGTTTTGAACATAAGCAAAGCAAATTTCTTTTCAAAAACTAAGATAGACACAACTAACTTGGTTCAAGCAGACACTAGCAAAACCCATATAGTTTCTTCTGATACAATAAAACAAGAGAAATTTATAACAGATTCAATTGCAAACAGTAAATTAGAAAAAGGGCAGATAATTTTTGAATTATATAATGAAAAAGAAGAATTAATAAAAACTAAATATACAAATTCAAATATTATATTTTTTATTGATAATCTTGTACCAGGAAAATATAAAGTAAAATTAATTTACGATGAAAATAACAATAAAAAATGGGATACCGGTAATTACTTAAAAAACAAACAACCTGAAAGAGTAATTTTTTATTCGAAAGAAATAAATTTAAGCTCCGGCATAGAAACAATTTTTGATTGGGATTTATAAATAATAAATTTACAGATTAAAACTCTAATAAAGTAACAAATAAAATAAGTTTTTAAATAAACAGTTAAATATTTAACAATGGCAAATCATAGAAATAAAAAACAAAAACATAAAAAACAAATTGCATATAACAGAAAAACATTGCAAAACCATGTAATGAATATTTTCAGAGACAGACCAAAGCAATTTTTTAATTACAAACAACTAGCAAAAAAATTAAGGATTTCTGACCTTAGAACAAAACAACTTCTTAATGAGGTACTTACAGAACTTTCAGAACACAACAAATTAGAAGAAGAAAGAAGAGGAAGCTATAAATTTGTACCTACTACAAATACTATTACCGGAAGAGTACAATTAATTGCATCAGGTTCTGCATTTGTAATTTCCGACGAAACAGAAGAAGATATTTATATTCCTAGAAAATATATGAGCGGTGCATTAAATGGAGATACAGTTTCTGTAACTATATGGGCAAGACGTAAAAAATTTAAGCCCGAAGGTGAAATAACCGAAGTACTTAAAAGAAACAAAACAAAGTTTGCCGGAATAGTTAGCATAACAAAAGATGATATTGCATTCCTAGTTGTTACTGAAAAAAATATGCCCTACGATATATTTATTCCAATGAAGAACTTAAATGGTGCAGAACACGGAAAAAAAGCTGTTGCTGAAATTACACATTGGGCCGAACACCAAAAAAATCCAACCGGAAAAATAATTGATATTCTTGGAGACCAAGGAGATAATGATGCAGAAATGCACGCAATTTTAACCGAATTTAATTTGCCATATAAATTTCCCGAACACCTAAATATCCTTGCAGAGAAAATCCCTATAGAAATTACTGATGAAGAAATAAGCAAGAGAAAAGATTTTAGGAAAATTACTACCTTTACAATTGACCCTCACGATGCAAAAGATTTTGACGATGCACTATCATACCGAAAGCTAGAAAACGGTAATATTGAAGTTGGAATTCATATTGCAGATGTTACACACTATGTGAAAGAAGGTAGCAAAATTGATAAAGAAGCATATGAAAGAGCAACATCAGTTTATCTTGTTGACAGAACAGTTCCTATGTTACCCGAAAAACTTTCAAATAATGTTTGCTCTCTAAGACCAAATGAAGAAAAACTTACATATTCAGCTGTATTTGAGTTAGATGCAGACGCAAACGTTAAAAAACAATGGTTCGGAAGAACTGTAATACTTTCCGACAGAAGATTTAATTATGAAGAAGCACAAGAAGTAATTGAAACCGGGAAAGGAGATTTGCATCAGGAAATACTTGTTCTTAATAAACTTGCAAAAAAACTTAAAGACAAACGTTTTAAAAACGGATCAATTTCTTTTGAAAGAATTGAAGTTAGATTTCATCTAGACCAAAACGGCAAACCAACAGGAGTATATTTTAAAGAAGCAAAAGACTCAAACCATTTAATTGAAGAATTTATGTTGCTTGCAAACAGAAAAGTAGCTACCTATGTAGGTAAAACCTTAAAAAAACCATTCGTATATAGAGTTCATGATGAGCCGGATATGGAAAAACTTCATTCATTTTCTCAATTTATAAAACAATTTGGATACGATTTAAAATTTAAAAACGAAGCAGAAGTTTCAAGTTCTTTAAACAAACTTTTATCCGAAGTTAAAGGAAAAAGCGAACAAAATATGATTGAGCAACTTGCAGTACGTTCAATGGCAAAAGCAGAATATACGGCTGATAATGTAGGTCATTATGGATTAGCATTTGACTTCTATTCTCACTTTACTTCTCCAATACGTAGGTATCCTGACATGATGGTACACAGGCTTTTAACTCAATACCTGAACAAAGGAAAACCCGCAATGACTAATGTTCTGAATGAAAAATGCAATCACTCCTCAGATATGGAAAGAAGAGCTGCAATGGCTGAAAGAGCTTCAATTAAATATAAACAAGCAGAATTTATGCATGATAAATTAGGATATGTTTTTGACGCTGTTATTACAGGTGTTACTGAACGTGGTTTATATGTAGAAATTAACGAAAATAAAATAGAGGGAATGATTGCAATGCGTGATTTAGATGATGATTATTATGTTTATGATGACAAAAACCATAATATTACCGGGCAACGTAACAAAAAGGAATTTCAACTTGGAGACCCAATAAAAATTCAAGTTGTAAAAGTAAATATGCAAAATAGAACTTTGGATTTTTTACCTGCAGAAGATTTATAAAAAAGGCATAAGAGAAATATCCTTTTTTGTGTGTATTTTGCTTGTTTTTTTCAAAAAATTACAAGCAAAATTTTTTTCAGTACAATACAAAGTTTCATTTTCTAATTTTAGCAACATCTTCTTGTTTTATTTCTGAAAAATTATTCCCAAAGGATTTATTAATATATGTTCCTAGTTTTGCAATTTCTTTATCTGATAATTCTTTTTTAAAAGATGGCATTACAAATCCTTTTGAACCATTTAAAATAGTTGAAATACTACATTCTTTTCCTTTTAATGAAGGGAAAGAACCTTCAACACCTTCTCCGTTTTCTTGATGACAGGCTAAACAATGTTTAGTATAAATTTCTTGTCCACTAAGACTATTTACACTAGTTTCTATATTTTTTGTAGTATCTTTCTCATTATTTTCACAAGAAAAAAAAACAGACGAAAGAAAGATTAAAAGTATTAAATAAATTAACTTCATTTTGTTATTTTTTAAATTTAAAACCAATTTTTGTCATGATAAAATCATTAATTTCAAACATTAAGTTAGAAAGTCATATCACATGATTAGTGTTTCATCTTGTTAATTATACTGTTATGTCCTTTCTGTTTCATTTGTTGTTCAGTAGGTACTTTAAGTTTCTTATCTGGTGGACTTATAAACATAATACCTAATCCCATTCCTCTTAAAATAAATAATAAGCCAAGTATAACAATAGTTACAGGAATTAATTTTGCTAATTTAGTTCTTAATTTATTGCTAATTTTATTTCCTATTAAAGAAAGTGTAAGCATTATTGGAATTGTACCTATTCCAAAAAGAAACATAAAACTTGTACCATAAATTACACTTCCTGTGGCTATTGCTCCGGCTAAAGCTGCATAAACAGGACCACAAGGTAATAATCCGTTTAATAATCCAATTACGAAAAGGCTTGTATATGAGCGTTTTCCAAAAAGTACAGCTAATTTTTTTCTTAAAGGACCAGTGTATTTGTATCCAAAACTTTCTACTGAGAATTTACTTTTAAAAAAGAATGGAAAAATGACGTATAATATCATAACAATTCCCATAACAATTCCAAGCCATTTTTGAAAACCTGCCATTGCAAAGCTTTGACCAAAAAAGCCGAAAATCATTCCCATAAGAGCATAGGTTATTGAACGACCTAGATTATATAGAATCGCACTTGAAACTTTTGAAAAGTTATTTGCTTTTTTAAGAGGTAAAGAAATTGCAATAGGTCCGCACATTCCTATGCAATGAATTCCTGTTACTAGCCCCAAGAGTAGGGCAGATCCAATTATTTGATAGTCCATTAAATTGAAAGTTTAAATTCTTGAAAATAATTAATGCTATCTGAAGCCCAATCTATTTTAATATAATACCTTCCTTTTTGTATGTCTCCAATATTAATAATTTGTTTTCCTGTATTATCCGGTTTTATTGTAACAGTTTTGTCATGCCTGTAACTTGTAACATAGTACAAAAGTATTTTACCTGAAATATTATTACTTTTATCTTTTGGATAAGTAATAATTATTTTATCATTTTCTTTTTTTAATGATATTTTTTCAGCAAGTTTATCAGCATTATTTATTTTGTCTAATTTGCTTGCATAAGCAATTTCTTCCGGAAAATAATCTTTTGATACTAAATTTATGTCTTGTGTAAGACTAAATAAAATAAAACTAACAAAAAAAGATACTCCTAAAATTATTGTTATTAAAAGACCTGTGCCCCAAGTGAATTTTATTTTCATTTTCTTTAATTTTTAACTGTAAATAAAATTAGTAAATATCTACAAAAGTAGTCCATTTTTTAATTAATGTATGTCTGGACCCACAAAATTTGTTTGAGTTTCTTCTAAAAGCTTATCTCCCGAATATATATTAAATTTCAAAATTAAATTTTTTGTTTTAATTTTCTCTTTGGGTATATAGACAATCATTTTTGGTTCAGTTTTCTTTCCACTTTCAACATGCAAGTTATCTCCAAAAAACTTTAGCTCTCCTTCAATATTTGTTAGTTCAATTCTTAAATCCATTGTATTGTGAGTTTTATTAAGAACTCTAACATTATATATATTGCTTATTGCCGTGTCTCCTTGAACTTGGTACATAAAGTTTTTATCTCTAAGAATATTTGTTTCAATATCTGGTCTTGTTAATAATAAAATAGATAAGAAAATTAATATTATTCCTAAAACCACAGAATATGCAATATTTCTTGGAGTAAGTTTTATTTTTTGACCGTTTTTTATTCCATTTTCAGAAGCAAATCTTATAAGTCCTTTTGGTTTTCCAATCTTTTTCATAGTTGCATTGCAAGCATCTATACATGCTGTGCAGTTAACACATTCAAGTTGAGTTCCGTTTCTTATATCAATTCCTGTTGGGCAAACGTTTACACATTGTTTACAATCAATACAATCTCCGTATTTATTTTCCTCTCCTTTTTTAGCAACACCTTTTGGATCTCCTCTAAAATAATCATAAGAAACTATTATTGAGTTAGAGTCTAAAAGAACTCCTTGCAGTCTTCCGTAGGGGCACATTATAGTACAAACTTGTTCTCTAAACCATGCGTATAAAAAATAGAAAACAGATGTAAAAACAAGTAAAGCAATAAATCCTTTTGTATTTTCCGGGAAAGGATGTTTTACAAAATCAATTACAGTTTCAGCTCCAATAATGAATGATAATAATGCTAAAACACTAACAAAAGAAACTAGCCAAAATATTGTGTGTTTTAAGGTTCGTTTAAAAATTTTAGAAGCATTCCATTCTTGTGCTTTTAACTTTTTTTGTTGTGTAGGGTTTCCATCAATAAACCATTCAATTTTTCTGAAAACGAGTTCAAGAAAAACTGTTTGCGGACATGCCCAACCACAAAAAAGCCTTCCGTAAACAACTGTAAACAAGACAATAAATAGTATTGCTGAAAGCATCATAAGGTAGAAAAGAAATGAATCTTGTGGCCAAAATATAACTCCAAATATTATAAATTTTCTTTCAATTACATTAAACAGCATTAAAGGCTCTCCATTTATTTTAATAAATGGAACAATAAATAAAAATGCTAAAAGAAAATAACCAAAGAGCTGCCTATAATTATATAGTTTTCCTTTTGGCTTTTTTGCATGCACCCAAATTCTTTTACCCTCTTCATCAATTGTGGCAAGTTTATCTCTATATGTTACTTCTTTATTATCGTCGAGTTTCATTATTTTGCATTTTAGTGATGTATATCATATTTTATTGTGATTTTTTCAAAAAATATTTGTTTAATATTAAAAAAACTACAATCTAATAAATTAGTTGCAGTTTTTTTATAACCCATGATAAATCATGTGTTATGGTATTTAGATAAGAAAAAATACTTAATATAGTTTTAAAAGTTTTTTTATATTATCAAATTATTTTTTTATAACTTTTTCAGTAAGAAACTTGACACTTTAAGTATGTCTTCATCTCCAATAGATTTAAATGATGTCATACCTTTTTCCGTGCCATTTTTAACAACTCCAAAAACTTTGCTTATATCTTTTCCGTATATCCATTCATTATCTTTTAAGTTTGGTCCTATACCTCCTTGTCCTTCTGCTCCATGACAAGCAACACAAGATTTTTTATAAATTTCAGAACCTCTTACTAAGTCTTCTTCTGCACTTAAAATATTAATAGTTTCAGCATCCATTGCTGTTACTTTATATTTTTGAGCTGCTTCTTCAATTTCGTGTTGGTAATCTGCCTCTTGAAGTCTTCCCATATCAAACCAATGAAACCAAGCTAAATACCAAACTGCCCATATTACAGTAAAATAGAAGAGCCACATGAGCCATGGTGGTGGTGGATTATCTAATTCTTTAATTCCATCGTAATCATGGTCAATCATTAATTTTTTATCAAATTTTTCGTTATATTCTTTGTAAACCTCTTTTGGGTCAATATTTTTGTTTTCCATTTTTCTTTTTTTTTAAAATGAAGTTAATTCTAATTAGAATGATTATTGTCAGTATCAGTTCCGTCATTAAGAGGCATAGCTTCCCATTCCTCAACATCTTTTTTCTTAAATGTTAATACCATATAAACAATGAATAAAAAGACTAATGTAAAAAGCACAACTGATATTCTTGGCCATAAAGTTGCCCAATCATATTCACTCAAAAATTTAAATTTTTCTCCTAACATAATTAATGAAATTAATGTATCAAGGCAAAAATTTTACCTTGATACAAGTTAATTATTTTATTTCTTCTCCTTCCGGGTCTTTTCCGTTTTCAGGATTTGTTCCAATAAGTGACGTTGTAAATGCAGAAAGGTTTGCAATTTCAGTTTCAGTAAATTTTTTAAAAGGGGGCATTATTCCAGCACCATTTAAAATTACATTTTTAATATCAGCACTTGATGCTCCATGTAATGTAAAATTATCTCCTAAGTTTGATCCCATACCGCCTTCACCTTTTTTTCCATGACAAGCTGCACAATCATTTGCAAAAATAGTTGCACCTGCTTCTAAGTTTACTTCGCCAGGGTTTGTTTGTTCAACCTTAGATTCATTTGCTTTTTTATCAGCAAGTTTTGCTAAGGAAATATCTTTTCCTAACTTGTGCATATATGCAATCATTGCAATTATTTCTTTATCCCATGTAACATCTTTGCCCATGTCTTGAAGTTCTTTTGCAATTCCTTCTGCTTGGGTTTTATATGCTTTTTCAACTTTGCTGTAATCAACATCCCCATTTTTATTTACATAATTATAATCCGGCTCTGCACCATCATATGGAACACCAAGAGTTATCATAACTTCTATTTTCCTTTTTAAAGTGCTGTTATCAATAGTGTTATCAAAAAACCAAGGATATGCAGGCATAATTGATTTTTCAAATGTTTTTTGTGGGTCTAAGAAATGTTCGTAGTGCCAAATTGCGGGTCTGAACATTGTTCCACCTCTGTATCCTGCACGAGCTAAATCTGGTCCTGTTCTTTTTGAACCCCATTGAAATGGATGGTCATATACAAATTCTCCTTGTTTTGAATATTCTCCATAACGTTCTGTTTCCGAACGGAAAGGACGAACAACTTGCGAGTGGCAAGTGTAACAGCCTTCTCTTACATAAATATCTCGTCCTTGTAATTCAAGAGGAGTATATGGTTTTACAGCTTCTATTGTTGGAATGTTTGATTTTACAGTTATCATAGGAATTATTTCAACTAAACCTCCAATAATAATTGCTATTAAAATCCAAACAGTAAAATGTACAGCTTTTCTTTCTACCCATCTGTGAGGAGTTTCTCCTGCTACCCTTGCTTTTGCAACTTTTTCTCTTGGTGCTGCATGAGCTTCTTCATTATTAATAATATGTCCTGATTTTACAGTTTTAATGATATTAGGTATCATCATTATAGCCCCTGCAAAGTATAGTGTTCCTCCAATTACACGTGTTACATACATCGGCATAATTTGAGTTACTGTTTCTAAGAAATCTGGATATGCTAAGAAACCGGAATCTGTAAATTCTTTCCACATTAAAGTTTGTGTAAATGCAGCCCAGTACAATGGTACTGAATATAATAACATACCAAATGTTCCAATCCAGAAGTGCATGTTTGCAGATTTTTCTGAAGCTAGTTTTGTATTAAATAATCTTGGGATTAACCAGTATAACATACCAAATGTTAGGAAACCGTTCCAGCCCATTCCTCCAATATGTACGTGTGCAATAGTCCAATCTGTAAAGTGGCTTAGTGCGTTTACAGTTTTAAGTGATAACATTGGTCCTTCAAATGTTGACATACCGTATGCTGTAACACCAACTACGAAAAATTTAAGTATTGCACTGTCTCTAACTCTGTCCCAAGCACCTCTTAATGTAAGAAGTCCGTTCATCATACCTCCCCATGAAGGAGCAAGTAGCATAATTGAGAAAACAACTCCAAGAGTTTGTGCCCAATCTGGTAATGCTTGATATAATAAATGATGAGGTCCTGCCCACATATATATAAATATTAATGACCAAAAATGTACAATAGAAAGTCTGTATGAATAAACAGGACGATTTGCAGCTTTTGGTAAGAAATAATACATTATACCTAAGAATGGTGTTGTTAAGAAAAATGCAACAGCATTATGTCCATACCACCATTGAACTACAGCATCTTGCACACCTGCATAAACAGTGTAGCTTTTAAAGAAACTTACAGGAATTTCAATTGAGTTACCAATATGAAGAACTGCAACAGCTACAAAACTTGCTAAGAAAAACCAAATTGCAACATAAATATGTTGAACTCTTCTTTTAATGAGAGTTCCAATCATGTTCCAACCAAATGATACCCACACAATTGCGATTAATATGTCAATAGGCCATTCTAATTCAGCGTATTCTTTACTAGTTGTGAAACCAGCTAAAAGTGTTATAGCAGCTAAAAGAATAATTGTTTGCCAACCCCAAAAGTTAAGTTTACTTAGAAAGTCGCTAAACATTCTTGCTTTTAATAGCCGCTGCATTGAATAATACGCACCTGTAAAAATGGCATTACCTGTAAATGCAAAAATAATTGCATTTGTGTGTACTGGTCTAACTCTACCAAATGTAGTAAAGGACAAACCAAAGTTCAAAGATGGAAATGCAATCTGTGCTGCGGCTAACAAACCGACCAGCATACCTACAATTCCCCAAAAAAGAGTTGCATAAGTAAATAGCTTCACAATCTTATTGTCATAGTAGAATTTTTCTTGTGTCATACTAATTTAATTTAATTGGTTTTTAGAATTTATATTAATTTTTGTTGTTATCTTTTTTCTGTTCATCAATTTCAATATCGTCAAATAAAATTCTCATAGCTGGAGTTTCATTATCATCAAACTGACCGTTTTTTACTGACCAAATATACAATGATAAAAAAATTAATGCAACTATTAAGCTGAGACCTATAAGAATAAATATTACAATCATATATATAGTTGTTATAAGGTTTCAAAAATAATTAAAAATAGAATAATATTAAAATATATTTTTATCTCTTTTGATCCGAAAAATTTTAACAATCTCTAAAATTATGTAGTTAAGTTAAAGTTATTAGTATGTTATAGGCGTTAATTAATTATATTGCTGTTGTATTATTTAATATAATTTAGAAACATTTTAAATAATGTTTAATAAAAATTATTTCAAAAGTTTCTTTTTAAAACTTAGCACCAATAACAATAATATCATCAATTTGTTCATAATTACTCATCCAGCGTTCAATTGTATCGTCAAGATGTTGTCTTTGTTCTTTCATTGGCATATCTTGGATACTGAGCAAAGTTTTTTTAAACCTTCCAATCATGAATTTTTTATCTCGGGGACCTCCAAATTGGTCTGGGTATCCGTCAGAGAATGTGTAGAGTGTATCTCCTTTTTGTAATTTAACTGTTTGGGTTTTAAAGTTTTGATTTATATCATCATAATTATATATCCCAATTGGCATCCTGTCTGCTTCAACAATAATTATTTCATTATTTCTAACAATATATAATGGATTAAATGCACCTGCAAATTCAACAATTTTTTTCTCTTTGTCAATTTTGCATAGGGCAATGTCCATACCGTCTTTTGCTTCTTGTGCTTCTCCGGTTTGGTGCAATGCTTCAATAACTTTTGCTTTTAGTAAGTCTAATACATCAGATGCTTTAAGTTCTTTTTGTGAGGTTCTAATTATATCGTTAAGGAAAGAAATTCCAAGCATACTCATAAATGCACCTGGCACACCATGTCCTGTGCAATCTGCTGCTGCATAGTATGTTATATTGTTTTTTTCAGCTGCCCAATAAAAGTCTCCACTTACTATATCCCTTGGTTTAAATAGAATAAAACTATCTGGCATAAGTCTGTTTAACAATTTATCAGGAGGCAATATTGCATGTTGAATTCTTTTAGCGTAAAGAATACTGTCTTCAATTTCTTTTTTTTGATTTGTAATTTCATCTCTTTGTTGTTCTGCTAAATCTCTTTGAGATTTAATTTCTTCTTTTTGAGCTTCAAGTTCTGTGTTTTTTTCAGTTATTTCTATTGTTCTTTCTGCAACTGTTTTTTCTAATTTTTCATTTTGGTTTTTTAGAATTCTCATTCTCCATTTTTGAATTAGCCATAAAACAAAAATAAACAGCATAATTACCGGTAAAACAAACCACCATTCTTGGTAAAAAGGTTTTTTTATTTCAAAATCTACGCTTTGATAATAGCTCCATATTCCGTCCTTCCCTTTTGTTCTGTATTTAAAACTGTATTTTCCTGCCGGAAGGATAGGGTAGGTTGCAATGTTTTTATTTACTTTTGATGCAACATAGGTGTTTAATCCTTGCAGGTAATAATCATATTCAACAGAGTTTTCGTCTTTAAATGATAATCCTGAGATTTCAAAAATTATGTTGTTTTGAGTTGAGTTTAAAACTTTTGGCATATTTAGAAATCTTTTGCCATTTATAAGTATAGATTCTATGCGACAAACCGGTGTGTATTTTTCAGTTTTTTTCTTTTTAATATCAAAAGTTGCAATTCCATGATATGTTCCTATCCAAAGGGTGTTTCTTTTATCAAGATAAAGCCCGTCAACTGATATTTCATTTCCAAGAAGTCCGTCTCTTGAGTCTATTACAAATTCAATTTTATTGTTTGTTTTGTTGTAATAATATACTCCTCTGTCTGTTCCAATCCATAGCATATTATGGTTTTCTGCACGTTCAATTGCAGTTACAAGACGATTGCTAAATTCTTCTTTGTTCACAAATTTTACTTTTTCATCTTGATATTTTGCAAGGCCATTTTGTGTTCCTATCCATAAGAATTTTTCAAAACGACTTGTGTTTTTATTTTGGACAGAATCAATATGAAGAGCCCAAGTATGATAGTTTATTTCTTTGAATTTTTGGAAAGTTTTGTTTTTAAATATTACTAATCCTGTATTATTTGCTCCAATAATTTTGTCATTGAATTCAATTAATTGCGAAATTAATGATGTTTCTGAATTTTCAATTTTTAAAATGTCTGATTTAAAATTTTTTAAATAATATATTATTCCTGAATTTCCTGATAATAGAAATATTTCATTTTTAGAAGAAATAAAAATGTCATTTAGATGGAATAGTTCTGTTTTAAATATTTTAGATTTTTTTTGGCGAAGTGTTTTTTTGTCAATAAAATAAATTCCTTTTGTATCTGCAATAACAATATCATTTTCTTTGGTTTCTGAGATTACAAAAGAATTATTTTTTAATTTTAGTTTATCGGTAAAGTTTAAAAGACTGCCTTTTATATAATGAATACCGGTGCTCATTCCTACCCAAACTCTTCCTGAGTTATCTTTAAAAACAGAATTTATGGTACTGTTTATATCTTTTGGGTATAGTGTTCTTAAACTTTTATTAGTTAATTTTTGAACTCCACCTGAAAAACCAAACCATGTGTTTTCTTCATTGTCAACAATAAAAGAATTTATTTTATGGTTGAGAAGTCCAATGTTTTTATCGTAAATTATTGGTTTTTGTTTTAATGTTAGCAATTGATAAATTTTGTAGTCAGAGATGAGCCAAACAGAGCCATTTTTTGTTTGTTTTATTTTATTAATCTGTGTGTGAATATTAAGTGTTTCATTTAAGGAGATTGCTTGATTAATAGTATATATCTCATTATCAGTATAATAAAATCCTGACTTTGAAGAAATCCAAAGTCTTTCATCAGAGTCATAGAGTGCAGATAGGCAAAATTCATCGGTTATTTTTCGTACAGTTTTATTTTCTAAAATAAAAAGACCTTCTCCGGATGCGATAATAATTTGATTAGTTTTTTTATTTATAGAAATAGAATTTATTTTTTTAGGTAAATTATGGATTTGCGTATTTAAACAAATTTCTTTCCCTTCTTTAGAAATAGTGTATAGTCCGGCATCTCCATAAAATAGGACTCTATTTTTGTCAATACAAATTCCTTTAAATGAAATGTTTTTAAAATATGTTTTTAATTTATCATTTTTTTTATTTAAAACTGATATTCCGTTTAGTCCTGCAAAATAAATATTTCCTTTTTGACCTTGGTTAATACTAAAAACAGAATTCCCTGCTAATCCGTTTTTCGAATTATATATTCTCATTTTTCTACCATTATATTTTGCGACACCTGAATATGTGCCAAACCAAATATAACCTTCTTTGTCTTGAAAAATAGAAAGGACATCTTCTTGTGGTAAACCTTTATCTTTCCCATAAAATACGAAAGGAAAATACCCTTCTTGGTATGTTTCGTGAAGGACTGTGAGGTAATTTTTAGCAGATTGCATAGTCATACCTGCTTGATGCTTAAAATATTCATCAAAAATTCCATTTTTACGAGCATATTCAAAAAATTCAAGTATTTTTTGTCTTAAAAGTGGCTGATTTTTTTTAATTGCCCAGCCCATTTTTTTTATTTCTCCAATAATAAATTTTGCTTCTAATTTGGGGTAATCTGCTAGTTTAAAAACAGATATGTTTGAAATTGTATAGTCTGCTTTGCCAGAAATAACATCACTAAAAAAGTTATTTCCGGTATTATGATAATAATTTGAAATATTATTTTGGTTTAAAGCATATTCATAAGATGAACCTTTGGAGGTTACTCCTTTTAAATTTTTTAAATCGTTAATTGAACTTATTTTTGTGTCTTTTCTTCCAATTACAACTTTTGCATTAGGAAGGAAATCTATAACATCAACTTTTTTTAGTCGCCATTCCAATGGATCAATTAAATCGCATGCAACATCAAACTCATTAAACCATTTTGGGTTGTATGCACTGTCTTTTAGAATTTGTCCTTTTTCATTTTCCCAATATCGAGAAAATTTTTCTGTAAAAACAAATTCGGGTTTAAGCCCAAGGTATTTTGCAAAACTTTCAGCAAGAAGATGATTAAATTGTTTTTTTCCGGTAGGGTGATATACTAAATCTCTGTCTCTGAGAGCAATAATGATTTTCCCTGATTTCATTATTTCTTCAATATCTCTTGTTTTATCTCCTTTTTGAAGGCTGGAGAAAGAATTTATAATTTCAAGATAAGTTGAATAATCAATATCATATTTTTCTCTAAATAGTTCATCTAATTTTCCGTTTCCTCTAATAGTTTCAAAAAAGTTTTGAATTTCTTCTTTTATTTTATTATTTCCTTTTTTTACTGCCCATCCTACATTTTGGGGTTTATTAACAGGAAATGTAAGTTTAAAATTATTATTATTTTTAAGATATGATAATGCAAGAAAAGAAACTGTAATAAGACCATCAGCTTTACCTTCTTCAAGAAGTTTTAGGGATTCGTCTTCTGATTTTGTTTTTATGTATTCAATTCCTCCTCCAATTTTTTTATTAATAAGAGAAATGTTTGTTTCGTATGTTGAATTTTCTAAAAATGCAATTTTTAAACCTTTAAGGTCTTTTTTGCTTTTAATTTTTTTAGAAATATTTTTTTTAGTTATTAAGATGTCACTTATTTGAATAATTCCCGAATAATCAAAGAATTTTTTTCGCCACTCAAGTTCATAAATTGTTCCACAAATTATGTCTGCTTTTTGCAAAGCATCCGGTGTGTATCTAATATTTGGGTTTGTTTTATAATCTTCAGGGATTTTTCCATCTTTTGAAAACACATCATCCCATTTTATTGTTGTTTCTTCAAATTTAACATCTAAAAATTTTGCAAATTCTTGTGCTGCTGTGTAGTTTACAGTGTTTTTCCAACTTTCTGTAAAAGCGATTGTTATTTTTCCTTCTTTTTTTATTTTCTTTATTGTTTGAGAATAAATAAAGAAAGGTATGATGAAAAATAGTATGAATAGTAATTGTTTTTTCATTTTATTAAATGATTCAGTATTTTTTTGTAGTCATAAAATAACATAAAAAAGTATCATTTAATGATACTTTTTAGGAGTTATTTTCTTCAAATATTTTTTCAATTTGTTGTTCTGTATTTAATAGTTTTAATTTACATTTTTCCAAAAGTTCGGAAACTCTTTTTACTTTCCCAGATAATTGGTCAATTTCTACATTATTATTTTCAATATCTTCCAAAATAGTTTCTATTTCTGAAATTGCATCATTATATGAAATATCTTTCTTTGCCATTTTTTTAGTCTTCAAAAGGAATCATTTCAATTTCTAATCCTGTGTCTAACATATAATCTTCAATATCTTCTTCCATATCAATATCGTCTTCGTCATAGTACCAATTAATTAATACTTCTCCTCCGTCTTCTTCATAATCTTTAATTATATTAAGTAAATCTAGGATGCTTCTAGAAGTACTTGTATTAAAGTATGTTAGTTTTATTTCAAATGTTAAAGGGTTTTTTACTTCTGTTGTAAATTCTTCAAGCCATTGAATAAGTGGGTCGTAAAATTCAATTGTATCTTCGAGAAACGATTCGCCTTCTAATATGCAATTTCCTGTTTCTGAATTAAAATCAACAGTTGGTATAAAAAAATTAGTGTGTGAACCTTCAATATATATATTTTCCATTATTATTTTTTTTTTATTTGTCAACTTTTACTGAGATAGAAAAATAGGATGTTTTTTCATCAATTGGGTTTATTTCCAGGTCGAGAGGATTGCCAGATGTGAGAGCCACAGTTATTAAACCAATATTTGGACTATGATTTTCGTCTTTGTTTTCTCGCCTAACACTTCTTTTGTATTCTCTTAGTTCTGAATGATCAAGTTCGTTAATGTTTTTGCTATTTTCCAAAACAGGAATTAGATGTTCATTTTTTATGGGATTTCCTGTAACTAAAATAAAATTTTTAACAGTTTCTTTAAGGATTATTGTTCCTGCTCCAACTTCTTTACCGTTTTTAAGTTTTATTTTCTCCGAAGAATATTTTGAAATATTTTCAGCAAGTTCAAAAAATATCTTAAATAATTTTTTTGTTGCTTTTTCTGAAAGAGTGTTTACAACTCCTATATAATCACCAAGATATGTAATAATCTTTCCGTCAACAGGACCTTTGTAAGATATCCTAATTTCTTCTGAAAATAGGCTTTGTCCTAAACTTAGTTTTTTGTTAATTGTTGCCATCTTATGCTTCTTTATTAATTTTAACTGCAATAATATAGAATGATTTTTCTTTTTCAATTTCAATAAAAGAAACATTCAAAGGATTTCTCGAAAGCAGTGCTGCCTGAACCAGTCCAATGTTTCCCGTTCCTCTTTCTCCTTGCGGAAGTTTTCTGAGTTCTCTTTTGTATGTTCTTAACCCGTCTCTGTCATACGAATTTATTTTGTCGCATTTATCTTTTAGGATTATTTCATGTATTTTGTTTATTGGGTTTCCTAAAATAAAATTATAATGGTCATCATTATTTTGAATAATGAAAGTTCCAACACCAGAACTTTCTCCTTTTTTTGTTTGTTCTTGTTCGTTGGAATAGTATGAAACATTTTGTGCAAGTTCAATAAAAACTTTAAATATTGTTTTGTTTAACTTCTTATCGGCAGATATAGAATATTCAATGTTTTTTCCAAACATTGATAATACTTGGCCATCAAATGGACCTGTGTATGACATAACAATATTTTTTCCGGTTAATCGTGTAAAAACACTTTTAGTAGCACTCATATAACCTTATTTTAAGATGTGATTATACTAATTTTAAAAAAACAAATATATATAAAATCTTATACTGTACAAAATTTGATGTTTTTAATATGGGCAAATACACATTTTTTTAGACTTGCTATGTATTAAATTTTATACATAAATAGGTTTGAAAAATGTAATTTATGAGTTGACGAGTTTACAAATCAGTTTTTCGCATTTATTTCCTATTTAACATCTTATTGCTGTTTATTATTAGCTAAATAAGTAGGTTTTAACCATCTCATCATATAAATAAGTCATTTCATCAAAACAATTATAAAATTGTATTTTTTTTTGTTATCTTTATGATTTTAAAATACAGATTATCACTCTATTATTAACAATTATAAAATTTATAAAATATGAAACACACATAACAAAGATTTTAACACTCATGGACAGGATTTATAAGCAAGCATACAGATTACTTTCAGAAAAAAAGTGTTCCTATGTGCTGAACAATATAATTTTTTTAAATCTAAATATTAATGCAACTCATTCAATATTAATTAAATATATAATTCTATAAACATGAAAAACTTACACAAAATTCTTTTTTTAATTACAACTATTCTCTTGTTTCAAGGGAATGTATTTGGAAGCTCTTATACTCTTTCACCGGAATATAATAATAATTATACTGTTAATGCAGATACAGCATATGTTGACTCAGATGTTACAATTGAAAGCACTGGCAATCTTATTTTTCCTGATGGAACAGTTGTTATTTTTAATGGCAACTATAAAATAACAGTAAATGGTACATTAACAGCAACAGGAACACTCGTGCAAGGCATTTTATTTACTGCACAAAATAAAGATATAGGTTGGGGGGGATAATTTATCCTATCACTGATGGTGGAATGAGAGCATTATCAAACTTTCAATATTGCAAGTTTGAATATGCAAATAAAACAGGATCTGGAGGAGTCTTTAATATTGGTAATGGTAATAATATAAGTATTAAAAATTGCAAATTCGGGTATAATATTACTTCTGAACAAGGTGGTGCAATTTTTTTTAACTATTTAATTCAAGGAAGTTATACAATAGATGCAAATATGTTTTATAATAACCAAGCTCAAAATGGTGGAGGAGCAATATACATCCAAAATGGTGTTGATATTAACTTGACCAATAATATTTTTACTCAAAATTCTGCCTATAACGGAGGTGCAGTATATATAGATGAAAGTTCTGGTAAAATTACAAACTGTACTTTTTATAATAATAATGTATCAAATGATGGATCTGAGGTCTATCTCTTTATATCCACTTCTAGTTTTCCACTAAATAATAGTATTTTTTGGAATACTGCTGGAAGTGGTTCAATTAACTTAGTGTTTTATTCTAATCAAAATTCAGAAATTGAAAATTGCATTATAACTCGTAACGAACTTGGAACAAATAATTCTACTACTACAGGTATTGTTAATTGCGATGACCCGTTTTTTACAAACCCCGATATGCTAAACTTTTCTGTGCAAGCAAATTCTGATGCTGTAAATAATGGAAACAATGCTAATGCCCCCCTTGGTAATTATGACTATGCAGGAAACCAAAGAATTTATTCTGACGTGGCACAAAGCCCCATTGACATAGGAGCATATGAATTGCAGGCTGAAAAGTTAGAGGCTCTTGCAGGTAGTGATGTGTCTGAATGTGCTAGTACGCAAACCCTTTATGATTACTATCCGCCAATAAATTATACACGTGAATGGACAGTTTTAGGAAATTCCGGCGCATATATTACACCTGGAATGTCAACGGATTTATCAATTCATAATCTTCCTCCTGGCAATGTTCCTGTTGAAATTATGCTTTCAGTTACAAATGGTATTGTTACGGTAACAGATACTGTTTCTTTTTCCAACACCCAGCCCATAGTAGATGCCGGAGATGATATAATTTTAATAAACGCCGATCCTAATAATAATGTTTATCCGGATACAGTTTTTACAGGAAATGTACCTGACATTAATTCTTTTGGATTATGGTCTCAGATTGGCAGTTCAAGTCCCGATCCAATTATTCAAGACCCCTATAATTATCAAACAGATGTAACAGGAATTCATTATGGAATTAGGGCTTTTAAATGGAATATTACAAATGAAGTGGGCTGTGTAAATAGTGATACATTAATTCTTGTTGCTGGACACGCATTTACATCAAACCCTGACGATGGAATATTGGATTGGGATAATCCTAATGATTGGAATGTTCAAGCTGTTCCAGGTGAGGCAGATTCTGTAATAATTTATAATTGTACTGCAAATATTAATATTCCGGATGCTGTTTGCGACAGACTATACATAGGAAGCGGAGCAGATGTAAACCTCGAAGGAACTGCAAAAGCAGCAGCAGGTTTTTCTTGCCGAACAATTTTTATTGAGCAAAATGCCGAAAAATTTAAAGGAGTGAAAGGAGTTGCTAATTTAAACATAAAAGATAATGCAACTTTAAATATTGGTTCAAATTTTCTTAATAAAACCCGCTCATCACGAGGTTCGGGCTTGTTTATTGGCGGAGGCGGAACAGTTTTTATTGAACAAAATGCTGAAAAAAGTACAAAAGGTAGCACAGGACTTAATATTGGTAGCGGAGCTTATGTTTTTATAGAACAAAATGCCGAAAAAGGTACAAGAGGAGTTGCAGAACTAAGAATTGGTTCAGGTGCTTATGTTTTTATAGAACAAAATGCTGAAAAAGATAAGAAAATTTATGAAAAAGGAATTTCAAAAGGAGATTTGTTTATAGGAAGCGGAGGTTACGTTTTTATAGAACAAAATGCTGAAAAAGCAGGTGGAGGTTACTTGCATTTAGGAGGAGGAAGAACAATTTTTATAGAACAAAATGCTGAGAAAAAAAATACGAAAGGTTTTTCACATTCAGGTCTTTATCTTGGCAGTGGAGGAACAATTTTTATAGAACAAAATGCCGAAAAAGCTCTTTCAGTACCAGAACTTATTGTTCCGGAAATGTACATACATGGAGGACAAGTTAGAGTGGGGAATAACGACAAAAGCAAAGCTGTAAGTGGAAGACTTCGTTTCAGACAAATCTTTATTGAACAAAATGCTGAGAAAGATTTTCTTAACGATACGGCAATTGTTGTGTATCCTAATGGAGGATTTAGTTTAAGTGATTCTACTTTTATGCCGCCAATGATGTCAATGCACCCATACTTGTTGAAACTAGAAAATGGAGCAGCAGTTTCATTTATGGAAGGTTCTGAAATAAATTTAAAAAATTCTACAAATTGGGAAGAAGCATCAATTCTGCTTGATAAAGCTACTTCTTTTGTTGATAGGAACAATGATTCAAGATTTAATTGCGAAGTTCTAAATGTTTTTAAAGGTGGAATTAGGCAAGGTTTTTCTTCAAGTATTGAAGGTACAAACGCATCTTCTTTTGGAGAAAATATTAGTATTGGAACATGGAATGAACAAGGAGGAATGTGGAATCCTGTTATAAATTTTGACCCAATTGTTGGGGGCGTAGGATACTTTGTTACTCCATCAGCAAACGATATACCCGTATTTCTTGAAGATACTGTTAATACAGGAAATTTTATGATTCCTTTAACATCATTTAACCCTGGCGGATTTGCTTATTCAGGTTGGAATTTACTTGGAAATCCTTACCCTTCCGGATTAGATTTTGAGGAAATTGACATACCTTTTATGAATATGCACAGTAATTTTTATACTATGCAATCGGGAGCAGGAAATTTTTCAGTTTACCAAAAAGGAGGAATAACAATAAATGATGGAAACCAATACATTTCACCAAACTCAGTATTTTTTGTTAAAACAGATGGTCCAGCAGTTTTTAATTTCTCAAATAATGCCAGAGTTCATTATACACAAGCAAATTCTTCAAAAGAAACTTATGTAAGCGAAAATACTTTAAAACTTACTGTTAGCGGAAATTCTTTTTCTGATGAAACAGCAATAGTTTTTAACGAAAATGCAACAAATGGTTTTGATAAAGAATATGATGCTGTTAAAATGTTGAATATAACAAGTTCTGCCCCTGTTTTAGCTTCTGTTATTACTGGAATTGAAGGTCTTATTGCAATTAATACTTTTGCTTTTGAAACCGGAAGCCCAAGAATTGTTCCTCTTATTTTTACAGCAGGAACAAGCGGAACATATACTATTGATGTAAGTGAATTAACATTTGGAGAAAGTGTTTCTGTTTTCTTAAAAGATTTAACGGATAACAGTATGTATAATTTACGAACAAATCCAACAAACAATTTTGATTTTGATACTGGTGATGATTCTAATAGATTTCAATTAATTTTTGATGGTTTCTCAGGTGTTGAGAATATTGAAAACGAAAACACTATAAAAATTTTCTCAGACAAAAATATAATTTTTGTAAATTCTAAATATGAAAATGCAAAAGTTGAAGTTTACAATATAAATGGTCAATTATTATTGCAAAAAAATGTTTCAACAAAAGGATTAAGTTCAATAAACACAAACTTAGCCAATGGAATATACATTGTAAAAGTAAGTTCAAAAGAAGAAAGTATTACTGAAAAAGTTGTTCTTTCAAAATAGCATTTTTTATAATACTTTATTTATGAACCGACGGGTAAAACTCGTCGGTTTTTTTTTGCTAAATCTTGGGTTTGTTTTCTATTCATAATAATAGCTGTTTATTACTGATGTTTTTATATATCAATAAATAAAATAAATTGATAAATAACAATGTTATATATCATAAATATATTATATTTGTTGAATATTTGATTATTATTTTAAATAGAGAAACTAATCTATTTAATTGACAGATACAAATTTTAAAAATAACGGCTATGAAAACAAATATAAATAGTATTTATGAAAAAAAAGACGATAGTATAAGATTGATTATTGAAAATTCAGAAGATATTATTTCAATTCATGATTTTGAAGGAACTTATTTATTTTTTGGAGGAAAACAAAAATATAATTATTTATCTGATAAAATAATTGGAAAAAAACCATATGATTTTTATGAACAAGATATTGCTGATAGAATTGTAAATAATATAAAAGATACATATTTAACAGGTGGAAAGAATAAATTTGAAACTAAACTATTATTAAATAATGAATATCTTTGGTTTCAAATTATGACTTTTCCTATACAAGAAAACAATAAAATTGTTTCAGTTATGAAAATCTGCAAAGATATAACTGAAAGAGTTAAAAATAAACAAGATGTATTAACACAAAAAGAATTTCTTAATAATGTTTTAAATTCAATTCCCCATCCATTATATGTTATAGATGTTGAGACATACAATATAGTTCTTGCGAACAGAGCAACAAATTTTAATGAATTTTCTGATTTTAAAACTTGCTACGCATTAACACATAATTTAAATAGTCCATCTATAGAATCGGGTTTTTCATGTCCGGTAGATATTATAAAAAAAACAAAAAAATCTTGCGTTACTGAACATATTCATTATGATAAGAATAAAGAAAAAAGAGTTTTTGAAGTTCACGGATTTCCTATTTTTGATGATAATAATAATCTAATTCAAGTTATAGAATATAATATTGATATATCTGAAAAGAAAAAATTAGAAGAATTATTATTTATTGAAAAGGAAAAGGCAAATGAAAGTAATAGGTTAAAAACTGCTTTTCTTAAAAATATGTCGCATGAAATTAGAACACCAATGAATGCAATTCTTGGTTTTGGAGAATTAATAAAAAATAAAAAACTTGAAGTTGAAAAAAGAAATAAATTTATTGACATTATTAATAATTCAGGAAATTATCTCTTAGAATTAATTGATGATATTATCGATATTTCTAAAATTGATGCAAAACAATTAGAAATTGTTGAGTCCGAGGTTAAGATTATTTCATTAGTTAATGAAGTTTATATGTTTTTTATTTCTAAGCTTCATAATAATAAAAATAAAACGCTTATTGTAAATTGCAAAATTATTGAGGGAGAGGATTTAATACTAATTGACAGACAACGTTTAAGGCAGATTTTAACAAATTTAATTAGTAATGCTATAAAGTTCACTGAAAAAGGTGTAATTGAAATTAAATACTCGATTTTACACGGAAAAGAGATTTTGTTTGAAATTAAAGATACAGGAATTGGTATATCAAAAAAAAATATTCAATATATATTTGAAAGGTTTAGGCAAGCCAATAATAAAACAAAAAAAGTTTATGGAGGCACAGGTTTAGGTTTAGCAATTTCAAAAGGTTTTGTTGAGTTAATGGGAGGGAAAATGTCAGTTGAATCAATAGAAAGGAAAGGTTCAGTTTTTAGTTTTACTATTCCTTATAATAAAGTTTAATATAAGTGAACAGAAACTTTAAGGGTAAACACTATTTGTTATTGTTTTTCAAATATTGAACAATAATATTCGGCGAATTTACACTTTCTGCATATTGTTGTATTGGCAAGTTTTTATACTTAATTTTAAAATTTGCCCCATTTTCTTTTAGTAATTTAATCATTGGAAGATTATGTCTTTTAATTGCTATGGATAAACAAGTTTCTCCATAATTATTTTTGTAGTTTAAGTTTGCATCTTCATTAATTAGTGTTTGGGCAGATATATAATGGTCATAATCAATAGCATACATTAAAGCTGTTTTGTTAAAATATCCAGAGTATTCTTTGTTTGCTCCTGCATCAATTAATAATTTAATAATAATATCATTGTCTGTATTAACAGCAAATAACAGTGCAGAACGCTTTGTCCAGTCTTTTTCGTTTACGTTTGCTCCTTTTTGAATGTAATATTCTAAAATATCTTTTTTTTGACTTTTAATTACTGCAAATAAAGGAGTATTACTAACATTTGCTTCTTTAGTTTTGTAAAAAATATTAATTCCGTAGGTTTCTAATTTTTTAATAGTTTTTAAATCGGAATATTTTATGGCATTAAAAATTAAAGGTTTATTATCAGGGAATTTTCCCTTGGCAGTATTATTTAAACCCGCTTTTAAAAGAAGATTTAAGTTTTGTTTGTTATTAAAAACTATTCTAAAGTTTAACTCAGAGTTGTTAACATTTGGTTTTAAACTTAAAATTCTTTTCAAATCGGCTTCATTTTCTAATGCAAAATTAATATTGATGGTTTTAGTGTTTGTTCCGAGATTTACCATTTTCTCAATTATGCTTATGTCTTTACATCCAGATAAGTTAGCATTTTTAATATTACATTTGTTTTCAATAAGAAGATTAATCATATTTAAATCTTCTTTGTTTAGGGCAATATCAATAGGGTAGGTTTTGTTTTTTGAAGGTGTATTGACATCTGCTCCCAAACTTATCATTTCACTTGTAATATTTATGTTTCTTGTATTAACCGCTTCTAAAAATGGAGTAGAGTTGTTAGAATAGGTTCTATATTTCTTTTTATAAAAACTTTTTACAATAGGAATATAAGTTCCGAGCTTTCTTACTGAATATTTATATTCTACAACAGCATTTGGGTTTGCCCCTCTATCAATTAGGACATTAATATTTTTTAATATTTTCTCTTCTGAATATAATTTAAAATCAACAAGCAAATTAAAAAGGGCTAAATCTAATGAGTCGTTAGAAATAACAATTTTTGAGAAATCTATTTCATCATTTGGAAAAATATTTTTCTTTTCTGATATACTTCCTTCCAAAATTTGTGAACCGGAACTCTTCTCAGGATTTTTAATGCAAGAATTAAAAGTTATTGAACTAACTAAAATAAATAACATTAAAATATTTTTCATATTTTTCGTTTTAAAAATAATCCTTTAATATCTGATGAAATAAATTCATTCTTTTTAATACACACTTTACCTGCTTTTATGACAAATTCAGGTTTTCCTTTTATTATTGTTCCTTCATAAATATTCAAATCGCAATTCGAATGGTGAGTTTTAGAACTTATTATTTCATTAATTTTTGAGTTCCATATTACTAAATCTGCATCTGAACCAACAGCTATTTCACCTTTTTTAGGATATAATCCAAAAATTTTCGCAGTATTTGTTGAAGTTAATTTTACAAACTCATTTAGCGAAATTTTATTTTCTATAACTCCATGTGTATATAGTAGAGATAAACGGTGTTCAACTCCTCCTGCTCCATTTGGTATTTTTCTAAAATCATTTTCCCCAAGTTTTTTTTGAGAAAGGTTAAAAGGACAATGGTCTGTGCCAACAGTTTGTATATTTCCGGCTTTAAGAGCTTTCCATAAAGCAAAATTATCTTCTTTTTTTCTTATTACCGGGCTGAAAACATATTTTGATGTTTCATTAAATTCTCCAAATAATTTATCGTCAGTTAGTAAAAGATATTGAGGACAAGTTTCTGCAAATATACTTATTCCTTTTTTTTGAGCTTTTTTTATATGTTCTATACTTTCTTTTGAAGAAACATGAACAATATAAACAGTGCATTTTGTTTGTTCAGAAAAATTAATAATTTTTTTTACAGCATCAGATTCTGTGTAGTTTGGTCGTGAAATAGCATGATATTTGGGACTAAAATTTCCATTTTTTGCACAATTATTTCTTAATTTATCAATTTCATTTCCTAATTCAGCATGAACTGTAATAATACCTTTTGATTTTGCAACAATTTTCATAATTTTTAATAAAACATCATATTTTAGTCCTATGCTGTATGCCATATAAACTTTAAAAGAATTTATCCCTGACTTTATGATTTGAGATATTTCATTTTCAATATTTTTATGAAAATCAATTGGTGAAACGTGGAAACTATAATCAGTTAATGAGTTGCTTGCTTCTTTTTTCCTTTCAGAAAGAGCTTTTACAAGATTTTGCTCTTTATTTGGTGTAACAAAATCTAAAATTGTTGTTGTTCCGCCAAAAAGTGAGGCTTTGCTACCGGTGTAAAAATTGTCAGAAGAAAAACCAGCAGGAGTTGGAAGTTGCATATGTACATGAGGATCAATCCCTCCGGGAAAAATATATTTTCCTTTTGCATCAATTATAGTTTCAATGTCTTTCCTGTTTATTTTTGGAGAAATTTTAGTAATTATACCATTTTCTGATAATATATCAGATTTAAAAATCCTTTCAGAAGTAACAATTATTCCATTAATAATTAAAATTTTTTTAATCTTTTCAGCTTCTTTGTTACTTGTGTACATTATTTGGCAGTAATTCAAAATTGTTAATTTTATTCAATAATCTTCATAATAAAAAGTCCGTCATTATCTTTTTTAAATCCAACTTTCTTCAAGTATTTTATATGATCAAAAGTTTGCGGGACTACAATAATTTTTTCTATACCATTTTCAATAAAATCGTTTTTTAATCTATGGTATATAAATTTTGCGTTTTTATAATCTCTATATTCAGGAACAACAAAGTCTAGACCAACACTTAAAGTTTTACTGTCTTTTTTATGAGCTAAAAAAATACCTGCAACAGCCATATTTCTTAAAACAAAAAAACTTATAGTATTTAGTTCAGGTTTATATTTGAAACCGGGAAAAAATTTTTGAATTCCTTTATCATGAAATTTTAAAAAATTTAATAAATATTTGTTACCACTTCTAATCTCAAGAGTTGTAAATAGCTCTTTTTTACTGTATATTCTATAAAGGTAATATATGTCTGTTAAAATTATAAATACATTTAAAATAACTATTGGAATTGAGTTAAATAATAAACCATAAATTAAAAAGGAAATTGCTCCTATTAAATTAACCCATCTGAATTTAACTATTGAGCTCATTGTCATTGAAATTGCAATAATTACAGAAGCTGCATATCCTATTATTTGTATGTAATCCATTATTATATTATTTAAGTAAATTTTTATTAGTTTAAGTGTGTATTTATTATTTAAAATTTTAGTATTCAGGCACAAAAGTATTTAAATTTACATCATTATAAAATCATTTTTCAAACAATATTTTTGAAGTTTCCTGTAATATTTTTTTATATCTCCATTTAGTCTGAATACACCTTCTGATAAATTAAATTCAATTGAAGCTAATAATTCTGGTTTTAAATCGGAAATTTTTTCTGAAATATTAAAAAGTAAAGTTAAACAATTAAATTTTACTGCAACTTTTTCATTTGAAAGCATATATGAGAAACAGGTTTCAATTAATTTTGTGAGATTATCTTCGGACAAATATTTAACATATTTTGATAATACAAAGGCATAGCTTCTTTTTAATCCGTCATTTTTAAATTCAGGGAAAAGTTTTGCAATTTTATTAACATATGGAACAAATAAATTTGGGTATTTTAAAATACTCAATCCTATAACTCTTGCCGCACGCCAATTTTCGGGAGATTTTTCTTCCAAACTTAACATAAGTACTTCTTTAAAATAAAGTTGCTTGTTTCCAATTGCTTCGCAAGCTATATCTGCGGTAGCTCGCAAGCTATCTGTTTTTAGAATGTTCTTGAAGTCTGGTTTCAAAACGTTATTGAATATTTTTAAGATTGTTCTTTGTTAAAATTTAAAACATTGTTGTCCGAAAAAGATATTAAAATTGCTTAAAAAAAACTTTTAATTAGGAATACTAAGAATTTCTAACTTGTTTTATTGTTTTGTCAAAACCTTATAATAAAATCTTCTTTTGATAACTCTTTTTTAAAAAAGACTATTCCACAAAAGAATAAATCAATTGTTAAACTTACATCCTTATTTTTTTTTATTTCTTCCCATGCCTCATTCATACCTTTTGACCAATTTATATCATCAAACCAAAAAATAGTATTATTATGTTTTTTACTTAAACATTGATTAAAATAATTAATAGTAGCATTTTTTTGGTGATTACCATCAAAATATACAAAATCTAATTTTTCTAAGTTTTTTAGCAATTCAGGTAATTCTGTATTAATATTTCCAATTTTTTGCTGAATATTTTTAATTTTTAATTCTTTAAAGTTTTTAGAGGCTTTTTTTGCTGTTTCAGGGCAACCTTCTATTGTGTATATTTTTGCCTTACTGTTTGGCATTGCCAGATATAAAGATCCAATTCCAAGAGATGTTCCAAGTTCTAAAATTGTTTTTGGTTTAAAATATTCAATTAATCGGAATAACAATTCTCCAAATTTTTCATTAATTGCTGAATATTTAGTAATATCTTTTACTTTTCTGTAAGCTGAACTCATTTTTTTGGAGCCTGCACCAAAATCTTTCACATTTATTTTTTCTGTTGAATCTAATAGGTCATATCTCAAAGCTGCAATATCATCTAAAGCATAATAATTTGAATATTCTGAGATTATATTTCTTATTAAATCATACAAAAAAGGGGAGTGGATTCCGTATCCATTCTTATGTTTTGCAGTAAATTTATATTTTATGTATTTTAATTGTTGATACATTTTAATTCAAAAATATTAGTACTAAACAAAAAAAAAGGTAATTTAGCATTAGATTTATTTTTTTTATTGCAAATTTACAAAAATAAGAAACCGAAAAGATAATTTCTTTTCGGTTTTCTTTTACAAAATATTGTATTGTTTTTATGCCTGTTGTGCTTCTTTTGCAGCAGGTCCTTGGTATTGTGCATCTCCAAATCCAAGCATTGGAATAAAGATAATTCCTAAGAAAAGCATTCCTAACGTATAACCTACATCCTTTCCAAAACTTTTTGAAAGTAAGTTAATCGTCCAAATACCCCAAATCATACCAACATTACCTGTAAAAAAAAGCAGAAATAAATCTGCTTTTAATATTTTAAAAAAGAGTGTTTATTATGCTTCAACTGCTTTAGCACCCCACTTGTTATCTTCTTCAACTCCGTCTTTTATCCAGAAAATAATTAAAATAATTATTCCGATTAAAGGAATTAAAGCTAATAGTTGTAACCAACCGCTTTTGCCTATATCGTGTAATCTTCTTGCTCCAATTGCTAAACTTGGAATCATAACAGCTAGCCCAAATATTCCGCTAAAAATCTTCATTCCAATAATATTATCAATAATTGATAATACAATGTTAATTACAATTGAGAACAAGATAAACATCCAAAAATCTTTTTTTGCAGTTCTGCCTTTAAAATCAGCATACTGACCTTTTAAAACGTCTAAAAAATACTTGTTAAAACTTTCCATAAAATAATTTTTTTTTAATAATTTATTTACCTACTCTTTTGTAATCAGTTTTCGGTATCCCTGAATATTGGTCAAATATATAAACAGTTTTTATATATTTCAAATTATTTTCTTAAATATAAGATATTTAGTGTGTTTAATTGCAATTTTAAACAAAAATATTCGTTGTTTATTATTCTGTTTATTTCGCTCCTACAACAATTTCAATCATTGTATTTTCATTAAGATACTTTTTAGCTGTATTCATTATAATTTCAGGAGTTATTTCTTTCACAGTTTCAAAAAATCTTTTATAATAATCTAAATTCATATCATATAAAATAACTGTTCTTAAAGTTTCAGAGACAGCAAATGCACCATCAAACATTCTCGAAAAGTTTCCAATTAAATAATTTTTTACCCTATTTAATTCTTCTGATGATATCAAAGTTGTTCTTAATATTTTTAATTCTTTGTAAATCTCAACAATGGCTTTTTTATAAACATCTTTCCCCGATTCCGCAGAAATTTGAAACACTCCTGCTTCAATCATAGAAGTAGTACTAGCATAAATACCGTATGTATATCCTTTATCTTCACGAATATTTGTCATTAATCTTGAACCAAAATATCCTCCTAAGATAATGGATGTTATGTTCAAATTAAAATAATCCTGATGAGTTCTATTTATTGTTTTCTTACCTATGCGAATTGACGATTGAACTGTATTTTCAATACTTATAAACTTTCTTGTTTTTTTTTTCGGAATTTTTGGAAATATAATTTCCTCATTTTTTAGTTTTTTTACTTTTGTTTTTCCAAAAAAATCATTTAATAGACTAATATGATCTTCGTTTATTTTTCCTGCAAGAATTATTGTTAAATTTTCAGACTTAAATTTTTTATTGTAAAATTTTTTTACTTTTTCTGAATTAATATCTTTGAATTCTTTTTCCGTTATATTAATACCGTAGGGATGATTTTTACCAAATATTGTTTCATAAAAAACTTCATGCGAAACTGCATTAGTTTTTTGCCTCTCAATTAAGTATGTTTGATACTTGTTTTGTACATAAAGTTCAATTTCACTTTCTGGAAATGTTGCATTGTAGAATACATCTGCAACAATAGCTATTGTTTCTT
Source organism: uncultured Chlorobiota bacterium (assembly GCA_947311255.1). Taxonomy (GTDB): domain Bacteria; phylum Bacteroidota; class Bacteroidia; order Bacteroidales; family JAADGE01; genus JAADGE01. The sequence continues at coordinate 7,469 of CAMZKL010000036.1, read as the reverse complement.
TCAAATATTTATTTAATGTGTAAAGAGTAATTTTTGAAAAGTGCATTCCTGCATTTAATTCTAAAAATGCTCCATAAAAATCAAGTTTTTCTGCAATTTGTTCGGCTGTTTTATTTTTTGTCCCTACATCTGCAAGTACAATTGCAGCATCAGCAATTAAAGGGTTTTTGTTGTACACTTTACCTGCTTTAATTATAAAATCAATTTTAACAACATCTTGTTCTCCTCCATTAACTAAATAATATGGTATTCCGTTTGAAAGTTTTTGTTTTTCAATATTTATAATATCTAACTTTTCTGCAGTTTTAAATTTAGGTTTTGCTTTTATTTGGTTTGTCATTTTAAATTTATTTTGTTGAATATTAAAGTTTTAAAATACATAAAATTATAGTTCTTTGTTTTGTATAATAGTCATACTCCGCTCACTTATTATCAGTATATTTAGTGTTTTTTAGTAAGTCAAAATTAAAAACATATTCCTTCATAAACTTAAAGAAATTTGTTTTGAAAATAAAGTTCAGATTTTACTTATCTTCTTTCTTAATCCAAACCAAAATAATAATTCCTAAACGAGCAATTATAAAGGTAATTGCTCCAAAAATAGAAGTGAAGAAAGTAATTTTAGAAGATATTATCATTAATCCAAAAGAGATGTCACCTGCCATTTGTGCTAAGTTAAGTATACTGCAAATGTGGATTGCCTGTCCTAAAAGTCCCAGAACTATCGCAATCAAAGCAAAAGATGAAATTAAATCTATTGTTTTTTGTCTATTAATTTTAGTATTTAAACCTAAAATAAAAAGAATGAAAATTATTATCAATAAAAGTAAAATGGAGTACATAAAAACTGGTCCGCCTTCAATAAATAATATTCTGATTTGTTTCATAATATTTATTTTTAACATTTAAAGACCAAAATTAAAAATTTATTTCTTTTTAGAAGAAATAAAACTCATCGCCCGCTCACTAATTGCCGTAATACTCAATGCAGGATTAACTCCCGGATTTGCTGAAATCATTGAACCGTCGCAAACATACATATTCTCATATCCGAAAACTTTATTGTTTTTATCAATAACTCCGGTTTCGGAATTTTTCCCCATTACTGCACCGCCCAGAATATGTACGGTTGAAGGAATTCCGGAAAAAAGTGCGATGTATTTTTTAAGTATTTAGTGAATAACCGTTGCTACCGACATAAGCCTTCGGCTTATTTGTATTTTCCTTCTTGCCGTTGCTCTTGTATTTATTTTGAATTTAAGGGCTTTCCTTCTTTCATAAAAACTTATTAATGCTCCTCGATAGATGTATCTGTCATCTTCCGTAACAATAAGAATGTCTTTATTTTTTGTTTTTGACACAATATATTTAACCTTATTATTTTGGTTTCTCGGTATATATATCAAAGAATACTTTCCTAAATCGGCGTAAGAATTTATTTTATATAAAACAACGGGCTTTCCATTCACTCTCCGCTTCTTTGTCATCGTTTTTAAATGCGGAATAACAGGCGTATTTCCGATAACACCGATTTTGTAATAATCGGGCTGCTTTGTCCAGTTTGCATATTTTATAAATTTCAGCAAAAACAAAGACTGATAATATGCCCTTGTATTTTGTGCATTTGACGCATTAAAATAAAATATACACATCAAGAACAGAAGAAAGATTTTATGTCTTTTTTTCATAGTTCTTTTTTAAAATCCTACGGCTATTTGAACCGAAAACAAGTTATCGCTTATATCAATTCCTTGATTTTTAACAACTTCATAGTTAACTTTTAATACACAGTTTTCATAAAAATGATAATTCAGCCCGAATGTCATCCTGTCTTTATCGTTTAAGTTGAGTCCGTCAAGTCTTATTCTGTCATATCTGAATACAGGTTCTATATTTTTGTATTTATAAGCTATTAAACCGTAAAACCCGTATTTATTCCATTTGTTCATTTGCCCGTCAACTTCGTATTCTTGGTCTGCCGCATGATACGCACCGTAGATGCTTAATTTATTATTATCAAACCCTAATGATGTTCCGTAAATTGTTAATTCGGCATCACCTGCGGGATTGTAATCGCCGGTGTAATAATTAAATTGAATGTTAAAATATTTGCCTATTTCCGTTCCTATGTTTCCGCCGTATGCTAAGTTTCCGCCCAAAGTGTCAAGGGCATTTTCCCGCATTTGTCGTATATTGCTGTTGTTTCCGGAGGCTTTTAATCCGTTTACGACATACAAAGAATAAAAAGGTCTGAATAAACCGCTGTCTCCTCTGAGTTTTAACTGTCCTCTGAGCTGAACACCTACTTCGCCCCAGGAAACGGGGACAATTTCTTCATTTACAAAAGCTCTTCTCGTGGTTTTTGACAGGTATTCGGGATATAGATATTCATTATACTCGCCGGCAGGGACTAAAAATTTCCCCGACCTTATTACAAACAAATCATTAAATTTATAGTCGATTTGTGCGTATCTTGCTCCTATCTGACTTCCTCCGTATTCATATTCCATTTGGATTTCGGCAAAAATGCGTTCTGAAATTTCGGCACTTGCCAGCATATTAAAATAATGATTGCTGAACGTGTTTGTTCCGTCTTCAAAATACAAAAATTCATTGGTGGCATAGCCGTTCAGACTGACAAAACTTGTAAGAGCAGATAGTCGTTTTCCGAAAGAACCGACTTCTCCCTTGCTGCTTTGCTTTGTAATAATGTTTGACGAAAATTCATCGTTTATCGTATCTTGTTGTGCTTTAAGATTTGTGAAAAAGAAAAGAATAAGTAAAAATGGTATTGCTTTTTTCATTTTAATATAATTTTAAATTTAAAGTTTGAAACCTATTATCAAAATATCATCTGTCTGAGGCAAAGATGATTTCCATTCTGTTATTGTATTGTCGTATATTTCGTTTTGTTTTGAAAACGGCAATTTATGATTATCCGAAAATAAATTCAACATATTTTTTATCATAAATTTTCTGCCGTTTTTACCTCCGAATTGGTCTTGAAATCCGTCTGAAAAAATATAAAAAGATGTGGGTTCTTCTGCTGATATTGTGTGTTTTGTAAACTTACCTTCAACTTGTTTCCCGCCTATGCTTTTTTTATCGCCTTTTATCCGGAATAATGTGTCGTTTTGTATGTAAACCAACGGGTTTTTGGCTCCTGCAAAATCAACTTTTTTATTGTTTGTATCAATTACGCACAAAGCTGCGTCCATTCCGTCCTGATTTGCTGTAACATCCTGTTTTAGCGCCAATTGAACCCTCCTGTGAAGTTCGTTTAATATTTCATCAGCTTCCGTAATTTTATTTTCGTTTACGATACCCGAAAGTAGATTTATGCCTATCAAACTCATAAATGCTCCGGGTATTCCGTGTCCGGTGCAGTCTATCGCAGCAATAATAATTTTATCTTCTGATTTTGAAAACCAATAAAAATCACCGCTTACAATATCTTTCGGTTTAAACAATATAAACGAGTCCGGCAATTCCGTCTGTATTGTTGTTACTTGCGGAAGACTTGCTTTTTGTATTCTTACTGCATAGTTTATACTTGCCGTAATATTTTTGTTTTTTTCTTCAATAATTTCTTTTTGTCTTGAAATTTCTGCTGTTCGTTCTCTTACTTTTGCTTCCATCTCTTCCGAATATGCTTTTAAGCTGTTTCTCATTTCCAAGATGGCGTTTCCCAAAATATCTTTATCGCTCAGAGGTTTTATTTCTGTATCAAAGTTTCCTTTTCCTATTTTTTGTGCATTTACGGCAACTTTATTAAAATTATCCGATAATTTGTATAGTGCAGAAACCATTTCTGCAATAATATCATCGGTTTGCTTTACTTTTTGTTTAATAATTTCACCTTTACTCAGTTTTAAAAGTATATCGTGAACTTGTGTTACCGGAATTGTAATATTTTTTTGAATGTATATGACCGATAACAGGATTATTATAAACATTCCGAAACCGAAAATTATTGAAGTTATTTCAAGTTGCTTCAAAGAGCTTATCATTTTATCTCTTATGATGTCATTTTTTTTCTTTGTCTTGTTTATAAAATCGTTCAGCAGTGTTCTTATCTCATTACTCAAAGGTATAACTTCTTCTTCTATTTTTTCTTCGGCATCAAATATCTTTTGGGCATCTTCGTAATCATCAAAACTGGATAAAGTGTTCATTAATTCTTTGTTTATTGCAAGAATTTCGTCCATCTTTTCAAAAATAAGGTGCAAAGATTCTGAATTCTTTTCTTGTCCTGATTTTTTTAGGGAAGTCAAAATTTCCTGCTTTATTTTGGGGTAATCTTCTTTTATGAGTTTTTTTAATTCTTCTTTATCCTCAATATTGTATTGCAAATATACCCAGTTTGTTATAAGCATTTTTGAGTTCAAAACAATTTGCTCAAATTCCGCAAGTTTATCCGTAAAAGGATAAATATCATTATTTACGTGTAATATCCTCTTTGAGTTGTTATTGATTATTACGGAGCTGAATATTGCAGAAAATAAGGTAATTGTTAATATCACAACAAAACCCGTAACTAATTTTTTAAATCCTATTTTTCTTCTCATGTTTATGTAAGTTCTTAACCGGAGAAAGGTCTATTACATAATTGCAGAATAATTAGGTAAAGAAGATAAGCCGGTTAGATTTTAGTTTAACGCAACAAAATAAATAAATAAAATTCACATAAAAAAATAATTTGGATAAAAGTATCTTTTTATACGGCTTGTGTGTTTTGAATTCATTACAACAGAAAATCTTACATTTTTACGGTAAAAATCTATATTTTATTTATCCGGTACCAAACTCATTGCCCGTTCACTTATTGCCGTAATACTTAATGCCGGATTAACGCCCGGATTTGCCGAAATCATCGATGCGTCGCAAACATACATATTTTCATAGCCGAAAACTTTATTGTTTTTATCAATAACACCTTCATTTGCATCCTTACCCATTACTGCACCGCCCAAAATATGTGCGGTTGAAGGAATTCCTGTAAGAGTTTCCGTAAGCATAACCGTAGGTTTTCCATTAATTATTTTGCCATATTTATGTGCAACTTTATGTGCTTCAGGAATAAATGCAGTTGGGTTTTTACCTTTTTCAATTTTTGTTCCTGTTCGCAAAAATTTCCGTCTTAATTTTAAAGTGCTGTCAAGATGTTGCATAAATAAAATAACAGAAGTTTGTTTTCCGAAATTTGGAGCAAAGAAAATTTTAAGCCACATTAAAGGTGCAGTAAACGGAATAATAAATAATTTTAAAATTCGCAAAAAGAAATTCTTTTCACTTACCATAGGCATCACTAAAAGTCGCCAAAAGCCAGAGCCATTGCCGTATCTTACAGGTTCAACATTGCTGTTTTCGTCAAGTTCGATTATTGAGCCTATGGCAATTCCGTCCGACATATTTTTGTTTTTATCGGCTGTTACGGTGAGAATTAATGCTTCATTGTTTGTTCTGATATTATTCCCGACTGTTTCGCTTAAATTTGGCAAGTTTTTTCTTTTTTGTTTCAATAATAAAGGAACTGTTCCAAGCACACCGCCTGATATTACAACTCCCTTCGCTTTAACACTTTGTTTCTTCTTAAATAACTTTGTTGATTGCCTGAAAATAACTTTATAGCCTGGTTTTCCGCTTTTTCCGTCAAGCGGAATAATATCCGTAACTTCTTGCTCTGCAATAATTTCAGCCCCGAGCTGTTGTGCAAGATGTAAATAGTTCTTATCCAAAGTGTTTTTTGCATTATGCCTACAACCTGTCATGCAACTTCCACATTGTATGCATCCAGTTCTTGTCGGTCCTTTGCCGCTAAAATATGGGTCATTAACCGTAACATCATTTTCACCGAAATATACGGCAACTTTTACGGGTCTGAATTTATCTTCTTGTCCGATTTCTTTTGCAAGTTCCTTAAATGCTAAATCGCTTTCACCAAAATATGTGTTTTCTGTGGCTCCGAGCATTTTCCATGCTGTTTCATAATGTGGGGCAAGTTCCTTCTCCCAATCGGCAAGTGCAACCCATGAGCCATGGTTGAAAAATGGACTTTTAGGTTTTGGTAAAGTATTGGCATATACCAAAGAACCTCCGCCTACACCTACACCGCTCATTGCTGAAATATGTCTTAAAAAACTTATTTTTTGAATACCAAATAAACCCAATTTTGGCAACCATAACCATTTTCGTAAGTTCCAATTTGTTTTCGGAAAATCTTTGTCTTTATAATGTTTTCCTTTTTCAATTACCAAAACTTTATATCCTTTTTCGGAAAGTCGCAAAGCCGAAACTGAGCCACCGAAACCGGAACCTATTATTACGTAGTCGTACTCTTTTTTTAGTGTCATAAAGTTATTTATTAGTGTATTTGTGGCTTTTGTTTTTTTTAACAATCTCAAAATCTCTCAAATTTAATATATTTGTTGAAATTTAAGAAATATAAAATGTACGAAAAAATAATATTAGCAATAATCCTACTTCTTATTATACTTCTGATAAGATACATAAAAAAGAAAAATGCTTGGAAAATACCCAAAGAAAAATTTCCTGCCAATTGGCGAATAATTCTTTCAGAAAAGCTTATCTTCTATAATAACTTAAATGAAGAAGAGAAAAAACATTTTGAATTTAAAATACAAGAATTTTTATTGAATTGCAGAATAACCGGTATTAAAACAGAAGTTGATGACACAGACAAATTATTAATTGCATCAAGTGCAATAATTCCAATTTTTGAATTTCCTGAATGGCGATACTTAAATATTGATGAAGTTCTTTTATATCCAACATCTTTTAATATGGATTTTGGTGTAAATAGTGACAGTACAGTACTTGGAATGGTGGGCTCAGGTGTTATGGAGGGCAAAATGATTTTATCGAAGCAAAGTTTAATAAATGGTTTCCGAAACGAAACAGATAAAAAAAATACTGCCATACATGAATTTGTACATCTTATTGACAAGTCTGACGGAGCAATTGATGGTGTTCCTAAACTCCTTCTTGAAAAACAATATACAATTCCATGGATTGATTTAATAAAGCAAAAAATTGATGAAATTTATAAAGGTAAATCCGATATAAATCCTTATGGTGCAACAAGTAAGGCTGAGTTTTTTTCTGTAATAAGCGAATATTTTTTTGAACGCCCTGAACTTCTCAAAAAGAAACACCCCGAACTTTATAAACTTTTAGAACAGATATTTAAAACTGATGGCATAAGTCGTTTTAAAATAAAAAAGAGAAAAGTAACAGGACGAAATTCGCCATGCCCCTGCGGAAGCGGAAAGAAATTTAAACATTGTTGCGGAAAAGATTTATAAATGTAATAAACTGTATAGTTGAGTCCACTCCAAAAAGTGTCGGTGTGAATATTTTTGCAAAATGGCAGTAATATTATTGTCTTATAATCAACTAATTAACAAATTCACACCGACACTAAATGGTCATTTTGCGTTTTTTATAGT